>DATJPQ010000104.1:0-14867 GCA_035506315.1 Opitutaceae bacterium
TCAGTCAATTTTCTGGTTAAATCCGAGATTCGACCCGGCTAGCGGCGCAAAATGGCCACCGACTGCCCAAACTCTGCCAGGCCGGCAACTCTCCGGCCATCGTCGTATATGATGTCGTGGTCGATCGGTATCCAGGGCCGCGATCCCGTGTAGACGTGCTCCAGCTGCAACCCCAATACCTCGCACCATTTCTGGAGCGCCGATTTGCTTAAAAACCGGTTCAATACGCGGTCGGGATCGGTTGAGGCCAGCGAGTCCTCAAAAATGGGATAGTGCCAGGGTTCGTCGAAATCCAGGAAGGTCACCACGATCCGGGCGCGGCTTTGGGCCACCCGCCGGGCTTCGCGCAAGTACCGGTAGCAGTCCTCATCGACGAGATGGGTAAAAACGGAGAAGAATGTGACGTACTCGGCCGAGGCGTCGTCGACCGGGATGCGGCAATCCGGCACGGCCAGAAACTGAAAATTGCGCCAGGGATATTTGGCCCGGGCAAAGTCGACTACTTCGGGCAGTATGTCGGTGCCCACATAATTGCCCCGCAGGTAGGGGTACAACTTGGCGGCCAGCCGGCCGCTGCCGCAGCCGACGTCCACGATGTTGTGCTCGGGTTGCAGGCCGATGTGCCTTAACAGCGAATATTCCAGAAACCCGATCTGATCGTACATCCCGCCCACGATCAGTTCCATGGCTTTCCCGTAACCATGTTCGCGTTTCAGTTGCTCGAGTAGTCGGTGATAGGAAACCAGGGCCGGTGCGCATGCCATATCTGCTGATACGACAGTCGAAGTGACAATAACCGCCATTGCGGCCACTGGGTCAGGGGGCGCTCGAACCAACGTCAGGCTGGGTCCACCTGCCACCGCCATCTGTGGGCCCGGCCAAACTCGCAGCTTCCCCTCGGGCGGTTTCCGTGTATTCCGGTTCCAGTCGCATGATTTTCGATCCTGCCAAACTCCTCGTCATCGCCGGGCCGTGTTCGCTCGAAAACGAGCAGGTCTGCCGCGCGGTCGCCCAGCAACTTGTCGCCGTGCAACGCACGCATCCCGAGATCACCTTCGTGTTCAAGGGTTCCTACGACAAGGCCAACCGCACTTCCGGCACCGGCCCCCGCGGCACCGGTCTCGAAGCCGGACTGAAACTCCTCGCGCTCGTCAAGCGCGACTACGGCTTTCCGATCCTGACCGACGTGCACGAGACGCACCAGGTGGCACCGGTCGCCGCCGTGTGCGATGTCGTGCAGATTCCCGCCTTCCTCTGCCGGCAGACCGATCTGCTGCTCGCGGCCGCGCAGAGCGGGCGCACCGTCAACGTAAAGAAGGGCCAGTTCCTCTCGCCGCAGGAAATGCCGTTCGTCATCGACAAATTGAAGCAGGGCGGGGCGCGCGAAATCTGGCAGACGGAGCGCGGCACGACGTTCGGGTACCAGAACCTTGTCGTCGACATGCGTTCGTTTGCGCTCATGAAGGCCAACGGATATCCCGCCATCTTCGACGCCACGCACAGCGTGCAGCTCCCGGGTGCAGCCGGCGGCAAAAGCGGCGGCCAGCGCGAATTCATCCCGCCGCTCGCCTGCGCAGCGCTCGCGGCCGGCGCCGACGGGCTTTTTTTCGAAACACATCCGCAACCGGACCGGGCGATCAGCGACGGGCCCAACATGATTCCGCTGGCCGAATTTCCGGCGCTCATCGCCCGCTGTCTGGCGGTCTGGCGCGCTGTCCGCGGCTGATTTTCCCGCGGCGGTGGTGCCAATCTTTGGCAAGCCCCGGCATTGACCGGGGCCCGTCCGCGCCTCAACACTCTGCCCCTTTCAACCTCTCAACTCGCATGGAATTGTTTCTGATCGACGTCCCCGTGCCCTCCATGGGCGCGACCGTCAACGAACTCACGATTGTCGACATCAAGGTGCAACCCGGCGTCCGGGTGGCCAAGGGCGAGAAGATCGCTGAATTGGAGAGCGACAAATCGGTCTTCGAATTCGAGGCGCCCTGCGACGGGGTGATTGCGGAGATCAATTGCCGGGCCGGCGACATCCTGCCGAGCGGCGCGCCCTTCCTGCGCATCGAAACCGCCGACGCCAGCCTGCGGCACCTGGAGGCGAAGGAGAGCGGAAAGCGGAGAGCGGAAAGCGGTAAAGCTGCGGCGGCGGTCCCGGTCGCCACGGCGGAGAAATTGCAGCCGTCGACGATTCCGGATCGGACTCTTTCCGCTTTCCGCTCTCCGCTCTCCGCTTTGCCATGGACCCCCCGCGCGACGAAGCTCGCGCAGGAAGCCGGGCTCGATCCGGCGACGCTGGTTGACATCCAGGCAACCGGTCCCGGCGGACGCGTGTCAGGCGACGACGTGGCGCGCTATGTTGCGTTCCGAAAAACGGCTCGATCCGACTCAAAACTCGAAACCCAAAACCCAAAACCGACCGGATTCGTCGCGTCCAGCGACGAGACGGTTTGCATTGCGGGCCTGGGTTACGCGGTGCCGAAGAATGTGATGTCGAACCAGGAGATTTTGAAGGAGTTTCCCGGCCGTACCGAGGCGGAGATCGTCAAGCTCACGGGTATCAAGGAGCGGCGCCATGCCGAGGACGACGAATCGGCCACCGATCTCGCGGCCATCGCGGTGCAGCATGCGCTCGCGCAGGCCGGCGTGCCGGTGCAGGAGATCGACGGCATCATCATGGCCACGCTGATTCCCGACCAGCCGGTGCCGTCGATGGCGAGCAAGCTCGCCAAGCTTCTCGGCATTCCGCATGCGCTCGCGTTCGACCTCAACGCGGCCTGCTCCGGCTGGCTGTACGCCCTCGAGGTGGGGCGCGCGTTCATCTGCGGCGGCACGGCGAAAAAAATCCTCGTGGTCACGGCGGAGCTCCTCTCGCGCATCACCAATCCGAAGGACAAGGAGACGGCGTTTCTTTTCGGCGACGGCGCGGGCGCCGCCGTGCTCACGGCGGCGCCGGGCGGGCACCGGTTGCACCGCATGGCGCTCTCCGGCGACGCCCGGCTCTTCGAGGCGATCCAGCGGCCCGGCGGCGGCGCGCTCAATCCGGTGCCGCACCCCGCAGGGCACGACCGTGACAGTTTCTATCTGCAGATGAACGGCGGCGTGGTCTTCCGCGCCGCGGTGGTCGCGTTTGCCGACCAGATCGAGGCGACGCTGGCCCGGGAGAACCTGCGGCTCGAGGACGTGGCCTGGATCGTGCCGCACCAGGCCAACGAGCGCATCCTGCGCGCCGTGAGCAAACGCGTGGGCCTGCCCTTCGAGAAGTTCATCGTGACGATCTCGCAGTATGGCAACACGAGCGCCGCCTCGGTCTCGATGGCACTCGGCTGGGCGGCGGAGGAGGGCATCTTCCACGCCGGCGACAAGATCGTCTTCTGCAGCGTTGGCGCCGGTCTGACCTATGCCGGCGGCCTGCTAGTTTGGTGAGCGCAAACGCTCACCAAACCAAATTACGAACTGCAAAACGCGGTCACGCGTTTTGCAGTTCGTAGCTCAGTATGCTGAGGGCGTACGCCGCCGCCGTTTCGCAGCGGAGGACGAGCGGGCCGAGCGTGATCGGTTCGAAACCGCAGCTCTTCGAGAGGCTCATCTCCGCCGGGGTGAAATCGCCCTCGGGCCCGATCAGCCAGAGGACCTTTTTCGGTGCACGGCCCTGCGCCGCCTGAAACGCGGCGAGCACGGCCTTGAGCGACTTCGCGCCGGGTTGCAGGCTGGCGATGAGTTTCAGATCGTGGCCCTTGGCCGATTCCATGAACGCCGCGGCCTGTTGGAGCGGGGTGATCTCGGGCAGCCATGGGTTGCCGCACTGCTTGGCGGCTTCGAGCGCGGCCACCTGCCATTTCTCGATTTTTTTGTCCTGCCGCTCGTCGTCGAGGCGCACCTGCGTGCGTTCGCTTTCCAGCGGCACGATGCGCGTCGCGCCGATCTCGGTCGCCTTGCGCACGATCGCATCCATGAACTGGCCCTTGGGCAGCGCCTGCCCGAGCGTGATCTCGTAGGGCAGGGGTCTGGCCTTCTGGCTGAAGCGCACCTGGAGCAGGGCGGCCGGCTTTTTGTCGCTGACCAGCGCGCAGATCCATTCGGTGCCGCAGCCGTCGAAGGCCACCACGGTATCACCGGGGCGGGCGCGGTTCACGACGACGAGATGATGCGATTCGTCGGCCGAGAGCGTGATCTCGGCGGGTTCGCGGGTGGGAGGCTGGCAGAAGACGCGAAAGTCGGGCATGGCGGAAAGGGAAAGTGAGAGTGAAAGTGAAAGGGAAAGCGGTGGACGGTGGACGGTGGACGGTCGGACAGTGGGCTGAAAGGCTGAAAACTGAAAAGCTGAAAAACTGAAATCGGAACGCTGAGGAGGCGCTGAACAATTTCCAATTTCTCATTTCAGCGTTGATATTCACAACAGTCGGACGGTGGACGGCTGGAGCAACCCGGAACACGAAACCCGAAACCCGGAACCCGAGGCGGAACCCCAAGGTTTTACGCGTAAAGTGATCCTGGGCTTGGCTTGCAGGGCCGATCTGAAACGCTCGCATCAACGCCGCAGCCCTGCGGGATTGCCACACCCAATGAATCCGCCTTCGCCTGACCCCGGGGCATGTCCGGCTCCCACCCCGACCACAACCTATCGCGCCGGCACGTTGACCTACACCGCCGCCGGGCTGCGTGCGATCTTCATCTGGCTGCTGGCCGGCGAGGTAATCTTCACGTTGATCGACATGCTTGAACCCAAGGTGCTGCCCGTGCTGCTCAAGCTTCACGGCGCCTCGGACAAGGAGATCGGCGTAATCGTCGGGTCGTTCAACGCGATCCTGCAGCTCATCATCATGGCGCCGCTCGGCTACTATTCGGACCGGCTGCGCACGCGCTGGGGGCGGAGAATTCCCGTGCTTTTCTGGGCGACGCCCTTTGTCACCATCTTTCTTGCGATCACGCCGTATGCACCGGAGCTCGCGGCCTGGTTGCTGCGTTGCAACTGGTCCGGCCCGTGGCTGCGGTCGCTGCCGGTCGCGCCGGTCATCTTTGTCTTCGCCGCCCTGGTGCTCTTGTACCGCAGCTTCCAGACGGTGACCAATGTCATGTTCTTTGGCCTGCTGCGCGATGTCGTGCCGGACACGCACATGGGGCGCTTTCTTGCCCTCTTCCGGGTCTTCGGTGCAGGCGGCACGTTCATCATCACCTACTGGCTGCTTGGGCGCGTTACCACGCACAGCCGCGAGATCTTCATCGGGGTGGCCCTGCTGAACCTGGTCGGTTTCAGCGCCATCTGCTGGTTCGTGCGCGAGGGGACGTATCCGGCGGTGCCCCCGCCACCCGCCGGTGAAGCGCGCCCGGCCGCCCTCGGGCGGGCGGTGCAGACTTTCATCGCCGAATCCTACCGGCATCCGGTTTACCTGTGGGTGTATTTCGTCCGCATCTGCCTTTACGGGGCGCTGCTGGGGCTGTCCGGCTTCATCATCTTCTTCCCGCAATACGAACTCGGCATGGATCTGGATGCGGTGGGGCGGATGCTTTCCTGGCCGGCGTTGGTCTGGGTGGTGATTGCCTATCCCGTCGGCCGGCTGGTGGACGCACGCGGCGCATCCCACGTCCTCGGCGTCGGGCTGGTGGTGATTACGCTGGGTTACGTGCTGTCCTTCTTTCTGGTGGTGGGGCCGTGGACGTTTCTGGCCTCCTCGCTGGTCACGGGCGTCGCCTTCTGGGTGGTGATGATGGCGCAGCTCAAGCTGACCCAGGAGATCTTTCATCCGTTGCGCTACAGCCAGCTCGCCGGGGCCAACACCATCGTGCAGTCGATCATCATTGCGGTGTTGGTCAGCCCCGGCTGCGGCTGGATCCTGGATGCCCTGCAAGGGTGGCATTACACCTTCTCTTTGCCGGTGGCGGGCCAGGTCGTGCTCGGCCCTTATCGGCTGGTGAATCTCATGCTGGGCGGCCTCTACGGTCTGGCCTGGTTCGGTCTGCGACAGGTCAAGCGCCACCAGCTGACGCACGGCGGCCCGGACCATTATGTCGCTCCGCTCTGAAGCCGGGGATGGCCCGGCATTCGCTTCGCCGTGACGGCACCCGAAGTCGATCACGGAAGGCGTCTCGGACTCCGCCGCGTAACCGCGGCGGCTGCGATCGGAAAGCCGCGACGGTTACGCAGTGGGAAACGCCCGGCCAACCCCTGCGGCTCCAGCCAAACGTAAACTCAAACCTTAAACTTAAACCCAAATCCCGGCCGGGAACTTCACGCCCTGGCATCGGCGTGGCCATCGCAGTCGCGCACGGAAATACGGCTCAAGCCGGCGGTCACCCACTGTTCGGCCGGCCCATGGTCCGGCAAACGGATGCCGACCAGGTCCGCGCCGTCCACGTCGTCCAGCTCGATGGCCGGACGCGAATCGGCATTGAGCAGACGCAGCATGATGTTGCGCATCTGCACCCGGGCGGCGTGCCGGACGTAAATTCCCCAGGAGGGCAGCATGCCGAACAGCATGGGTTCCGGATAGCCGTCGGCCATTTCCGACACGCGACGTTGCGCAGCCGCGGCCGGACCGCCGCCGCGGGAGTGGAGCTGGATGTCGGCCAGCTGCACGTCGGTCACCGGGTGACCCGGCAGGCCCGCGATGAAAATGCCATGCTCGGGCGCGACGTCGTAGGCGATGACGTTGCTGATCGTGAGGCGGCGGGCCGTGCCCGGCCTGGTCGCCTCCGGGGCGCGCAGCCGGCCGCCCAGCCGGATGAAAATCGGCGCGTTCATCACCTCGCGCATCGTCAGGTTCGAAACCACGATATCCTCCATCATGCCCCCGTCGACCTGCTCGAGCGCCAGGCCGCGGCAGAATTCGAAGAGGCAGTTGCTGATGGCGATATTCCGGAAGCCGCCGCTGGCCTCGGTGCCGATCTTGATGCGACCGATCGGACCACCGCGGTGGCGGATGACGCGGGAGCGGGTGCCGTCGAAAAGCGTGCCCTCCTCGAAGCCGCTCACATAGCAGTTGCTGACGGTCACGTTTTCCACCGGCCGGACGCCGCCGAAGCCGCAGGAGGACTTGATGCAGATGCCGTCATCCCACGGTGAGTTGACGGAACAGTTGGAGATGCGGACGTTCGCGCAGGCATCGATGTCGATGCCGTCGCGGTTGGTGTCGATAAACACGTTGTCGACGGTGACGTGATCGCAGTCGGAGGCGATAAGGGCGAAGTGCCCGCCATGCAGGATGGTGAGGTCGCGCACGAGCACGTTGCGGCAGCCGCGGAAGGCGATCGCCTTGTTGCCCACGCCGGCGGGGAGGGTATCGACCGCGCTGGGATAGCCGAAGGCGCCCGGTTCGATGGCGCCGACTTCGGGCTCGACCGGGCCATCGGCTTCGAGCACATCGGGCAGATGGCCCGGCGGCTGCGGCGCCACCTCACCCACGGGGAGCGCGATGCGGCCGTTGCCGCGGCTGAGCCCGCGGCCGTAGATGCGGCCGGGTCCGCAGATGGACACGCCCTCAAGATCTTCGCCCCAGATGAGGCTGTTGCGCAGGCGCGAATGGCCGAAATCCTGGTGCAGGTTGGACGGAGCATCCTCCGGCGCGTCGTAGCCACCCGACCCGCCGGGCGGCGGCGGGTCGGCGGCAATCAGCGTGGCACCCGCATCGAGCTGCAGCGTGAGATGACTGCAGAGCCGGATCGAGTGGCTCAGGTAGGCGCCGGCCGGCAGCACGACCGTGCCGCCGCCCGCGGCCTTGGCCGCGAGGATGGTGCGGTTGATGGCCTCGGTGTCGGACGTGCGGCCGTCGCCGGTGGCGCCGTAACGGCGCACATCGAATTTGAGCGGGGCAGACTCCTGCCCCGCCGGCAGATAACCGGGAAGGATGCTCACAATGAGGGGGGCGGACTCCGGATCAGAAGTTGATCGTGGTCGTGAACCGGATGTTACGGCCAGTCGCCGTGGTCAGGCCGGAGCCCCAGGAACGTGCACCCGCCACCGCGATGTAGTTCGTTTCATCGAGTACATTGTCGATGGTCAAGCGGAAGGTAAGCCGGTCGTTCACCCGGTAGCTGGCGCCAATCGTATTCACGTATTCCGGCTTGAGGTAGAAACTCACCTGGCCGACGACCCCGAGCGGAGTGAAGTTGATCGGAATATCACCCGCGCGTTTGCTGCTGTAATTGACGCCGGCATAAAGCGAGAGTCCCTTCAAGTCGCTGTCCTTGTTGAAGCGGTAATTGAGCAGCATGCTGGCGTTGTTGTCCGCGACGCCACGGACCATGCGGCCCAGATTGTCGCGCATGTTAAGATGCGAGTAGGTGGCCAACACCGACAGATCGTTGGTGATGCTGCCCATGATCTCGAACTCGAAGCCCTTGTTCTTGAGGTCCGATATCAGCTGTTGGGGCTGCGTGGGATCGTTCTGGTAGGCAGGATTCGGCACCGTGACATTGGTCTGGGCGATTTTGAAGTAGGCGCCGTTGATCGAGAGCTTGTGGTTGAAGAACTCGGTCTTGAAACCGTATTCCGATTGCTCGCCATTCTTCCACAGGGGCAGGTTGTTCGCGATGACCGGCGAGGAATTGATGGAGTGACTGTAATAGACCGAGACATTGTCCCGCACCTTCCAGAGTGCGCTGATATTGGTCAGGTTCTTGGAGTCATCCAGGACGGCGGGCACCGAATGCGTGAGAACGTTCCAGGACTTCGTGAGGGTGGCGTAATGCAGATAGCCGCCGGTCACAAAGAGCCGGTTGTCAAAGAAGCCGAACCGCTGGTTGATGTAGGTCTGCTGATTGAGGTAGGAGGAGCCGTTGTCCTGCGTCAGGTTGACCGGATAAACCGGATACACACTCGGGATCGGCTGGGTCAGGTTGATGGACGGCAGCGTGCCGGGATCCTTCACGCGGTTGTCGGCCAATTGCCGGCCGTAGCCATAGCCCATGACCGTCTGCGAATCGATGGGGCCAAACTTGTACTTGAACAGTCCATCCATCTGGAAATTGGCCGTCTTCAGCCTCGTCCATTGAATCTGGCCACGCACCGGAATGCTGGTCGGATCGTAGTAAGGCGAGTAAGTCGAGACGTAGGGATTGGTGGTGGCGTTGTAGGGCAGGGACGAATTGGCGAGCGCCCAGGTGTAATTCTGCGTGAGCTGACCGGTCATCGGGTTGTAGCGATTGGTCAGTCCCGGCAGGCCATTCACGAACTCCTGGTCGGCATCCGTGAAATAGTAACGGGCGTTGGCGGCGACGCGTAAGCTAATGTGTTCGTTCAGACTCGAAGTCAGGGTGGTGAAGAGATCGGCGTTGTGCGTGCCGTTGTGGCTCCAGGGTTGGGTGCCGTTGAGTCCGCGATAAGAGAAGCCCGGGCCGATCTGCGGATTGCTCGTGTCCGCGGTGGTGTTCGGATCGAGGATCAGCGCCGGTTCGCGAAAGACCCACATTTCGGCGGCCACCAGCTTGGTGGTCAGCTGGGTTTTGTCGGAAATGCGCCAAGTAAACATCGGGGCGAAGGCGTGGTGTTTCGTCTTGGCCTCAGCGGACCAGTATTGGCGGGTATCCTGCCAGGAACCGATCAGCCGATAGGCGAAATCCTTGCTGTTCCCCAAGGGACCGCCCATGTCGAGGGTGATCTTCTGGGCGTCGAACAGGCCGATCGTGGCCATGAGCGAGCCCTGGGCGCGGAAGGTCGGGGACTTCGTGATGATATTGAGGGAGCCGCCGGGGGCACCCGCGGGGGAGAGGATGGCGTTGGGGCCCTTGGTCACCTCGATGCGGTCGATGATTGACTCTTCCACGTTGTCCGCGTCGGCCGATTGGAGAAAATTATCCACCGTGCGCGCACCGCCCTGGGTTTCAAAACCGCGGATGATCATGCGGTCTTGGAATTGGATGCCGCGGCCTTCCTGCACGCCCGCCACGTAGCGGGTGACGTCGAAGACGCGGGTCGACATGAGGTCATCCATCATCCCGCGCGTGATCACCGAAATCGAACTCGGAGTGTCGATCAGCGCCGCGCGGACGCGCACGGCGGAGATGGCATCCTCCGCGCGATAGCGGTCGGCGGCGGTGGTGGAAACGTTGAAGGGGGAAAGGATCACGGTCTCATCGGCCGTGGCGGCCTGGGCCGGGGTGGGGGTTTGGGCCGGCAATGTGACGGCCGGGGTGATCAACAGCGAAAACAGCACCGCGGCGGACAACGAGGCAGGGCGAGGCAGACCTCGCGCAGTTTGCAGTAGTTTCATGGGGGAGGGGATTGAGGTTGGCTGAACCGGGGTCACGCGTTGGGGCGTGGCCGGATCCGGGCTGGTTGAGGGAAGACAGGGAACTTGACGGGGGTCAGCGTGCTCGCTCCGCCGTCGGCGGCCAAGAGTGTGTCTGCTTTCCACGTAAAATGAATTTGCCGCCCGCCGGGCTGGCGCCCAGGCTGCGGCATGGCCTTGAACCCACTGGCGAATCCTCCGACCCTGCGGGAAATTGCCCGGCGCGCCGGCGTGAGCCACACCACCGTGGCGTTGAGCCTGCGCAACCATCCTTCCATCCCCGAGGCGACGCGGGAGCGCTTGCGCCACCTGGCGGACCGGCTGGGCTATCGCTCCAATCTGCTCGTGTCCGCCCTGATGAGCCAGGTGCGCCTCAAACAGCACAAGTTCGCACCCGAGGTGGTGGGCTTCCTCAACGGGGGCCCGACGGCCGACGACTGGAAAAACCACTCGTTCAGCGTCGGCTGTTTCGAAGGCGCCCGGCAGCGGGCCCAGCAACTCGGCGTGCGCGTCGAGCCGTTCTGGCTGGGGCCCGGCGGGGCGGGGGCGGCGGCCACCTGCCGGATGCTGCAGGCCCGCGCTGTCCGCGGTCATCTTATCGTGCCCTTCCCGCATCCGGTCTATAACTACGAACTCGACTGGTCGCACCTGATCTGCGTCGGCCTGGGCTACGTCTTCAACCACCACGCGCTGCATCGCGGCACGCACAATCATTTTCGCGGATCCTTCCTCGCCTACGAACGGCTGGCGCACCTGGGCTATCGCCGGATCGGCCTGATGCTGGATCGCGACGAGAACAGCCGGGTGAGCTATCTGTGGCTCGGTGGCTACCTCGCGGCGCAACACAAGACCGACGGCCCCCGGCTTGAACCACTCCTGACCTCGACGGGCCAGGAAGTCCGTCAGGTGAAAATCTGGATGAAACGGGCCCGGCCCGATGCGGTGATCGGTTTTGGCCCGGGGCAATTTTTCGCGCTGAAACAGCTCGGCTACGAGATTCCCGGCGACGTGGCCTATGCCGCACTCGACGTGGAGCAGACGCGGCTGACCCATGTCGAAGCGGTGGCGGGCATCAACCAGAACCTGCCCCTCATCGGTGCCACCGCCCTCGATATCCTCGTGAGCCAGCTTTACCACAACGAGCTGGGCCTCCCCCAGCGCCCCGTCTTCAGCATGATCGAAGGCTACTGGGTGGATGGCCGGACAGCCCCGGCCCTCTGAACCGGCCAGTCCATTTGGCCACGGATCTTTCCCGCGGATGGCGCCGATGTTCGCAGATCCGAAAATATTCAATCCGCGTTAATCCGCGTAATCAGCGGAGAATTCGTTTCCTCTGTGTCCGCTGCTCCTGTCAATTATGATTCCGGTTGGGCGCTGCGCCGGACCCACGGATCAGGAGAAAATTCGGTGGACAACTTTCGGCCGGGAGCTACGGTGCGCATCTCTTCCCAAGCCCGGATGGCGGAATTGGCAGACGCGCTGGACTCAAAATCCTGTGGATAACATCCGTGTCGGTTCGACCCCGACTCCGGGCACCAGCCTTCGCTCCCGCATTGCGGGAGGCTACGGCTGGCACGGCCAGCCGGAGCAGGCCACGCAGTGGCACACGAAGGGTCTACACCAAAGTTTGGGGTCTACACCAAGGCTCTTCATCAAAGAATGGGGACACGGGGCTGTTGACCCGTTTGGGGCGGGCCTGGCACCAGCTCTGCGCAGTGCGGGGGTACGGCGGCGACCGGCTCGTCCGTGTTTCGCTGATGGTGATCGCTCTCAAGCCCCTTTCTAGGGAATTAAGGCGCGAAACCGGTGCAGAATTCCCTAAATCGTTCGCCTTAATGGCCGAATATTACTTTTGGCACCCATTTGTAAGCGCAAACGCACCTTTCGTGAGCAAAAACAATGACCATTAAGTCACGTATTGCCGTTTTGAACATCCTGGCGGCTGCGATTTCGTTGCTGCTGGGAGGCGCGCTGGTCTACCGCGGTTATACGGACGCGCACCAGCTAGGGAACTTCAGCAAGGTGAGCCTGCTGCTGCGGGAGATGATCGAGCTCGGCAACGCCTGGACCAGCGAGAGCGGCGGGGTCTGGCAAGCCCATCAGGACTTCGCCGCCCCCGGGAAGCTCGAGGAGGGCCGGAAAGACTACAGCGACCGCATCACCAAAACCCAGGCTGTCGTCAAAGAAATCGAGGCAACGGTTGCGTCCATGGCGCTGGACGAATTCTCCGCACCGTTCCGCGATATGGTCCAAAACCGTTTCGATTTCGAGAAGCGCCTGGCCTCCTTCCGCACCGGCATCCTCGTCGAGAACGTCCATCCCTGGAAAACGACGCTGCTGTACACCCACGAAATCAAGCGCCTGTTCGGCCTGATCTCGCAGCTGGCGACCGAGACCAGCGACCCGGAACTCGTGCGCAAGGTGATGGTGGCAGACCTGGCGCTCCAAGCCCAACTGATGATCGATCGTCACAATGGGCTGCTGAGTTACGCGTTGGGCACGGGCGACGTGAACGAAGCCACCACGCGGTTCCCTATTTTCATGGACGACATGCGGCCCCTGCTCGGGCGCATCGAGGCGCTCGAAAGTCCAGAGGGCGTGAAGCTGTTCAAGAAATACGTCGACAATGACATGCTCAAAGCGTGCGAAGACGCGACCGAGCTCGTGATCCAGGCAGGCCCGCCACCTGCCAGCGGACGCCATTCCTTCGACAAGGAGCTGGCCGCCACAATCAAGAAAACCTACCTCCAGCACGAGAAGGAGATGGTAAATTTCATCGAGTTTGTGCAGTTGGACGTCCAGAACTACACGCAGCTGCGAAGGGAAGAGGCGGACCTGAAGATGTACGCCTCCCTGGCCGCGGTGAGCCTCGCGATCCTGCTCTCCATGGTGGGTGGCTTCTTCATCATCCGTCAAATCACCCGCTCCATCCAGTCCGTTTCGGGCCAACTCGAAGAGGCGTCGCAGAAAGGCAACGAGCTTTCGCTCACGGTATCGTCAACCGCGTCGAGCCTGGCTGAGGGCTGTTCGGAGCAGGCGTCGTCGATCGAGGAGATCCACACCACGGTCGAGGAAATTACCTCGATGGCGACCGCCGAGAATGAGCGGGTTAAGCGCGTGCTGCAACTGGCGAACCAGAGCGACGCGTTGGTCACCGAGGGCTCGGTCTCGACCAAAAAAATGCGCGGCGCGATGCAGCGTATCCAAGAGTCGAGCTCGCAAATCGCGAACATCGCCAAAACCATCGAGGAGATCGCATTTCAGACCAACCTTCTGGCGTTGAATGCCGCAGTTGAGGCCGCGCGGGCCGGGGAGGCGGGGACCGGATTCGCCATCGTAGCCGATGAGGTGCGAACGCTGGCCCACAAGAGCGCGGAGTCGGCCATGTCGGCCAACAAAATGATCGAGAATGCCATCCGGAGCGTACACGAGGGGACGTCGTTGAGCGAGACCGTCGAAAGCCAGCTCTCCAACCTCCTTTCCCAGATTGGCAGCTTCAAGACGGCCATGCACGAGATGCAGGAGGTATCCGAAAGGCAGCGAGTCGCCGTTGCCGATGTGGCTTCTTCAATCGGGGAGATCGACAAGGTGACGCAGCGCAATGCATCGGTCGCAGAGAAATCGGCCGCCGCCTCGCATGAAATGGAACAACAGTCGCGGTTCGTCCTGGAACAAATCGAGCACCTCGAGGCCGTCTTGATCGGACAGCAAGCCACTCGCGCCTTGAGGCTGGCCGATGATAATCCGGAGGACCGGGCCGGAGCGGTCAGCCGAGCGCAGGGAGTCCAGCCTGAAAGGAGCTGAGTTCGGCCTGCCCCCCTGGGTTTGGTCGGGCCTGTCACGCATCAAGCCGTGGCCCGGTCAACGCGCGCGCCGGATACCTGTCTGTGTCCACGTGGTGAGCATGCACGAAGCCGTGGCATTGGGACGGGCGAGAATGATCAGGGTGATCCGCGATTTGGCTCCTGGCGCGGGCGGCCACGGTGTCGGACGGCTTGGGCCCAAACGAATCCTGGGATTATAGGGCGTGTTTGCAAAATCCAGCGCAGGCGTGGCTAAATTTGAAATCGCGCTCTAGTTACGTCATATTTTTGCTCGCGACCCACCGGTTCACCTACAGAGTTGTTCAGCCCGCATGGGCAAAATCCCAACAATCACCGAGACCCGATAACAGCATGAAAAGATTCGTGTCCGCTCTGCTCCTCCTCGCCGTCTTGCTTGGCGGCGTTTTGCCTCTCTCGGCACAACAAAACCGGGTCAGTCCACACGAAATAATCAGCCGGGCGATCGACGGCAACCGGATCACCGTCGTTTATGGCCGGCCTTATTCCAAAAATCCCAAGAGCGACGAAATCCGGAAGATTTGGGGCGGGTTGGTGCCGTACGGCAAGGTCTGGCGGATGGGGGCCGACGAAGCCACGCTCTTGATCACGCAGCAGCCGATCATGCTCGGGGACACGATGATTCCGGCGGGCGCGTACACGCTCTTCGCTCTTCCCAACGAAGCCGGCTCCTCGAAACTGATCGTCAACCGGCAGATCGGCCAGTGGGGGCTGCAATACGACGCGGCGCAAGATTTGGCTCGGATCGATCTGAAGAAGGATCCGCTGGAAAAGACCGTCGGCCAGTTCACGATGGTCATCGACA
>DATJPQ010000105.1:0-3309 GCA_035506315.1 Opitutaceae bacterium
CAAGCTAAGTCAATGATCCTGCCAATCTTGCCACTACTAAATGGTCGGGGCGGCGAGATTTGAACTCGCGACCTCCTGGTCCCAAACCAGGCGCTCTACCAGGCTAAGCTACACCCCGAATTCGTGTTTTCTAGTCACGCATACCCCCGGTGCGTGTCAACTTCTTCCCGGGCGGGCCTCCTGCTACAATCGTCTTTGGACGCAATTGTGTATAATCTCTGCTTGCTTCGATCAGTGTTTCCGCTAGTCCTCGGCGCCTAAGCTTCATCCTCCATGGACACTATTTCTTCTCGTGAAAACAGCAACATCCTGCCGGTGGCAGGGGTTATTATCGGCGTTATCGCTCTCTTACTCTCGATTATCGCGTTCGTTAAGGTGAACAGCGCGAATACGAAAATCGCCGCACACGACGAGAAGTTCGCAGCCTTGGACACGCAGGTGTCCACCGCGTCGGCCAGTGCGGAGCAGGCCAAGACCGACATCCGCAAGCTCACGTCGCAGACCCAGGACGCCGTGACCCAACTTAGCGGCATGATTGGTGAAACCAATGGCCGCGTCACCAAAATCGAAGAAGCCCAGAAGGCCCGGCCCGCCGCCAGCGCCAAGGGTAAGTCCGGAGAGCCCGCCGTCGCCGGTCCCGGCGAGTACATCGTCAAGAAGGGCGACACCGGCGCCAGCATCGCGCGCGCCAATGGCGTGTCGCTCGCCGATTTGCAATCGGTCAACTCTGGCACCAACTGGAGCAAGCTCGCCGTCGGTCAGAAGCTGAAACTCCCCAAGAAGTAACCGCCCCCCGGTTCCTGAATTTTACCAGTGCCTCCTCGACCTCGCGTCAGGAGGCGCTTTTTTTTGCCCGGCATGAACCCTCCTCACGAATCCGGTCCGACCCGCTGGGAGCGGGTGGCGGAACGTTTGCTGGCGACCACGCGCGTACTGGACCTGCACAGCGCGCGCCTGCGCCATCCGCGGCGTGGCACCGAGCGTGAGTTCGTGGTGGTGCACGCACCCGACTGGGTCAACGTCGTCGCGCTCACGACTGACCGGGAGCTGGTGCTCGTGCGACAGTTTCGTTTTGGCATCCACGACTTTTCCCTGGAGGTGCCGGGCGGGGTGATCGAAAGCGGCGAGGATCCGGTGGCGGCCGGCGTGCGCGAACTCGCCGAGGAAACCGGCTTCGCCGGGGGCACGGCGCGGCTGCTCGGCTCCGTGCACCCAAATCCGGCGATCCAGGACAACCGCTGCCATGCCGTGCTGGTCGAAGGCGTGACGCGCAGCGCGTCGCTGGCGTGGGACCCGGACGAGGAGATCGAGACCAGCACCGCGCCGGTCGACGACGTGCTGGCGTGGGCGCGCGCCGGCCGGATCACGCACAGTCTTTCGCTCAACGCGCTGATGTTGTTCGAACCGCGTTGGGCGGAGTTGCGGCCGGGCGGACGGTAGCGGCCGGGGTGATGGCCGCTCGTGTCTTGCTGGCAAATCCAGCCTCGTGACCTCGGCTGCTACGGGGTGGAGCCTCGTGACCTCGGCTGCCACGGGGTATAAGCGCGTTGACCTTCCCTCGACAGGTTCGGGACCTTGAGCTTGCCGAATGGGCAACGCGCTTGAAGCGTCTTGGGGTCAAGCCGCTCCACCTTCGCGTTTCTGGCGCCGGGCAGCGTTCCACCACCCCTTCCCCCACCGGACCGTTTGACTTCGGGGGCGGCCGGGCTTTGCTGCGCGTGTCTTTCATGCTCGCGCCGTCCTTTGCCAACCATCCCGCCGCCCTGGGCGGAGCCACGAACGGATTCCTCCCGGAACCGCTCGAGACGGAGATTCGCGCGATCTACCGACGCAGCCCGCTCTATGGCACGCGTTTCCCGCTGCATGCGGAGCCGCTGCAGTGGTCCTGCTATCGCGAAATCCCCGTCCTGTCGAAGCGCGAGATCGTGGAGCAGGGGCCCCAGGCGTTTTTTGCCGACTACCGCGCGATCGAGCGCGGTCTGCAGGACAAACGCTACGAATACGAAACCACCTCCGGCACCACGCAAAGCCCGATGACCGTGATCATGGAGGAGGGGTGGTGGACCGCGCAGACCGAGCGGGCCTATCGCGCCTCGCCGATCCTGCGGCCGTTCGCGGGCCGTCCGTACCGCAAGTGCGTGCTCGCCCCCGTCGGGTGCTCGAGCAACCTCTGCCCCTACGAGGATCATCCGTTTCCGCACCGCTATTACGACGGCACGGTTTATCTCAACCTCACGAGCGATCCGTTCCTGTTTCCCGAAAGCGAATGGGACCGCATCGTCCTGGAACTGCAGGCAGTGAAACCCGAGGTGCTCGAGGGCGAGCCGGTCTATCTCGTGTTGCTGGCCCGCGCCGCCGCCCGACGCCGCGTGCGGGTGCCGAGCCTCCGGGCCGTGATCCTCACCTACGGCAAGGCCAGCCTCCAGCACAGCCGCCGTATCGCCACGGTGTTTCCCGCGCCGCAGGCCGACCTCTACGGTTCCACCGAGGCCGGCTACCTGTTCGTCGGCGAGGCGTTCAAGGACGACTCGCAGGCGATCGATGGCAACGCCTTCGTCGAGCTCGTGCCGTGGCGCGCGGACCTGCCCGACGTTTTCCAAATCTACGTCACCACCCGCGGCCGCGAGGCGATGCCGCTCCTGCGCTATCACACCGGCGACATCGTGCAGCGCCTCGCCACCGGCTACCGGATTCTCGGCCGCGAACGCGACTTGTATTTCCGGCCCGACGGTTCGCTCGTCACCGTGCCCGACATCGACGCGGCGCTGCCGGCGGATTTCGCCTGCTGGCATTACTCGCTCGTGCAGACAGGCGACACGCGGTGGGACTTTCACTATGTTGCCGATGCCACGGCCCCCGCCGCGCCGCTCGAGGCGGCGCTGGCGTCCGTGCTGGGTGGGGGTGCTCGCGTGAGCGCGTTCCGCCGGCGCGCGATCACACCCGCCGCCAGCGGCAAGTTTGCCCTGTTAAAACCTCTGGCCAAATAATCCACACTGGCCCCGGCCGGCAGGGTGCTGCGCATGGTCGCGAGAAGCTCATTTTCTGCTGTGAGCCGGCAAAAAATTAGGGAGTCTTATATACTTCTCCAGAAGCATCGGGAAAAGGTCCGAAACCTTTACTTCATCGTCTCCTCCGACATACCAACACACCCCCTGCGGCGATTCATCCGCCGCCTTTTTTTGAACCCAATCAAAACTCCGCCGCGATGAGTTCCCTCGGTAATCTCTTCCGTTCGTCCATCGGACGAAAGTTTCTCATGGCCGTCACGGGAATCGTGCTCGCCGTTTTCGTGACCGGCCACCTGGTGGG
>DATJPQ010000106.1:0-12211 GCA_035506315.1 Opitutaceae bacterium
AAAATGTCGTTTGGCGAAGGACCGGCCTGAATGCGATTTGAGGTAGCGCTCAAAAGCGATGGCCTTGTCAATCGAGTGAAATGCGACCGCCACTTCGATGCGCCATGGGCGAGCCAGAGCGGTTGAGGGAACACCCCCGGAATTGTGCTTGGCCAGACGTGAGCCTAGATCATCCGTTTGCCCGACATAATGCCGTTCGGGGTTGGCTTCGCTCGCGAGCAGGTAGACGTACTTGAACGGCATGGGGGGTGGGACTCGACCGCCCTGCTTCGCGGGGCTTCGCCGGGGCAAGCCCGGCTTCGGAATGGATCAAGGTAGGGCTGATGTCTGGGGCAGGCTTGCCCGGGCGTAGCGGGGAACGGGCCCGGCTTCGGGGGCTACGCCGGGGCAGGCTTCTACTCTCTGCTACGCAGCGAGCGAAGCCTGGTGGACTCTACTGGACTCGAACCAGCGACCCCTTCCATGTCAAGGAAGTGCTCTAACCAACTGAGCTAAGAGTCCGAAAACCAAAGGTCGGAGAGTAAGCGAGACTACGACGGCCTAGCGCAAGGAAAAATCGGCCAGCACGGTCCGGGCCGCCGCCACGTCGCGGACGATCTGGGCGCGCAGCTCCTCCAGCCCCGCAAATTTGCCCTCCGGGCGGAGGAACTGGAGCCATTCCACCATGATGCGATCGCCACCATCGTAGGGGCATTCGCCCAACACATGGGTTTCCAACAGCGGGGCCGTGGCTTCGGCCACGGTCGGCCGCAGACCATAGTTGGCCACGCCGGGCAGGGGTGCGCCCGCCAGGCCATTCACGATGCGGACCGCGTAAACGCCGTGGCGCGGCTGCAGCTCCGGCTCCCAGGCCAGATTGAGCGTCGGGAATCCGATCGTGCGACCCAAGCGCCGGCCGGGGATGATTTCGCCCTCCGCGAAATACGAGTAACCAAGGAGGCTGTTGGCCTCCGCGACCTGGCCCGCCTCGAGACATTCGCGGATGCGCGTGCTGCTGATCGGGCCGCCATTGTACTGGATGCGCGACGCACTCAGCACGGGCACCTGTTGCTGGCGTGCCTGGGCCAGCAGCAACGCCACGTCGCCCCGCCGGCCCGCGCCGAAACGCCAGTTCTCCCCTACATAGATGCCGGCCAGGCCCGGCAGATGGCGTTTCAAGTACGGCAAGAAATCCTCCGCCTCGATCCGGGCGAATTCCAGCGTGAACGGCTGCTGGATGACGACATCGACGCCCAGGCGGTGCAGCACGCGGAATTTCATCTCCGGGCTCATGATCATCCGCGAACGTTTCGCCGGATTGAACAGTGCGCTCGGATGCGGCCAGAACGTCAGCACGCCCGCAATGCCGCCGGAGCGCCGCGCCGAATGGATGGCCGACTCGATCACGGCCTGATGGCCGAGATGGACGCCATCGTACATGCCGATCGCCAGATGCAACGGCCGCGCGGGCAGCGCCACCCGGTCGAGTCCGAAGAACTGTTGCGGCGGATTCACAGCATGAAACTGGGCACCACGTCGCGCGGATGCAGCAGTCTTTTTTCCAGTTCGGGCAGCGGCAGGGCCTCGATCTCCGGTACGGTCAGCGCCTGCTCGACGCGCAGCCGGTCGATCGCCGTGCGCCGCAGCGCCGAGAGATGCGCCCCGCAGCCGAGCTTCTGGCCGAAATCGTGCGCGAGCGTGCGGACGTAGGCGCCCTTGCTGCAACGCACGCGAAAATCGAGCTCCGGCGGGGCGAAGCGCGTGAGTTCGAAATTGATCACCCGGATGAAACGCGGTTCACGTTCCACCTCCTCGCCCTCGCGGGCCTTCTTGTAGAGCGGCACGCCATCGATCTTGATGGCAGAAAACATCGGCGGCAGCTGGTACTGGTCACCGAGGAAGCCCTGGATCGTCGCGCGCACCTGCTCCTCGGTGAGTGGTGGCACCGGGCGCGTCTCCATCACCTCGCCCTCGGCATCCTGCGTGTTGGTGACGGCGCCCAGCTTGATCGTGCCGGTGTACTCCTTGTCGAGGCTGATGAGGTACTGCGACGCACTCGTCGCCTTGCCGACAAGCATGATCAGCAGACCCGTGGCCATCGGGTCGAGCGTGCCGGCATGGCCCACGCGCTTCATGCCCAGCTTGCGGCGCAACCGCGCCACAACGTCATGCGACGTATGGTCGGTCGGTTTGTCGACCAGGAGGATGCCGTCGAGTTCTTTGGTGGGTCCAAGCATGAAGGGTGGAGTGTTACGATCCGGCGAGTTTGAGCGGGAGCAGCGGGTTGTCGCCTTGGTTGATCCTGGAAGCGGTAGAGGAGGTAACCACTAATGAACACTAATTGACACTAATGAATGGAATAACGACCTGCCCTCTTCCTTGCAGCTTCACCTCAGGGTGAATGGATTCCTTAAGGGCGCACCCAATTACTGTAGACTGCGAGCTTGCTCGCGCGGTTGTCAGAGCGCGAGCAAGCTCGCTGACCTACGAAATCCCGGGCTTTCAGGCGTTCTCCAGAGGTAAATGACGCGTAACTCATTTATTAGTGATCATTAGTGCACATTAGTGGTTAATCCGACTGCGCCTTGTGCATTGATCCGTACTCGCAGGCGGGCGCGCTCGGAACTTAGCCGGAAGACCCCGTCGCATTCCGCTGCGCGTCGACCACCTCGATTTGCCGGGCCAGCGCCGCCACCAGCCGGGGATAGAAGTCGGCCGCCCCGGTTTTCAGATTGAGTCCGGCCGCGCAGGCGTGGCCGCCGCCGTCGAATTGCGCCGCGATCAAATCGAGCCGGTAGGCAGGATCCTTGGCGCGCAGGCTGGCTTTGACCGACCCATCGCCGCGTTCCTCGATCAGCACTCCCACCTCGACGCCGTCGATGCTGCGCGCGTAATCGACCAGCCCCTCCGTGTCCTCGGCCGTCGAGCCCGTGGCGGCAAACACCCCCAGTGGCAGCCGGCCGATACAGACCCGGCCCTGGCATTCCATCTGCAGGGTCGCCAGCACGCGCTGCAGCAGGTGCAGTTTGGCGATCGACTCCCGCTCGTAGAGTTCGAAGCCGGCGTCCGCGGGTCTGGCTCCCCGCGCCATCAGCTCGGCCGCGAGCAGGAACGTCTGCCGCGAGGTCGAGTTGAAACGGAACTGGCCCGTGTCGGTGAGAATGCCGACGTAAAGCGCCTGGGCGGCCGGGGCGTCGATGGGCAGGCCCGTGTCGAGCAGCAGGCCGGTGAGAATCTCGCAGGTGGCGGCCGAGCCGGTGTCGATGAAATTGTGCGCCGCGAAACCGTCGTTGGAGAGATGATGATCGATGGCGGCCAGCGGCGCCGGGAACGCCTTCTGCAGGCGTTCGCCCGCGCGGGCATGGTCGGCGCAATCGACAAAAATCGCCGTATATTGCGCGGCGGTGGGCAGCACGTCGTCCGTACGCAGAAAGGTCATGCCCCGGGTGAGGAACTGGAGCCGGCGCGGCACCGGATCGGGGTTCACGCACGTGACGTCCAGCCCGCGGGCCGCGAGGGCCCGGGCGAGTGCCACCTGCGCCCCGATGCAATCGCCATCGGGCCGCGCATGCCCCACGACCGCCAGCCGGTGGCCCGGAAGCAGCGGCAGGAGCGCGGCAAACTGCGGGGAAAGTTCTGGGAAGAAGGAAGGCAAGGTAAGAGTAGTTTACGCGAATATCATTCCGAACGAAGCGCAGAATCGCCGGCGGGCGTCGCGGGGGCTGGCGCGCCGTCGCGGGCCAGTTCCCGTTGTTCGATCTCGTAGAGGATCTGCATCACGCGCGTGGCCCGGACGGGCGAATCGTCGAGTACGTAATCGAGCAACGGCGTCCATTTCATCACGACATGCCGGCCGACCTCGCGGCGCAGCTCCCGGGCCTGGCGGCGCAGCCAGGCCAGACGGTCGGCCACGGCGTCTTCCGCCCCGAGGATCGAGACGAACACCTTCCCTGTCTTCAGATCGGGGGCGATCTCCACGCTGGCGATCGTGATGGCCGCCGCCTCCGACTGGTAACGTTTCCGCAGGTAGGCGTTGAGTTCGCGCTGCACGAGCTCGTTGATGCGGACGATACGATTGCTCATGGGTGGTCGGAGGCCGGACGGCGAAGGCCGGGAAGGTCAGACCGCGGTCGCTCTTCCGGCCGCCGGTCCGCCCTCCGGAATTAAAGTGAGGCGCGGACTTTTTGGATCTCGTAACACTCGATGAGATCACCGATCTCATAGCCGTTGAAGTCATCGAGCTTGATGCCGCATTCGAGGCCGGCGCGCACTTCGTTGGCGTCGTCCTTGAAACGTTTGAGCGTGGCGACCTTGCCCTCGTAGAGGGTTTCCTTGCCGCGCCGCAGACGGGCGGTGGCGTTGCGGTTGACCTTCCCCTCGGTGACGAGACACCCGGCGACAAATCCTTTGGCGAGGGGGAACGTGGCGCGCACCTCGGCGGCGCCGAGCTTGACCTCCTTGAGATCGGGATCGAGCAGGTCGGCCATCATCTCGCGGACCTTGTCGCCCAACTCGTAGATGATGTCGAAGGTCTCGATGCGCACGTTGTGGTGCTTGGCGAGCGGGGTGACGCCGGGTTCGAGCTTGGTATTGAAGCCGATGATCACGGCGCCGCCCGTGCCGGCCATGAGCACGTCGTTCTTGGTGACGAGGCCGACCTCGATCGACACGATCTCGTGCTGCACCTTGGTGCTGTTGATGCCGTCCAGGATCTGGCGCACGGCCTCGGCGGAACCGAAGACGTCCGTCTTGACGATCATCTTGAGCACCTTCTGTTGCGTGGCGGCGATCTCGGCGAACAGCGTCGCGACCGAGACGTCCTTCGGCACGGCGGCGGCGGTGTCCGCCGCCTCTTTCTTGAGGCGCTGCTGCTCTTCCTCGGCGAGTTTTTCCGCCGCACGGGCGTTCTTCACCGTCTTGAAAGCCGCACCGCTGTCGGGCGTGCCGGACCAGCCGATCACGCGCACGGGGGTGGCGGGACCGGCCTCCTTGATCGTCTTGCCCTGATCGTCGAACATCGCGCGGACCTTGCACCAATGCGGACCACACAGGAGGGCATCGCCCGTCCGCAGCGTGCCGCGTTGCACGATGACGGTGGCCAGTGGACCGCGGCCGACATCGACCTGCGATTCGATCACCACGCCGCTGGCCTCGCTCTTGGGATTGGCCTTGAGCTCGAGCACTTCCGCCTGGAGGAGAATCATCTCGAGCAGCTCGTTGATGCCGGTGCCCTTGAGGGCGGAAACCGGCACGGTGATCGTCTCGCCGCCCCAATCCTCGGGCGCGATGTTGCGCTGCTGCATCTGCGCCTTCACCTGGTCGAGGTTGGCGCCCTTCACGTCCATCTTGTTGACCGCGACCATGAGTGCGACCTTGGCGTTCTGGATGTGCTTCAGCGCCTCGTCGGTCTGCGGCATGAAACCGTCGTCCGCGGCCACGACCAGCACGGCGATGTCGGTGACGGCGGCGCCGCGGGCGCGCATCTTGTTGAACGCCGCGTGACCGGGGGTATCGAGGAAAGTGATCTTCTTCCCTTTGAACTCCACCTGATAGGCGCCGATGTGCTGCGTGATGCCGCCGGCTTCGCCGGCCGCGACATGGGCCTGGCGGATCGCGTCGAGCAGCGAAGTCTTGCCGTGATCGACATGGCCCAGGATGCAAACCACGGGCGGCCGCGGGAGCAGGAACTTGGATTCATCTTCCTCCGCCTTCTTCTTCTTCTCGACCTCCTTGTCCTTGGCGGACTGCTGCGGCGACACGGCCTCGCCGCGATGTTTCACCTCGAGCAGGAAACCGTGTTTCTCGGCGACCTTGATCGCGACCACTTCGTCGATCGCCTGGGTCATCGACGCGAAGATGCCCATCTCCATGAGTTCGGAAATGAGCTTGAACGGTTTCAGGCTGAGCGCCGTGGCGAAATCGCGCACGACCACCGGAGGTTTGAAATGGAGGATCTTGATCTCGCCGGGCACGGCCGGCGCCGCCGGCTCGGATGCGGCTGGCGTGGGATGGGGCAGACCGGGCAAGGCCGGAGGCTTGGCCGCGGGCGGCAATGGCGGCGGGATCGGCGGCGGAGGCACCGGTCGCGAAATCGGGGCGGGAGGCACGGGCGCGTGCGGTACGGGCGCGGGTGCCGGAGTTGCCGCGACCGGGGCGGCCGGCGGAATCACGGGCGCCGGCATGGCAGTCGCGCGAGTGGAGGGCGGCGGCTGGACGACGTGTCCCGGCCTGGCCACCGGCACCACCGGGGTCACGACCGTGGGCGCGGGCTTGGCGGCCGGAGCGGCCGGTGCCATGCCAGCAATGGGTGGCGGCGACGATTTTGCGACCGGCCGCGCCAGCGGCACACTGACCAGGGGGGGTGCCTTGCCCGCAAGCGGAGGCGGAGAGCTCGGCCGGGAGGCCGGGGGAAGCGGGGCGGAGGGAGCGGGCCTGGCCGGTGCGACCGGCGGCAACGCCGCCTTCTCCTTGTGTTCCTTTTCGATTTTTTCCGCTTTCTCGCGGGCCACGTCCTGCACGCTCTTGACGAAAACGCCGTGCGGAAGCTTGACCTTGGCCACCTCCACCTTCGGCTCCTCGGCGGCGGCCGCCGGAGCTTCCACGGGAGCCGGGGCGGGCGCGTGCTTCGCCTTGAGTTCGTCCACAAGCGCCTCGGCCGAGATGTTGTCGATCGTGCTGGAGACGCTCTTGACGTCAAATTTGCGCTCCTTGAGCAGGGTCAACAAATCCTTGTTGTCCATGCCGATCTTCTTGGCGAGTTCGTGAATGCGAATGCTCATTCGGTGGTCTGAGTCGGGCGGATGCGGGCGGGTGTAGGCGGGTGAAGTTTAGGGTGCGGGAGATGATTTGGCGGCGACGCGATCGACGATGGCCTGCGCTTCCTCGGGGGTGAAGCCGGCGCCCACGAGATCATCGGCCTCGACGCCCTCGAACGCCGCGGGCGAATTGATTCCCATGTCGACGAGGCGCGCCGCGATGGCGGGATCGAACTCGTACCTGCCCACCAGCGAGGCAATGGCGGTGCCGCGCGGATCGTCGCCGGCGGCGCGGAATTCCTCGATGTCGAGCCGCCAGCCGATGAGACGCGAGGTCAGGCGCGCATTCTGGCCCTTGCGGCCGATGGCGATCGCCAGGTCGTCGGTGGCGACCTTGAGCAGGATGCGGTGCGTTTTCTCGTCGACCACGATTTCGCGCGGCACGGCCGGCTTGAGCGCTTCGATGATCATGTCGCGCGGATCCGGGTAGAATTTGACGATGTCGATCTTCTCCCCGCCGAGTTCCCGCACGATGGTCTTCACCCGGGCGCCACGCGCCCCGACACACGCTCCCACCGGATCGACCTTGGGATCGGTGGAGGTGACGGCGATCTTGGTGCGATAACCGGGCTCGCGGGCGAAAGCTTCGATCTTCACCGTGCCATCGGCGATTTCGGTGACCTCCAGCTCAAAGAGGCGACGCACAAATTTCGGGCTGCCACGGCTAAGGATGATCTCAGGACCGCGCGGGGTGCTGTCGATGTTAAGCAACAGGCAGCGAATGCGGTCGCCGGGCTGGTATTCCTCGCCCGGCACCTGCTCCTTGCTCGGGAGGAGGGCCTCGGCCTTGCCGAGGTCGATGTAGATATCGCCCCGCTCGCGACGGCGCACCGTGCCGGTCACGATGTTGCCGACCATGTCCTTAAAGTCGTCGTAGATGCGGTCTTTCTCGAACTGGCGGATCCGTTGCATCACGGCCTGTCGCGCCGTCTGCGCGGCAATCCGGCCGAGCGTCGAAGGATCGATTTCCTTCTCGATGATTTCCCCGAGCAGCACACCGGGTTTCAGGGGTTGCGCCTTCTCTATGTGAATCTCTGTCTTGGGATTGCTAACCGAATCGACTACCTTGAGCAAGGCCCACGCCTTGAGTGTACCGTTCTTGGGATTGATCTCGATTTTCAGCTCCTGGCCGGAGTTGACGCCCTTTTGTGCGGCCGTCTTCAAAGCATTGGTGATCGTGGCGATCATGTCGACACGACTAATGCCCTTCTCTTTCTCCATGTATTCCAGGACGGAAAGGATTTCGCTACTCATAGGTTGTGTTTGCGGGACAAAAAAAAGCGGGCTGTAAGGCCCACTTTCTTTTGGGAAGTGAGATTGTTAGAGGGTGCAACGTATCCAGCGCGGGGATTTATTGTCAAGCCCCGCGGCCCGCCGACGGCGGCTGGGGAAACCCCTCAGCCTGCTCGCGAACAAGCCACCACCCGAGAAGACCTTGGATAAGACCGTGGCAGGCGGGTTGCATGCGCGCCGACAGAGTCCCGAGTTCGCGCAATACGCGGTTCATTTGGGCCGGTGAATCGCCCGGATACCAATGATACCACAACGCCGAAATTGTCGTCCTGCCCCGGGCGGCCAGCAAAGGCAACCAGCCATCGCAAATGAGGTTGTCGAGGCGGGAACCACCCACTGCGCCACCTGTGATCTCGAGGGCCAGCCGCTTGCGCCAGTCGGCAAAGTGGCCCGCCCGGCGCACCGCCGCCGTCGGTCCGGAAATGCTGGCGACATCGGGCAACTGCGCCCCCAGCGCGGCCAGCCGCGCGGGCCAGGCCGGCACGGTCCGCACCCATCCGGCATATTGCCGCAAGCGGGAGCGTGGATGGTTGGCCGGCCGGACGCCTTGCAGGCTCCAGTGGGCCAACCCGGTCGCGGTCGCAAAAACCTCCTCGGCAGTGACGGCTCCCCTCGCCCACTCCACCAACGGCCAGCGCGTCGCCACGCTCAACATCGGCGCGCGGTTGAAACGGTAGCCGAGGACTTCGAGCGCCGTGTGGTGGCATGCCCCCTCCCAGCCGAGGCGGTCGATCCGCATCCGGGCGAAGTGCGTTTTCAAACGCCAGCGCAATTCCGCATGTCGTCGGAGCAGCGCCAGCAGCTCGGCGGCGGGCAACGGGCTCAATTCCTCGAGGGTCCGCGCCAGGGGCCGGTTGGCCAGCCGCTCCACCGCTTCGTCGGCCGCGTATTCCTCGAGGTCGTGTTGCAGGAGCGGCAACAACACGAGCACCGGAATCGCCTGTCCGTTCGCTCCGCGCGTCACATGCCCGGCAGTCGGCGGGAACAGCACCACGTGCAGCACCACGCCATCGTACGCGGGATCCTGCGCATGGCGGTGCCCCACCCAATCGCCGGCATACAAGTGCAACTCGACGTCGCCCACGATCATCCGGTCGCCAAGGCGCAACCGCGCGCCGCGAAAATCCGGTCCGCCGAGCCGGTTCCATTTTCCCGCCTGCACGATCGAGAGCGCCCGGCCGTCCATCGTCCGCGCGGCGGTCCGGTCGAACTCCCCGCGCAGCCAGATCTTTTGTAGCAACTGCTCCGGAAACGAAAATGGTCCGTAGAACCCCTGGACCTCCGCGACGCTTGAGGAGATTTCCGCGCTCATCTTCGCCTCACCTTCGCACTCGTGCCACGCCATGCCGCCACCGTGGTAGCCTGCCTCCACGCCGGCCGGTGCGCGCCCATCGGCAACCGGCGCCATGCCGGCCGTGCGGGCTGGGTCAGGATACGATCGGTGAACAGGGGGCGCGCGATTGACATCGCAATACATTGTATCGCGTAAAATATTTTTTCAAGCCAGGAATCCGCGGTTGATCGCAGAACGGGAAGCCGTTCCGCTACGTGGCGGCAGCGCATCCGCGCGGCCGGCGACGTGTATCCCAGACCTACCGCCTCACAATTCCAGGCTCGGTTCGATCGTGAGCGCGAGGCCGCGCGCATCGCAACCGGCGCGGTCGGCCCAGGCGGCAAATGCGATCATGCCGGCGTTGTCACCCGTGTGCTGCGGTTGTGCGGCGAGCAATGGGATTTGACTGCGTTGCGCGAGGCTTTCGGCGGCGGCACGCAGAGTCCGGTTGTTGGCCACGCCGCCCGACAGTCCGAGGCTGCGGTACCGCGGCGCGCCCCGCTCCAATGCCAGACGCATCTTGCGGATCAGGGCGTCGATCACCGCCTGCTGGTAGCTCGCGCACAGATCGGGCAGCCGCGCCCGCACGGCTGCAACCGGCATTTTCTCGATGAGATAGCGCAGGCTCGTCTTCAGGCCGGAGAAGCTGAAATCCAATTCGCTGCGCGGCCCGATGCCGCGCGGAAAGTCGAATGCGTCGGCCCGGCCCTGCGCCGCGAGGCGCTCGATCAGCGGCCCGCCGGGATAGCCGAGGCCGAGGAGCTTTGCGCCCTTGTCGAGCGCTTCGCCGGCCGCGTCGTCGCGGGTCGACGAGAGCACCGTCACGCGGCGCGCCGCGTCGAGGGTGAAGAGCAGCGTGTTGCCGCCCGAGACGATCAGCCCGAGGTGCGGCAGCAATGCCGCCAGCCGCGCGTCAAACTCCGCCGGCGCAGCCGCATGGGTCGCGAGGAACGGCGACCAGACGTGACCGCGCAGATGGTTCACCCCCACCAGCGGCACGCGCCAGGCGAGAGCGAGCGCCTTGGCCGCAGCGGTGCCGATGGCCAGGCAGGCGGCCAGACCGGGCCCATGTGTCACCGCCACCGTGTCGATGCGCGCCCATTCTGGCGTGCCCTGCGCGCGCTCCAGCAGCGGCGCAAAGTTGCGCAGGTGTTCGCGCGTGGCGAGATCGGGCACCACGCCGCCATGCCGCTCGTGCAGGGCGATCTGACTTTGCACCCATTCGCCCGTCAAACCTCGTGCGGGGTCGAAGAGCGCGACCGCCGTTTCATCGCAGGAACTCTCGAGCGCCAGGATCATCGCTTGACCGATTGCGGCGGGCGGTCGGGCAGCACCCCGCGTCCGGCGAGCACGTTGACGCCCTTGAGCACCTCGATGGCGGCCTGCAATTGCCGGTCCTCGATCGGGGTGAAGCCAAAACGCGCGGCAAATTCCTTCGGATCGGAGAGGTCGCTGCGATTGCGCTGAAGCCGCAATTCGTCGTCCTCCTCGGGCGTCATCACGACCTCGATTTGCGGCTCGATGCCCTTCTCGTGGATGGTGACGCCGCTTGGCGTGTAGTAACGGGCGGTGGTCAGCCGCAGCCCCTCGCCGTTCTTCAGCTTGAAGATCGACTGCACGGACCCCTTGCCGAAGGAGCGCTCGCCGACGATCACCGCCCGGCCGGTGTCCTTGAGCGCACCGGCCACGATCTCGGCGGCGCTGGCACTGCCGGCGTTGATGAGCACGGCCACCGGCAGGGTGAGCGGCTCGCCCTCGGTCTCCGCCCGGAAGTCCTCGCGGTCCTTGGGGCGGCGACCCTGCGTATAGACGATCAATTCGCCCTTGCGGAAGAAGGGCTCGGCCACGTCCACGGCGGCGTCGAGCAGGCCGCCGGGGTTGTTGCGCAAATCGAGCACCAGGCTGGTGATGCCCTGCTTCAACAGGCTGTCGAGCGCCCGGTCGAATTCCTCGGTCGTGTGCTCGGAAAATTCGGCCAGCTGGAGATAACCGATGCCATCGGCCATCACCCGCACATCGCGGACACTTTCCACCTTGATGATCTCGCGCGTGATCGTCAGCTCAAGCTGCTTCTGCGTGCTCGGGCGGAGCAGTTTCACCACGACCTTGGTCTGCGGTTTGCCCCGGAGCAGATCGATCACGTCGTTCATGTTGGTGCCGCGCTCGATGACTTTGCCGTCGACCGCGACGATCTCGTCGCCCCGCAGGATGCCGGCGCGCTCCCCCGGCGAACCAGCGAGCGGGGCGATCACCAGCATGCGTCCCTCGCGTCGCTCCACCTGGATGCCGATGCCGCCGAAATCGCCGCGCATCTCCTCATCGAGTTCTTGAAAGTCGCGGGCCTCGAGGAATTCGGAGTGCGGATCGAGCGTTTCCACCATGCCATGCAGCGCCTCCCGCGTGAGCTTGTCGTAGGCGGCCTGATCGGGTTCGACGTAGTTTTCGTTCACGAGCTTGAGCACATCGCGCACGTAGTCGGCGGAATGGTTGAGCTCGCGATTCGGGAAAATATTCCAACTCCACGCCAGCCGCGTGGCTCCGCCGGTGACCATGAGCCCGAGGGCCACACCGGCCGCGATGATGAGGATGCGTTTGAACATGACGCCTCACTGTGGGCCGGGAGTTGGCGTTTGTAAATGGGTTCGTCGCGACCGGCCAACTCAACCCAATGGCGCACCATTCACGGGAGCTGCGCTTCGAATCGATAGCACCCCGAGCCAATGTGGAAGACCGCCGCGCCGTTTGCCGCCTCCACTTGTGACACCCCACGGGCACGTGCGGCTGGCTGGCC
>DATJPQ010000107.1:0-14651 GCA_035506315.1 Opitutaceae bacterium
CATCCAGCCGGCCGGCGTCCTTTCCCTCAGCGCCCAGGTGCAGGATGCGCGTATCGCCAACAGCCAGGAAGTGCAGCTTGAACTCGGCGTGACGAAGTGGCTGGAGTTCTCCTTCTTCCAGGGGTTTCGCCCGCGCGAGGAAACTCTCGGCACGGAAATCAGCTTGCTCCAGCAGGGCCCACATTTGTTGACCGCCGGCGCGATCAACTGGTCCTCCCTTGGCGGTGGCGCCGCTCCGGTGTTGGAATACGGCTACTATACGGCGGAGACGGATCATTTCATCATCGGGGCGATTTATTCCGGCCGCCGGAACGAAGGCATTCTCGGCTATGCGCATCAATTCACCCCGAAGTTGCAGTTCTCGGCCGACTACCAGTCCGGCCCCGGCAACTCCACCACGCTGGGCTTTACCTACAATCTCACGCCGGTTCTACAGCTGAACCCCGCGGGGTATTTCACGAACACGCGCCCTCATCGCGCACTCGGCTATGTCGTACTGACCTGGAATCTGCCGGCCTGGAAATAACCCCCCGGTACGGCTGGCCATGGCGGAGTTTTCCCGCGGCATTTCCAACTTCCCGGCGCCGGGCAACGGGCTTTAATCGAACCATGTGTTACCGCTATGTTCTCCTCCGGAGCGATCTTCGCGCGGCGGCCGAGCGGTTGCGGGCGCTGCTGGGCGTCGAGTTCGATGCGCGCTACAACCTGCCGCCGGGAAACGACGTGCCGGTAGTGCGGGTGGCGCCGGGCGGCGCCGGTCGCGAAGTGGCGCTGTTGCATTGGGGGCTGGTACCGGGCTGGACGAAGGAGCGGACGACTTTCGGGTCGAAGCTCGCCAACGCCCGCGCCGAATCGCTGGCGGAAAAGGCGTCGTTTCGCGACGCGTTCCGCCGCCGCCGCTGCGTGCTGCCGGCGAGCGGTTTCTACGAGTGGCAAGAGCGCGAACACGCCCGGTTGCCTTGGCTGTTTCGCCGGCGCGACGGGCAGCCGCTGCTCCTGGCGGGACTGTGGGACAGCTGGCGGGCGCCCGACGGCGGGGTGCTCGGATCGTGCACCATCATCACCACCGGACCGAATGAACTGATGCGGCCCATCCACGATCGCATGCCGGCGGTGCTGACGCCGGAACAATGCGACGTGTGGCTCGATCCCGCCGAGCAGGCGCCCGCCCGCCTCGCGCCGCTGCTGCGGCCCATGCCGGCGGAGCCGTTGACCGCGGTGCGTGTGAGCAAGCGCATCAACAACCTGGCGCACGACGACGAACTGTGCCTGCGGGCTCCGCCAGCCGGCGCGGAAGCCGAGGGGGGCGGGCAGTTTACGCTGGGGCTATAGGGGGCCGGGGTGAGTAGATGGGACCTATAGGACCCATAGGACCTATACGAGCGACTCGCGTATAGCGCCCTGCGCGCCAAAAATTCGGATGGCGTCGCGCTGGATCTGCGCAACCATCGGCCATTCGTTCGTGAACCTGCTCGACCGGTATATTTTCAAAAGCGTTTTGGCCACGTGCACCGCCGCGGTGGCCGTGTTCGCGTTCGTGCTCATCGTGGGCAACGTCATCAAGGACCTGCTGAATTACTTTCTGACGGGGCAGATCGACGCGGTTACCTTTACGCGACTTTCGCTGATGCTGGTGCCTTTCGTGGTCAGCTTTGCGCTGCCCATGGGTGTGCTCACCGGCGTGCTCCTCACGCTGGGCCGCCTGTCGGCGGACAGCGAGATCACGGCCATGCGGGCGGCGGGCCTCAGCCTGCGCCGGGTCGCCCGGCCGGTGATCCTGCTCGGCCTGCTCGGCGGCTTCCTCGCGCTCTATATCAACTTCGAGGCGATGCCGGCGGCGCGGATGCAGTACAACCGCGAGCGCGCCGAGGCGTTGCGCGCCAAGCCGCTCAGCTTGATCGTGCCGCGGACGTTCATCCGCGATTTTCCCGGTGTGACGGTTTATGTGAGCGAAAAACTGAGCAACCAGCAGGGCGACGTGCTGAAGGACATCTGGCTGTGGGAGCTCGACGCCAAGGGCCGGGTGATCCGCTTTGCCCGCGCCGACTCCGGCCGGGTGAGCTACGATGAGGAGAACAACGCCCTCGTGCTCACGCTCCTGTCCGGCCGGGTGGAAAAACGGGATGAACAGGCGCCCGAGAATTTCGCCACCCCGACATTGGTGGGCTCGTTCGAGAAATGGGAGGCGGTGCGGTTTCCCCTCGACCGGATGTTCCGTGACAGCGGCGTGCGCACCAAGCTCGACTGGATGCCGCTGCAGGCGTTATTGACCGAGCGCAACGGGCTGACCCGGCCGGTCGCCGGCGAGACCACGGCCCAGGGCGACGAGCGCCGGTCGAAGATCGACAAAATCGATTTTGCCGTGAGCGACCGGACCAACATGGCCCTCGCCGTGTTCACCTTTGCCCTGATCGGCGTGCCGCTGGGCGTGAAGGTGTCACGCCGGGAGACCTCGGCCAATCTCGGCCTCGCACTGGGGCTCGCGCTCGGCTACTATTTTTTCACGACGGCGGTGAGCTGGCTGGACCACCATCCCGAGTATCGCCCCGAGCTGCTGCTGTTTGCGCCCAACCTGATTTTATTCGGGCTGGCGGTGATATTGTATTCACGCCTGGAGAAACGCTAACGCTGTTCGGCGGGTTAAGGATGACCCGCCCTACCCAAACGCACGATCGCCGATCAGCTGGTAGGGCGCGTTATCCTTAACGCGCCGCCTCCAGGCGTTGCCAATAGTGGGTTAAGGTTTTGCGCTTTGGGTTCTCGGAACGAGGCCGGTCCGGACTCCTCAACCCAAAACCCGAAACTCAAAACCCGGAACCGGCGTCGGCGTCGGCGCCGACGGCGACGACGCCAGAGCGGCCGTCAATTTCGGCGTACACCTGGTCGCGCACCGGAATCGCGGCGCGATCGGCGAGCAGCTCGTTGGCGTAGGCATCGAGGCGGATGAACTCCACGCCACGGTCCGCCCAGGCGCGCAGCAGGGCGCGGAACAGATCGCGCCGGCCCATGCCTTCGATCTCGGCGTGCAGGGTGAACACGTTGACGCCATCCTCGCGCAGCAGCGACAGGTAGTGCGCCACGATCCGGTCGTCGGGATACTCCGGTCGGCCGAGCAGTTCGTCGAACGTCGGCAGGGTGCTGGGAATCTCGAGGGTCGCGAACACCCGGCCGTCGAGGCGCGGGAAAAACGGCCGGCCGTTGCGGGTGTCGCTGGCATAGAGCAGGCCTGCCTCGTCGTAGATCGCGCGGCTGCGGGCATTGCTCTGCCAGCCGGGGGCGCCGGCGGTGCGGGCCTCGGTGCTGAAGATTCGCAGGAACTCGGCGCGCGCCGCGGTGAACTCCTCGCGGACGGCGGCGAGGGACATCCGGTTCACGTAATCCTGCCAACGGTAGTGGTTGTGGCAGTGGATGCCGATCTCGAAACCGGCGTCGCGCACATCGCGCATCGCGCCGGCGTTGCGGCGGCCGATGTGCGGCGCGGGCAGGAGGGTGCCGTTGAGCAGGGTGCGCACGCCGTAGAGCTGGATGACGCTGGTGCGGCTGACCTTTTTGAAAAACCCGGGGCGGAAGATTCGCGTGATCGCACGGCCGGTCTGGTCGGGTCCGAGCGAAAACAGGAAACACGCCGGCGCCTCGAACTCCAGGCAGTCGGTCACGAGGTTGGGCACGCCGAGCCGCGTGCCGCGGTCGGTGTCGACATCGATTTTAAGCGCGAGGCGTAGAGCCATGGATGGATCGCTTGTAGAAACCTGCTTGCAGGCGATTAAATGCGCGGATCGCCTGCAAGCAGGCTCCTACCGAAAGGCCGGGCGTTTACTCCAACGAATAATCCTTGTGCGCGAGGTGGTAGTCGAGCGTGAGCTTGATCGCAGTCTTCAGGTCGACCTTTGGCTTCCAGCCGAGCTGCCGCTGGATCGCGGCGATCGAGGGCACGCGCTTCTGGATGTCCTGATAATACTTGCCGAAGTAGGTGCCCGAGGGCACGACCACGACCTTCGCGGCCTGCGCGTGTTCGCGGTAATCCGGATACTGCTTGAACGCGGCGATGATGAGCTTGGCGAGCTGGGCGACGCTGACGTTGTTGGCCGGGTTGCCGATGTTGAAGATCTGGCGCGAGGCGCGGCCGTCCTTGTTTTCGATGATGCGCAGGAGGGCGTCGACGCCATCGTCGATGAATGTGAAGGAGCGGCTTTGCTTGCCGCCGTCCACCAGTTGCAGCGGCTTCTTGAAGATGACGTTCGAGATGAACTGCGTGAAGAGACGCGAGCTGCCCTCCTTCGGCTCAAAGACGTTGTCGAGCTTCGGCCCGATCCAGTTGAACGGGCGGAACAAGGTGTAATCGACGCCGTCGCGCACGCCGTAGGCATAGATCACGCGGTCGAGCAGCTGCTTCGAGTTGGCGTAGATCCAGCGCTGCCGCTCGATCGGGCCATAGACCAGCGTGCTGGTGCGTTCGTCCAGCTCCGGGTCGGGGCACATGCCGTACACTTCCGAGGTCGAGGGGAAGATGATGCGCTTTTTGTATTTCGCGCACTGGCGGACGACGGCGAGGTTGGACTCGAAATCAAGTTCGAAGACGCGCAGCGGGTCCTTGACGTATTGGATCGGGTTGGCGATGGCGACGAGGGGCAGGACGGCGTCGCATTTCTTCACGTGGTATTCGATCCACTCGCGCGAGATCATGACGTCGCCCTCGACGAACTTGAAGCGCGGGTGGCCGAGGCAGTGCGTCAGCTTGTGGTCGCCGACGTCCATGCCGTAGACCTCCCAGTCTTTCTGCTTGAGGATGGCCCGCGTGAGCGAGCTGCCGATAAAACCGTTGGCACCGAGGATGAGAACGCGGAGTGGCATGATGAGATGGAGAGTGGGTTAACCACGAAACACACGAAAAGACACGAAAGAATCAAAGGATTTGTCCGATCGGCAACGCCACCGCCGGCGTACCGCGCCATTCGGTACGGGTGAGTTCGAGCGCACCGTCGCCGGTGGCCACGACGAGCGGCGCGAGCGAAAGAATCTCGCCGGGCCGTCCGTGGCGGCCACGCGTGGCGGGTGAAGCGGGCTCGGCCCACCAGACCATCAGTCGCGCCGCGCCGACATCGGTGAACGCGCCGGGATACGGATCGGTGACGGCGCGGATCAGGTTGAAAATCTGTAGGGAGGTTTGCGTCCAGGCGATGCGGCCGTCCTCGGGCTTGCGGCCGCCGAAGTAGGTGGCCTGCGATTCGTCCTGCGGCGTTTCCTTCGCGGTACCGGCAAGGAGCGCGTCGATCTGGCGGGCGACGACGGTGCGCGCGCACGGCAGCACCTTGCGGAAAGCCTGCTCGGCGGTGTCGCGCGGGCCGATCTCCGCGCCCTCTTGATCGACGATGGCGCCGGCGTCGGGCGCCTTGACCATGCGATGGAGCGTCATGCCGATGCGCGGCTCGCCGCGCAGCACCGCCCAGTTGATCGGCGCGCGACCGCGGTATTTCGGGAGGAGCGAGCCGTGCAGGTTGAACGCGCCCAGCCGGGCCATCCCGAGGATCTTCGTGCCGATCATGTGCCGGTAATAGACCGACAGGATCAAGTCGGGCTGGAGCGCCGCGAGGCGCTCGCGCCATTCGGGGGTGTTGACGTTCTCCGGCGTGAACACCGGGATGCCCCGGGCGCGGGCGGCGACGGCGGGCGTCTGGAACCAGATCTTCTCGTTGGGATTGTCCTCGTGCGTGATGAGGGCGACGACGTTATCGCCGCGCGAGAGGAGCAGATCGAGGCACGCGAATCCGACCTCACTGTAGCCGAAAAAGAGAATGCGGGGCTGGGTCATGCGGCCAAGTGAGCTGGGCGAAGGGCGGGAAAAATGCGAGTGCCGAAAGCGGGGGACAATTTCATCTTGGGCCGTTTGTTCAATCGCTGCGGGTGACGAATGGTAGATTGAGCGGCAAGGTAAGATCTGCTGTCGCCGGTGAAGGCGTGCTGTCCGCGAGCTTGGACAACTTATCACCCAGATCGCTAGGGACGCGAAAAACAAACGTTTTTCCGCGTTTCTCCTGCAGTAACAAACCCTGCCGCATCAGGGCGAGCAGGTCTTCGCGAGCAGTTTGATAAACCACGTTATGACTGTGGCGATGGGCGGCGATGGTGTAGCGGGTGCCCGGTTGGCGCAAAGCGTGCGCCATAAGCGTTTGTTGCCGATGATTCAGATTGCCCAGCCCACGCAGGTGTTTGTCCGCTTCACGCAGCGAAGAAGTTTTATATTCAACGTATTCGTGGAGCGCAGCCGTGGCGCGTTTGATCACATCGGCTTGATGCAGGATGAAATAAGTCAGGTCGTTTTCATCGGTTTCCGTGTGCAGAAAAGCCAGCGCGTATTTTATGGGGGCCTGGAGGATCGCTTGCGAGATGGAGATGAACTCGAATAGGCGAAATCCACCGTGCAACATGCTCCAATAGAAAAGGGCCCGTGCAGCGCGACCGTTGCCGTCGACAAAGGGATGATCGTACGCCAGCCAGAAATGCAGGATGATGGCTCGGATGACCGGATGGATGAAATAATCAGGGCTCCGACCATTGGCAAAATCGCACATCGCGACGCACCGGGCGGGCAGTTCCCGGGCGGGAGGCGGCCGGTGGAAAACTTCTCCGGTTTCGTCTTCCACCCGAACATTCTCCTTTTCCAGACGGAAACGACCGGCGGCATCGGTGCGTTCGAGCGTACCGTTTGTCACCAACCGGTGGACTTCAAACACCAGATCTGGTGTCAGCGGGGAATCGCGTAGCTCCACGATCCGTTGCATCGTCAGATAATTATTGAGGATCATCCGTTCGCTCCTGTCGCGGGGAGGGCGTCCGCTGCGCAGCATTTCCTTGGCGACTTCACGGGTCGTGACGGCTCCCTCAAGTTGACTGGAGGTAATAGACTCCTGGATCAAGGTGCTGACCAAGTAATAATCACGCGATTCCGGACGCAGTACGGCCTCCGGCACACCCAGTGGCGACCCGAGTCCGCAATCAATACGATGGAGTTGTTCGATCAACAAATCGGGTAAGATGAACGAAAATGACCGGCCAGCCGTATCCGACAGAGGCACAAACTTCAGATCTCCAGCACGCTTAAGTTTTAGCAGATACCACCATTCATCGTGCGTCAGTTCTGCCGGTGGAGGCCGCCGCCGCAGTTCGTCCCAGTGATAATATCTAGCCTCTTTCCAGATTGCGTATGCCTGAGAATAAATCTGATTAAGTCGTTCCGGCGAAACGATATTTTTAGATTCAAGCCAACTGGGAGCGGTTTGAGGGCGACGCATGGAAATACTAAGTTGGTACTAAAATCTGAAGAATCAGTATTTGGTCAAGGCAAATACTAATTTAGTAGATTTTAGTAGCAATTTAGTCAAACCAGCCTACCGTTGCGTTCATTCTCCGGTTGGTGCGGGCTTCGTTTCGAGCATCTCCCGCACGTGGTAGCGCTGGCGGGCGCGGACGACCTGGTAGGTGCGGCCGACGTACTCGCCGATCAGGCCGATGCCGACCATCGCCACGCTGAGCAGGAAGAACAGGATGCCGAATAGGGTAAATACGCCCTCGACTTCGACCCCGAGAAAGAGGCGGCGGTAAGCCAGGACGAGCACCAGCAGGAAGCTGCCCGCCGAACACGCCATCGCGAACATCGTGAAATATTGCAGCGGGGCGATGGAAAAGCCGGTGATCAGGTCGAAATTGAGCCGGACGAGTTTGTAGAACGAGTAATTCGAGATGCCGGCGTGGCGTTCCTCGTGTTGCACGCCGACCTCGGCGGGATTGCTGGAGAAACTGTAGGCGAGGGCGGGGATGAAGGTGTTGATGGCGCCACTGCGCACGATCGCCTCGACGATCGGCCGCCGGTAGGCGCGGAGCATGCAACCCTGGTCGGTCATTTCGATGTTCGTCGTGTGTTTCCGCACGCCATTGACGAGCTTCGAGGCGTAGGTGCGGAAAAACGAATCGTTCCGTTTCAGGCGGAAGCCGCCGACGTAGTCATGGCCGGCGTCGATCAGCGCGAGGAGCTTCGGAATCTCCTCGGGCGGATTCTGCAGATCGGCGTCGAGCGTGACGATCACCTCGCCGCGCACCCGCTCGAAAGCTGCCACAACCGCCATGTGCTGGCCGTAGTTGGCGTTGAAATCGATCACGCGCGTCACGTCGGGCCGTTGGGCGTGCTGGGCGCGGAGCAGTTCGAACGAGCGGTCCTGCGAGCCATCGTTGGTGAACACGATCTCATAGCGACGGCCGAGCGCGTCGAGCACGGGGTACAGGCGGGCAAAGAGGGTCGGGAGGTTGAGCTCCTCGTTGAAAACGGGAATGACGACCGAGAGCTGGAGGGCGGGCGCGTCGCTCATGATTTACGGTGAGCTTGGAGGATCGCGGCGAGCGTGTCCACCACGCGGGCGACGTCGGCGCGCGTCATGGCGGGGAAGAGCGGCAGGGTGAGGATGTTGCGGCCGGCGTATTCGGCGTGCGGGTAATCGCCGTCCTTCCACCCGAGCCGGCGGTAGAGCGCGAACAGGTGGATCGCCGGATAATGCACGCCGGTGCCGATGCCGGCGGCCGACATCTTCGCCATCACGTCGGCGCGTTTCACGGTGAGGCGTTCTTCGGGGAGGATCACCTGGAACATGTGCCAGTTGCTGTTCTCGAAGTCGGCGACCGGCAGGCGCAACCCGAGCGCCGGCGCCGATGACGCGGCGAACAGCTCGAAATAGGCGCGGGCGAGTTCGCGGCGTTTGGCGTTGAAGGTGGCGAGGTGCGGCAGTTGCCCGAGGCCGACGCGGGCCGCGACGTCGGTGAGGTTGTATTTTCCGCCGACGAGTTCGACCTCCATGCCGTCATGGCCGGAGCGCACGACGCCCTGCAGGCGGTATTGCTCGGCGAGCTTTGCTTCGCGCTCGTCGTTGAGCACGAGACAGCCGCCCTCGACCGTGGTGATGTTCTTGTTGGCGTGAAAACTGAAGGAGACGAAGTCGCCGAAGGAGCCGATGCGTTTCCCCTTCCACGTGCTGCCGAAGGCCTGGGCCGCGTCCTCAACGACCCGCAGCTTGTGCCGTTGGGCGATGGCGTAGAGGCGGTCACGATCGACTGGCAGGCCGGACAGGTCGACCGGGATGATGGCGCGCGTGGCCGGGGTGATCGCGGCCTCGATGCGGTCGAGGTCGATGTTGCGCGTGGCCGGATCGATATCGACGAAGACCGGCCGGGCGCCGACTTCGAGCACGACGTTGCTGGTGGCGACCCAGGTGAGCGGGGTGGTGATGACCTCGTGGCCGGGGCCGACGCCGGCGATGCGCAGCGCGATCTCCATCGTGCAGGTGCCGGAGTTGAAAGCGCGCACCGGGCGCCCGCCGACGTATTCGGAAAGTTTCGCCTCGAAAGCCTTCACCTGGGGTCCGGAGGTGATCCAGCCGGAACGCAACACCTCGCCTATGCCGGCGATGGTCTCGTCGTCGATGGTCGGGCGCGTGAACGGCAGGAAGGGCAAGGCGGACTTGGCGGAAGCGGACATCTTTGAGAATTGTGCCGAATCAGTGAGTGAACGGACAGATGAAAATCCGAAATTCGAAGCTCGAAATCCGAAACAATTTAGAAATTCGAATTAGGAAACGCGTAAAAACCAGAAAAGGCCGAAATGGGCGTGGCTGGGAAGAGCAGTTTTGGTCATTCGAATTTGTTTCGAGTTTCGGGTTTCGATATTCGGATTTTCTAGCGACCTGCGTCCCTAGTTACGGCAGATTGCTAAAGAGAGTGTGGTCGCGGGTTTCCCCGAGCAATTGTTTATGGAACGTGGGATCGGCGAAGAGTTCCCGGACATCCCGCTGGCGGGCGATGACGAAGATGCGGCCCGGTTGCGTCCAAAGTTCGCGAAATCTCGCCTCGTTCATGAACCGGCCGCTGGCGCGCGCGGCGGCGTCCTCCTCCGTCTCCAACTCGCCCTGGAAAGCGACGACATCGACCACGCGTTGGGCGTAGAAGGTGAAATCGTGAAAAAAATCATGGTAATGCATGACGCGGTCGCCGGGCTGCGCGCGGGCCGCCACGATCTGGGCGAGGGCTTTGGTGCCGGGCTTCTGGATATCCGTCGCGGCGAATTGCAGGGCCACGAAAAACACCGTCATCGTCCCGACGATACCGAGCAGCGCAGCGCGGACGCCGCGCGTCTTCGCCAGCCACGGCGCCACGAGGCCGCCGAGCAGCAGCACCGCCGCCAGCGCGAACGCCGGCAGCTTCAGCGCCGCCGCCTGCTCGATCGGCAGGTGTACCAATTCCGGGCGGAGGGTCGCGAAGCAGAACGCCACGGCGAGAAAACCGCAGACAAACGCGAATACGCGCAGCCCGATGTGCAGCCGGGCGGCATCGTTGTCGCGCAGGGTCTGGCCCAGCCAGGCGCCGATGAGCACCGCCAGGGCCGGGCAGATCGGCAGGATGTACGGGGCCAGTTTCGAATGCGACAGGGAGAAAAACAGGAAGATGAACGCCGCCCACATCACGAGGAACCACGCGTCGGCGTATTCCTTCCGCCGCGCCCAGCTGGCCCTGAGCCCGTCGCCTGGGCCGCCGCGCAGCGCGTCGCGCACCGCCGGCCACAGGAATCCGGTCCAGGGGAAAAGGCCCAGCAGTACAATCGGGGCAAAATACCACCAGGGCCCGGGATGCCCCGATCCTGTCGCCGTGAAACGCACCCAGTGCTCGAAAACGAAATAGCGGTGCGCCCAGGTGGGGTTGCGCAGGGCCACGAGCACGTGCCAGGGCGCGGCAATCGCGAGGAACAGCAACGCGCCAGTCGGCAGGTAGAACGGGCGGAGCCGTTTCCACTGGTTGAAAACCAAGAGCCACAGAAACATCACCGCCCCCGTGACAAGGAAACCCATGAGCCCCTTTGTCAGCGTGGCCAGGGCCGCGCTCGCGTAGAGGCCGTAGAACCACCAGCGCCGCACCGATCCCGGCGTCTCACGCACACCGAGGATGAAACAAAACAGGGTGGCGCTCATCAGCACCGACACCGCCATGTCGAGAATCAGGATTTGTCCGAGGACCAAGTAGAGCAGCGAGGTGCCAAGCACGGCCGCCGCCGCGAGGCCCGCCTCGCGGCCGTATAGGCGGCGCGCCGCGGCATACGCGAGCAACACGCCGCCGAGGGCGAAGAGCGCCGGAGTCATGCGCATCGACCACTCGTTCGCGCCGAAAAGTTTCAGGCCCACCGCACCGCACCAGTACACCAGCGGCGGTTTCTCGAAATAGTTCACTCCATTGAGCCGCGGCGTCACCCAGTCGCCGCTCGCCAGCATCTCGCGGGGGATTTCCGCGTTGCGTCCCTCATCGGGATTCGTGAGCGGATGGCCACCCAGCGCGAACAAATACAGCGCGCCGAAAAACGCGCCGAGCAGCAGCAAGTCGCGGCTCCAGGCGTTTCCGGCACGGGCGGGGGACGGCAGCGGGTCGGCGGTCATGAAGTTTCGATACCTTCTACTGGCAGTTCCGGGCGTCCGGGCAAGCTTCAGCCGTCAACCGGCCAGGCTGCACGGCCGGCCGGCGTGCCTCAATTTTGGTCCGCGGAATCGTTTTGGTCCGCCGGCGCCGTGCTGGATTGCCCGGATTTCCGACGCCGCCACCAGGCCCGTAACCCGAGCGCCACTGCGACCACTACGCCCGCCGCCACCACGAAAGCGTAAGGCACCTGGGCCAGGCCTTGCACCATGCCGGGGCCCAAGGCCGATCCGCCCCAGCAGGCGACCGCGAACAGCAGGCCGACCAACAGCGGACGTCCGCTCCGCGCCGTATAATAAAGCAGCGCGGTCGAGTAGACCGACACGCCGGCGGCATAACCCACCTGCGCCAGCGGAAAGATCCGCCATTTTTCGTCGAGGAACACGACCGCTACGGCGAGTAGTGCGAAAGCCACCATCTGCAGGCGGGCCAGCCAACCGCGATCGAGCGCGCGCCCGGCGAGCAGGGCCGTCACCAGATAAACAAGGGAGTTGCCGCAGAGTTTTCCCACCCCGCTCCAGCCTCCGGCCTTGAGCGCGGGCGTTTGCCCGATGACTTGGAAGGTTGCCGTGTCCAGCCAGACCAGCGCCAGAAATATCGCGATCCATAGGAAACCGATGCGCGGCGCGTAATCCGGCGAGGACGACCGGCTCGCCGTCCGCGGCCACAACCACGGCGCCGCCAGCGCGCCGATCACCGCGGCGGCCCCCGCGAACAACAGCTGGGCCCGCGGGCTCGCTTCGAAGATCCAGGGCAGGCTGCACAGCGCGTAGGCCACGCCCAGGGCCACGCCGATATAACGGCCCAACCGCGCCGTGCCGAGGATGGTACGCAAGCCCACCGCCAGGGTCACCGCCAGCCAGCCGAGGCTCAGGCCCACGGCGGCCGCCGTGAGGAGAAAGACCCACCACGCCTGCGCAACAAACGCGAGGGCCGCGGCCACGCCGCAAGCCCGGAAGGAATTGGCCAGCGTTTGCGTAAAATGCCCGAGATCGAACCGGCGTCCCGCGAGCAGGCTGCCGGCAATCCCGCCTGCGCCGAGCACCGCGGCAAACAGCTGCACACGTTCCGCGCCGCCGGCCACCGTGGCGGCGAGATTAAGAAACGCCAGCCCGGTAAAAAGCAGAAAACAGACGAAACCCGCCGCGATCGCCACGATCCCGGCGAAAGCCGTGCGTCGGGAGGGAATGATCGACGACTCAATCATCGCGGCCGGCTCCTTTCGCCAGCAACCACGCCTGGGCGGCGATCAGCGCGGAATCGGCGAGCGTGACCTGACCCCAGGCCCGCGGCAACGCCCCCAGCAACACCGCCACTCCGGTGTACGAGCCGGTGGCCAGACGGAAAAGAATCGTGACGCCCAGCACGACGCGCAACCGCTCCACCGGCCGCCACCAAGCCCAGAGATAACTCGCTCCCACCGCCGCCACCAGCACCCCGACGAACCGCACGAACAACAGGGCTTCTGCGCCCGGCACACTGATGCCCATCGCTCGCAGGGTGAAGACCGGCTCCACGACCAGGCTGCCCCCCATCGCGCCATCGAGCGCACCGGCGCCAAGCGCGAACCGTCGGGCAAGCTGGTTAAGGTTCATCGCCCATCAAACCGCACGGATTGCTGCAAAATGGCAAGCACCGCCCGTGGCGCGTCTTCCGTCGTGCGTCCGGCGTAGGGCCAGATCGGGGATGACTCGCCAGGGCAGCATCGACCTGACGGCTGTCGCCTTTCCGGCTGGCCTCCCCTGTGCAGAGAAGCACCGCGCCGCCCCCCGGAAGCCCGGCGATAAAACCACAGTGTAACCTAATGGGTTACACTTCGCTCACAATGCGTCTAGGCCAATGGCAGGCCCGCCGGCACAGTTACGATTAATTCTTGTTCGCGAAACGGTGGCGCGCATCGTGGGCGGCATGCCTGCCGCTCCGCGCTTCACCTTCATCTGCGGACCCGACGATTTCCTGGTGGCGCGCGCCGGCCAGGAACGCTTCGCCGCGCTGGTCGAGAGCGCCGGCGCGGACGAGTTTTCCCGCGAGATCGTCAGCGGCTTCGCGGCCAACGTCGGCGACGTGGAGACGGCGATCAACCGTTTCCGCGAGACGGTGCAGACCATGCCGATGTTCGGCGGCCGGCGGGTGGTATGGCTCAAGGACGTGAATTTCCTCGCCGACAGCGTGACCGGCCGCGCCGAGGGCACGCTCAAGCTCGTCGAGGATCTCCAGGCGTTGCTCACGGCGCTGAACCCCGACGAAGTCACTGCACTCGTCACCGCCGCGCCGGTGGATCGGCGGCGGTCGTTTCCGAAATGGTGTGAGAAGAACTCCGACTTTGCGCTCGTGGGCGGAGAAGGGGAGGGTGCGGCGGAGGCACTCGCCGGGGTGGCGCTGGCCGAGGCCAGGGCGCTCGGCGCCCGGTTCGCGCCCGGGGCGGTCGACTTGTTGCTGGCCCGGATCGGCCTCAACACGCGGCTGCTGGTCGAGGAAGTGCGCAAGCTGGCGGCGTATGCGGGCGGCCCCGCGACCTCGCCCGGGGCGGACGGCGCCACCATCGAGGAAGCGCACGTGGCCGAACTCACGCCCAACGTGGCCGAGGGCGATTTCTTCGAGACGGCCGAGGCGTTTTTCAGCGGCGACCTCAAGTGGACGCTCGCGGCGCTCCACCGGCACTTCTTCTCCGGCGGCGACGCGCGACCGGTCATCACGGCCCTGCAAAACCGCAACCGCATCCTGATCCAGGTGCGCGCGCTGGTCGACAGCGGCGAGGCGCGGCTCGGACCGCGCGGGCTCGACGGCCTGCCGCGGGCCGCGGCGACCTACACGGGGCGTTTTGGCGAGGCGGCGGGCGAGAAAAGCTCGTTCAACGTTTTCAGCCAGAACGCGTGGTATGTCGGCAAACTGGCCGGTGGCGGCCCGCTGCCGACGTTGCGCCGGCTGATCGACAACCAGCAGGAGTTCATCGCCGCGTTCGAGGAGATCGTCCGTCGCCCCGACGAGCAGGACGACGTCCTGCGCGACCTCGCCGTGCGCTGCCTGTCCTGAAACGCCATGTTTGAGCTGCATTCCCTGCTCCTGTTCATTTCGGCCGGACTGCTGTTGAACCTCACGCCCGGGCCGGACGTGCTCTACATCGTGGCGCGGAGCACCGGGCAGGGGCGCCA
>DATJPQ010000108.1:0-7188 GCA_035506315.1 Opitutaceae bacterium
ACCCGTGCGCCGGTAATTTGCTAGCCAGCAAATTGCCGCGCGGCAGGGCACGACAATTCATCCTGCGCGTGGCGGTACGAATGACCGAAAGTTGGCTGCTTGCCGACATGGCGCAGATTGCCTGTTTTTTTGCCATCCCAGAGGGTAAGTTGCCACGTCAGCCCGATGCGGAAGCGCATCCCAAGAAATCGCTGGTCCGTTTAGTGCAACTATACTCGCCGGACAGCATCCGTCGAGATGTAGTACCGTTGCCTGGGCATTCAGGCCTGACAGGCCCCCTCTACGAAGAGAGGCTTGCTGAGTTTGTGCGCACGCGGTGGGAGCCAATCAAAGCTGCCAAAAAAAGCCCTAGCTTGAAGCGATCTCTAAGAGCAATCGACCGTTTCTTAGGCGCGTAGAATGAGTTTTCCATCAGGATTCATGCCTTCATCGCCAGCTTACCGCTTGTCGCGGAGAACCTCACTTCGGCGCTTTCGGCGATGTCGTCGACAAATAGGGCACGAGTGAAATTCGACTCTGAATTGATATTGCAGAAGACGCTTCAGCAGTTGCGCCCCGGACTCTGCCCTACACCGTCAACCCCGCGAGCAAGGCGCGCTCCTCTTCCGCGGGCAACGGATCGCCATCCACCTCGAGAATGCGTCGCGCGAACGGCTCCAATTGCTCCGCCGGCACCTCCACCATGCCGCGGCCCTCGCGCCATTGGATGACCGGCAGGCCCCACGCCTTGTTTTCAAGCACCGCGTCGGCGAACGCTTTTCGGAGGGCCCGCAGCGAACGGCGGCTCTCCTCGTCCGGCGTCATCAGCATCGGCTCCTCTACGGTGGTGGCCGGGGTAATTGGCATGAAATGAACATCGGCGCTTTGCTCGATGAGGGCAAGTCGTTGTCTCGTAGTACAGGCGCAAGGGACGGTTTCGCCGGCAGACAGTCCGAGGTGGAGCGACTTGACCTCAAGGCGCTTCTTCTCCGGCCATACCCGGCAAGCGCGTTGGGGTCAACGCGCTCCACCAATGAGGCCATCCGTCTTCGGTCGCACAGAGGTTTTTCACCACCGGATTTCGCCTGATATACCTCCAAGTTGTCTGCGATTCCTTCGCATTACGAATGCGGTGATCAAAATAATTCGATTGCCATGACACGTGCTGGAATCGAGCGACACCACGTTTCCAATTGCTCAGAACCACCGACATGTCGGCGTCCCGGCGAAACGCCAGCATCGCGTGCACGTGATCTGGCATCACGAGGAAGAGATCGCACCACCAATGGCCGAGCTCGTGATAGCGCTTGGCTGAGTCGAGCAGCGCCTGCACCAAACACGGTTCGGTGAGCGGCAGTTTCTGCTCTGGCGCAGCCCTAACTCGAACATGGAACAACTCGCCGGCCTTTACCCAGCCCGGAGTCTCGTGGAGCAGCCGCAAGGGGTAGTCGGGCATGTGGGTAGTCTGTGGCGGAGCGACCTGTCCTCAAGGCGCTTTTCTTGCGGCCGAATCGAACCAGCGCGTTGAGGTCAACGCGCTCCACCCCGGAATCTCTGGATGCAAACACAACGGAGAACTGAGCATGTAGGTTGTCCGAGGTGGAGCGACTTGACCTCAAGGCGCTTTTCCGACCGGGTCCGGCAAGCGCATTGGGCTTGCCCGCCGAGGCGGCGTCAACGCGCTCCACCACGAATCTCCCGCCTCACTTCATCACCAGTTCGTCGCCCTTGACGGCGAACTTCACTTCGCTGCCTTCGGCGACGGTGCCGGCGATCAGGGCGCGGGCGAGCTTGGTCTCGATCTGGCGTTGGAGGAAACGTTTCAACGGACGTGCCCCAAAGACCGGGTCGTAGCCTTTCTCGGCCGCCCACTCCTTGGCCTTCTTGTCGAGCGTCACCGTCACGCGCCGCTCGGCCAGACGCTTGTTCAGGTCGGCCAGCAGCAGGTCGACGATCAGGGTGATTTCCTCGAGCGTGAGCGGCTTGAAGAGGATCGTCTCGTCTACGCGGTTGAGGAACTCCGGCCGGAAGGTCTTGCGCAGCTCTGCCATCACGCTTTCTCGGACGCTTTCGGAAATCGTGTCGCCCGTCACACCCTCAAGCAGGTGGCGCGAGCCGATGTTCGACGTCATGATGACGATCGTGTTCTTGAAATCGACCGTGCGGCCCTGCGCATCGGTGATGCGGCCGTCGTCGAGCACCTGCAGGAGCACGTTAAACACGTCGGGGTGCGCCTTCTCCACCTCGTCGAAGAGCACGACGGAGTAGGGTTTGCGGCGCACGGCTTCGCTGAGCTGGCCGCCCTCGTCGTAGCCGACGTAGCCGGGCGGCGCGCCGATAAGGCGCGAGACGGAATGCTTCTCCATGTATTCCGACATGTCGATGCGCACCATCGCGGCCTCGGTGTCGAACAGCGTTTCGGCGATCGTTTTCGCGAGCTCCGTCTTGCCCACGCCGGTGGGACCGAGGAACAGGAAACTGCCGACGGGGCGCCGCGGGTCCTTGATGCCGGAGCGGGCGCGCAGGATCGCCTCGGTGACGAGCGTCACCGCCTCGTCCTGTCCGATCACGCGCTCGTGCAGCACGGATTCGAGACGCAGCAGCTTTTCCTTTTCGCCCTCGACCAGGCGGGTGACGGGCACGCCGGTCCATTTCGCCACGACTTCGGCGATTTCTTCCGGTGTAACCTCCTCCTTGAAGAGCGTGGTGGCATGGCCGGGCTTTTCGAGTTTCTTGAGCTCGGCTTCGAGCTGGGGGATGCGGCCGTGGCGGAGCTCGGCGATCTTGTTGAGATCGTAGGCGCGTTCGGCACGTTCCATCTCGAGGCGCGCGGCTTCGAGGTCTTCGCGAATCTTCCGCACGCGACCGACCGACGCCTTTTCCTTGTCCCATTGGAGCTTGAGCGCGGCGGCCTTTGCTTTCGCCTCGGCCAGTTCTTTCCGCAGGGCCGCGAGGCGGCGGGCACTGGCGTCGTCTTTCTCCTTCGCGAGCGCGGTCTCCTCGATTTCGAGCTGCAGCACGCGGCGGGTGAGCTCGTCGAGTTCCTGCGGCATCGAGTCCATCTCGGTGCGGATCATCGCGCACGCTTCGTCGACCAGATCGATCGCCTTGTCGGGCAGGAAACGGTCGGAAATGTAGCGGTGGGAGAGCGTGACGGCAGAGACGAGGGCGGCGTCCTGGATGCGCACGCCATGGTGCAGCTCGTAGCGTTCCTTCAAACCGCGCAAAATGGAGATCGCGTCCTCGACACTCGGCTGGTCGACCAGCACCGGCTGGAAACGGCGTTCGAGCGCGGCGTCTTTTTCGATGTGCAGGCGGTATTCGTCGAGCGTGGTGGCGCCGATGCAGTGCAACTCGCCGCGGGCGAGCATGGGCTTGAGCAGATTGCCGGCGTCCATCGCTCCCTCGGCCTTGCCGGCGCCGACGATGTTGTGGAGCTCGTCGATGAAAAGCAGGGTGCTGCCGTCGCTTTGCTTGATCTCCTGCAACACGGCCTTCAGGCGCTCCTCGAATTCGCCGCGAAACTTGGCGCCGGCGATGAGGGAGCCCATGTCGAGGGCGAAGATTTTCTTGTCCTTCAGCCCCTCGGGCACGTCGCCGCGCAGGATGCGCTGGGCAAGGCCCTCGACGATGGCGGTCTTGCCGACGCCGGGCTCGCCGATGAGCACGGGGTTGTTCTTCGTCTTGCGCGAAAGGATGCGGATGGTGCGGCGGATCTCGTCGTCGCGGCCGATCACCGGGTCGAGCTTGCCCTTGCGGGCCTGGGCGACGAGGTCGATGCCGTATTTCTCCAGGGCGTTGTAGGTGGCCTCCGGGTTTTCGGTGGTCACGCGCTGGTTGCCGCGCACCTCGCGGAGCGCCTTCATCACGGTATCGCGGTCGAGGCCGAAGCTTTTGAAGAGTTTCTTCAACGGCTCGGGCTGGGCGAGCTCGAGCAGGCCGAGGAACAGGTGCTCGACGGAGACGTACTCGTCCTTGAGCTGCTGCGCCTCGTTCTCGGCGCGGGTGAGGACGTCGTTGACGGCCTGGGTGACGTAAATTTTCGACGCGTCGACGCTGCCGCTGACCTTGGGCAGGCGTTCGAGCTCGCGGTCGACGGCAAGCTGCATCGCGCTGACGGTGATGTTGAGCTTTTCGAGCAGGCCGGGCACGAGGCCGTTTTCCTGACCGAGGAGGGCCGCCAGCAGGTGCCAGGTGTCCACCTCGCTGTGATTGTGACGGCGGGCGATATTTTGCGCGTCGGTGACGGCCTGACGCGACATGACGGTGAATTTGGCAAAATCCATGATGGGTTGCCGTTGCACGCGGCGAGCCAAGCTAAGCCCGGCCCGTCTCCCTCGGCAACACGCGAGTCGCGATGGTGCGGGTGGTCAAGGTGGCACGGTGCCGTGCCAGGGTGGCCGGCGGATGGCACGGGGAGGGTGTAGGGGCGCAATCTTGTTGCGCCCTCGGATTTGGAGAGGTTCAGCGTGTAGGGGCGCAGTCTTGCTGCGCCCTGTATTGGTAACGTGGAAAGAGGAAGGGCGCAGCAAGACTCCGCCCCTACGGCCTACGGGCGTTGTCCGATTCGTGTGTCCGGACGTCTATTCGCCGATCGCCAATTCCGTCGGGATTCGGTCGGCGATCCATTCGCGGGGCGGCGTGCCATCGGGATTGAGTTGCCCGATGAATCCCAGCCCTTCCGGATGCGGCGCAAACCAATGCGGCCACTCCGTCGTCGTCGGCAGCAAACCGGCCCGGTACGGATTCAAAAACACGTACAGCCCATACTCCTCCAGCGACTCCGCCGCCCGCAGGGAATGCTCGTAAAAATCACGCTGCCAGACGAGTCCGGCTCTGGCCAAAGCAACGCGTGATTGGACCTTCCAGCGGGCGATCATCCGGCCAAGCGCCAGACGTGGTCCCAGTGTGAAAAGCCAATGCACGTGGTCGGGCATCACGGTAAAGGCGACTGTCGATGTATCGCGGGAGGAATCGAGGTTTACTACCAGAGTGCGGAGCACAGCTGCGACGACTGGGTTGGTCAGCCCCGGCCGCCGGTGCTGGGTGCAACATGTCACAAAATAGGCCGTATCCGGCTGGGACCAACGATGCGCGTGGAGCGCGCTGGTGCGACGCGAAGGCATGGGGCGTTGCCAACGTTTCTGGCCGGCGCCGCGCCAGCCGCAAGCCTGCATCCGCACGGCCCTCGTTCTGCCGTAGGGGCGCAATCTTGTTGCGCCCTGGGATTGGAGGAAGGGCGCAACGAGATTGCGCCCCTACACGCTACGCTTTTTCCCGAATACCAGGGCGCAGCAAGACTGCGCCCCTACAAAACACCGATCAGTCTCCCCCCAGCTCCACATACTGATACCGGTGCAGGCCGAGGAGGGTGGGCTGCCAGTTCCGCACGGCGGGGTGAATGAGATAGACGCGCGCGCCGTGGAAGAGGGGCACGATGGGCACTTCTTCGAGCAACAGCGCTTCGGCCCGTTGCTGCAGCGCCTGGCGCCGGGCGATATCGAGTGTGCGGGCTGCTTCGGCGATTAAACGGTCATACTCGGGCCGACCCCAGCCGGTCTGGTTGTTGCCGCCGTTGGTCACGAACAGGTCGAGAAAGGTGTTGGGGTCCAGGTAATCGCCGGCCCAGCGAGAGCTGGAAATCTGGTAGGTCATCGCCTGCTGGTTGGCGATCCACGTCTTCTGCTCGAGCGGTGCGATCACGATGTTGATGCCGAGTTCACGGCGCCACATCTGCTGAATCGCCTCCAACACGCTGCGATGCAGGTCGTCGTTTTTGATCTGCACTTCCAGTGTTGGGAAACCTTTGCCGTCGGGGAAGCCCGCCTCGGCGAGGAGACGACGTGCAGCGGCGAAGTCGTCAGGCACGCTCGCCTGGGCGGTGTAGCCGGCGGTGCCGGGTGGGGTTAAAGCATGGGCTGGCGCTCGGCTGTTGCGCAGCACGGAGCGGCAGATCGCGGCGCGATCGAGCGCCCGGGCGAGCGCCTGGCGGACCTTCAGGCTGTCGAGCGGAGGTTTGGCGACGTTGAAACGCAAGTAAAAGGTCTCGAGAAACGGGTCGATGCGCAGGAATTGCGGCGACTCGTCGCGATAGGTGGCAATCTTCTCGGCCGGCAGGTCGTAGGTAAGGTGGAGCTGGCCCGCGCGGAAGTTTCGCTCGTCGGTGGCGATATCCTCGTTGGGGAAAAACACGACGGCGTTGAGCTGGTTGTGCGCGACGTCCCAGTAAAACGGATTCTTTTCGACGATGAGCCGGGAATTGGGCGTCCATTCCTTGAGCGCGAACGCACCGTTGCCGACGAAGTTGCCGGGCCGCGTCCAGCGCGTACCGCGCTGGTCCATCGCGCCGAATTTCTCGATGGCGGCCTGGTGCACGGGAAACCACGCCTGATGCGCGGCAAGCGCGAGCAGCCAAGGACACGGCTCCCCGAGCGTGAGCTGTAATGTATGCGGATCGACGGCGCGGACGCCCAGCGCGGCGAGGTCGGTGATTTTGCCCGCGTTGATCGCCTCCGCGTTCTGCAGCGGCTTGAGCATGTAGGCGTACTCCGAGGCGAGCCGGGGCGCAAGGATGCGGCGGAAGGAATAGACGAAATCGTCCGCCGTGAGCGGATCGCCGTTGGACCACCGGGCATCGGCGCGCAGGTAGAAGGTCCACACCAGCCCGTCCGGCGAGGACTCCCAACTCTCCGCCATGCCAGGCTGGGGCTGGCCGGTGAGCTCGTCCAGCGTGGTGAGCCCCTCGAACAGCGCCATCAGGACGTTCATGTCGGTGTAGGCGGTGTCGGTCTGCGGATCGAGGTCGGCGGGCTCGGCGCCGTTGCCAAGCAGGAGGGTCTTGGCGCGAACACCGGCCTCGGCGGGGGTCTCGCGCTGGGTGCAGCCGGCCAGGCCGAGGGCCAGGGCGAAAAGGCAGATCGTGGTAACGAGCCGGCGTAAATGCATGTCCGGGCAATAAAACCCGGCCTCGCGCTGCACGCAAAAATCTTTTCTAAGAAAAGGAGCGCCTGCGCGTTTAACCCAACGACAACCATGTCACCCGCCAACCCGACTCCCGGGGAGCAACCGCATGAAAACGTTGGATTCATGGATCGAGCCATTGCCGAGCACCAGGCGGCGCTCACGCGTTACGCGACGCGGCTGCTGGGCGATCCCGAACGTGCCCGCGACGTCGTGCAGGATGCTTTCGTGCGCCTCATGGCGCAGCCG
>DATJPQ010000109.1:0-16952 GCA_035506315.1 Opitutaceae bacterium
GGCCCGGCATGAGAACCAGTTTGCCGGCAGGACCGCGATGCCAGCCCAGCCAGACCGGCAGCATCACGCTGTTGACCACCGTGACATCGGCGGGGGGCAGGACGTGTTTAACCCGCAGACTCCAGAGAAAATCGCGCCAGAGATTGCGTGAGAGCCGGCTCGAGTGGTCGTGACCGGGGAGGCGTACGTGCCGTATGCCGTCGCGCATTTCCACGTCCGGCCAGCCGGACCAGCGACGCGAAATGACCGTCACCTCGTGGCCCCGGCGGGTAAATTCGAGCGCGAGACGGTACCACGACTTTTCCGTCGCGCCACCGGCATCGGGAGGCATCGGCAGGAAAAATCCCATGGCGATCGTGATCTTCATCGCGGCAAGGGCAGCGCCAGGGTGTTGTAGACGGCGCGGGCGATCGGATGCTTCCCGGCCTCGCCATGATCGTAATCGAACAGGGCGTAATCGAGTTCGTGCAAAAACGTGCTGACGGTGTCGGCATTGCGTTCGTAAACTTCCGTGAGCAGGACCGGCCGGTGTTGGCGCAGCAGCGTCCGTCCGCCTGCGAGCACCCGGTATTCGCTCCCGTCCACGTCGATTTTGATCACCTGCGGAACGGGGTACCGGCCGGCGAGCCAGTCAAGCGTCACGGTGGGCACGAGATGCTGTTCGCGGACGGCCCCGGTGATTTCTTCTCCCGCGCCACCTTCGGACGAGGCGAGGTGAGTGGCGGCCCGGCAGCGCTCGGGGATATTGAGCCACTCCAATCTCATATCGTCGCTGATTGCGACCGGCAGCACGTCCACGGGAGCGGCCCGACCCCGATTATAACGACACGAGCGTCGCAGGAGGCTGACCGACCATAGATCCGGCTCCAGGCAAAGTACTCGTCCCGCGATCCGGGCGCGAGCCGCCGCCGCAAAGGCGAATACGCCCATATTGGGCCCCACGTCCCACACCGTCTGCCCCGGTTGCACATAGCCTTCGGCAAAGTCGTAGAGGTCCGTAAAGCTGCGTTGCCGTAAACCGCGGTAATACGTGAGGGAGGCCCCCGGCGAAACGCGCAGACGCAACGCTCCGAAACGGGCGGGCAACCGGCGGGTGAAAACAAGATGGCGGCTGTAACGCTCGACCAGATGGCGCCATGAAAAAAGGCAACGGGAGGGGAAGGTCATAGGGAGTGGAGCGCGGCGAGCAGGCCGGAGGTGGTCGTTTCGTAGCAATATCCGGCGATGCGTTCGGCCACGCGGGGTTTGAAGGGGGCGAGGTCATCGGCCAGGGCTTCGGCCAGTTTGGTTTGGAGATGCGCGTGGTCGTCGGCGCGAAAGACCCAGCCGGTCTGGCCATCGCTGACCAGGTCTAGTTGACAGCCCACCCGGTCGCTCACGAGGCAGGGCACACCCATGTGCATGGCTTCATTGACGGCGAGTCCCCAGGTTTCGTAAAGCCCACGCGAAGGCAGGGCAAAGACATCGGCGAGCAGATAACGTGCGGGCATTTCGCTCTGATTGGCGAAAGGCAGGAAATGCACCGTGCCGGGTGGCGCCGACCGGGCCCGTTCCTTGAGCAGTTCGCGTTCCTGGCCATCACCGACAAAAACCAAGGCGGCGCCGGGGGGCCGGAGCGCGAGAAAACTCTCGAGCAAGGGGAGCGGTTGCTTCTCCGGGTGAAATTTTCCGGCGAAGAGCACGACGCGGGTCTCTGGCGACAGGCCGAGCGACTGGCGCAATTGGGCCGCCGCCGTGCGATATTCGGGGCGGGAGGCATCGAAATGCTCGTGATTTACCGTGTGCGGAGCGAAAAAAAGTTTGGTTGACGGCACGCCGAGCTTTTCGAAATACGCCCGGTTGGCCCGGCCTACATAGGTGAGGGCGGCGAATTGCCGGTAAAACAGCCGCAACAACCAAACGCGGGGCCAGGCCAGGGTAGGCCGTCCCAAGAAATGCGAGTCGCCGCGAAATACGAGCGGAACGCCACGCCGCCTCGCCCACAGGACCGTCTGGAGGTGACTGGCGTAGGCGTAACCAAAAAGGAGCAGGGCGTCGGGCCGCCAAGTCGCGAGGCGGGCGGGCAGAGTGGAATTGCGCAGCCCCCAGAAATGATCGGTGCCGGGCCGCGCCGCGCGGTTGGGCACAAATTCCGCGTCATAGCCGGAAAGCAAATCCACATCCCAGGCGAACGTGGTGCCGAAGCGCGCATCGCGCCGGGCCTGGACGCCGAACTCCCAGAGGTAGAAGACCCGGAACGCCAGCGCCGTATGGGTCCGCAGCCAGCGGAACCACGGGCTATAATATTGCGTCGGGTGAGAAAGAACGATGGCAAGCTTCCGCCCGGGCGGAAGCGATGGAGCGTCGTCAGCCATGCAGGAATTTTCTCAGGGTGACCGCCAGAAAACCGATGCAGACGCACGCTTGGAAGAGCGAACTTGTCCAGACGCTGAGCGTTTGACCGGTTTCGAGCATCCACTTGGTGAGGACGACCAGAAGCACGCCGGGCACCGACAAGAGCGGGCTATAGCGGGTCCAGACCGTGATCAGCTTCAGGCCGCAACCGAAGAGCAGGCCGAGCCCCAGGCATCCGAGCCAGCCGAAATTCGCGTAGGATTCGGCCAGCATGCCGAAACCGATGGTCGTAGTTTGCGTACCCTCGTGAGTTTGCAGGCCGTAATAGATGCTGAGCATGTAGGTGCTGACATGGCCAACCGGTTTTTCGGGCCAGAACAACCGGGGCACCAATTGCAAAGGGAGATCTTCGTAGCTTTGGCCCGCGAGGAACGGCTGCTTGTCAGGCGTGCGATCGATCACCAGGCAAAGCATGTGCATCAACGAAGCGCGCTCGAACAGCTTGAGGGAGGCGCTTTTGTTGTCGGCCTGCTGCGACTCTTCGTAGCTGGTGGTAAGCCATTCGGAGTAAAAGGCAGGCAGGGCGGAGACATTGACATGCGCGCCGACCTGCTCGGTCCAGTAGCGATCGCGCATCGTCGATTTGCCATTGTGCAGGATCCCGAACACCGTGCATATCGCCATGATCGCCAGCCAGGGAATCCTTTTGCCGGTTGAACAATATCCCAGCAGGAACAAGGCGAGGCCGGAGGCCGCGCCGATCAAAAAAAGTGTAGCCGTTTCCTGAATGAAAAACAGGCACAGCAACGCAACGATGATGGTCTTTTGTTGCCGGCCCAGCAGGCCCATCGACCAAAAACGGGCCAATATGTAATTTGTAACCAGCATGATCCCCGTAATGGCCGCGCGCAGAATGCTCTCCCAGCCTGAAGGCACGGCTATGTAGAATTCGGTGATGAAGCCGTAGAGGATGGAAAGCACAAATCCGATGATGAGCATGTTACTGCTGCGGAAGGTGATAATCTCGTCCATCCAGATCCTGCCGCGGCGTGGCTGGGCGCGGGTGACCTGGTAGCCGATCCACGCTCCGCCGAGGTGAAGACATGCGCACCAGCCCGCGAATATCACTACTTCTTCCGGGTAGGTTTCCAAACTTTCGTGTCCGCCGATGAATGGCATGGCTTCAGCGGGCAGTGCGGCCAGGGCATAGATCGGGAAAATCGGGAAAAGGTGGTCGCGAGCTTTCAACCACAGCAAAACCGGCGCCACCGACAGCCCGTAGAGTGTCATGCCGATGATCGTGCGCGGCGATCCAATAATTTGATATTGTTGGTTTTTATATAATAACCAGCCCAGGAATGCGATCGTGACCACGTAACACGTTCGTACCAGGCGTCGATTCTGCACCAGCGCGGCCAGCGGGTCGATGCCAGCGGACGGCGTTGAAGCCGTTTCGATCGGGCCGGGGGGCGTTGCGATTTGAGGATCCACGCGTTGTAGTATGGCTGTTCTCCGCCGCAGCTAAACCAGGCGAAAGCGTTGGCGCAACTCTGCCGGAAAGCCGGATCTCGAATCGCGGTGATTTCCGTCAGTGAATGTCATATGGTCGTGGGGCCGGAAAAAAGGCGCATCGGGCCGGTGATGGCAGACGGGGTACGTCGATCAACGCGTTGTTTCATTCCGTTCAAGATCCATTCTCCGATAAAGGGCGAAATTATACCCCTGCACGGAATGTGCCACCGGAACGCCAAACACCCGGGGATTTACCGGACAGAAATAACTGCGCACCAGCCTGTAGCCCGGCACCACCGGCGCAGTCCCTGCCCCGCGATAGGCCTGTTGCATGACCACGGTGGCGGCGGTGTTGCCGTCGTAGTACTCTTCGATGCCATCGTAGCGGTCGACCAACGTGAACAGTCCCCCGGAAATTGCCACCCGTCCGGGAAATTCGCGACGGATTTCGGCCAGTTGCTGCCCGGCCGCGTCGCGGGCGAGGCCATCGCGGAGAAACCAGGGGAAAAGCAGGACTTTTTGGGCGAATCCCAAAGACGCCAGACCAAACAGCCCGATCGCCGCAAACTGGAGCACCCGATTGCCCCGGGGGGAGCAAAAGTGGACGAGCAACGCGATAACGAGCGGGGCGAACAAGAGCAAATTATAGTTCTGCACCGGGGCGCGAAAACCATAATTGTAAATGGCGAAGAGTACGGGAACCGCGCATAATACAAAGGCGAATTTCGACCTGATAAATGCGGCGGACTGGCGGCAATGATAAACCAGGACGAAGCCGCCGACCAGATAGATACAGCCGTAGCCGGTCGCCGACGGCTGAAGTATCCAGCGATATAAGAGACTGCTGTCCGGACCCGTGGTTGGATTCGGCAGGACATTTCTGCCGTTGGCCAGCAATCCGCCAACCCATTCCGACAGCGAATAAGGGTACGCCCAAAAGGTTGTCGCCCATGTGACCGCGGCGACGCCCGCCGCCGCGAGGAGGAAGCGAAAGGCGGGCCAATAATCCTGTCGGGCAAAAACGTACATGGCGACCAAAAGACCCGACAGGAGTGAGCCGATGGGATGGGCCGCCGCGAGCAGTCCGATGCCCAGGCCGCATACCAGCCCATGCCAGCGGAAGGGAAGTGTATATAACAAGATGACTCCCGTGGCTATGATCGGAATCCCGATCGTCTCGGCGCGGGCGGCAAGTCCGGAGATGACGGTGGCGCAGGCCAGCGTGGCCGTAACCAACATGATCCGGCCCGTTGCGCTGCCCGCCGATGGCGTGCCGCGCTGGGCGAGCCGGAACAACCCGAAGCAGGAGGCCAGCGCCATGATCTGAAACGCCGCGACGACCAGCTCGATCGAGGCATAGCAAGGCTTCCAGGCCAGCGACCCGACCAACAGGGGGTAAAGGTAGCCATGATATACCAGCCGGCCTTCACCCGTCGGGTCGAAGGGCTGCACGAATCGAGAAAAATGATTGGAAAATCCGTGACCGGACGCCCGATCGAGCATGACGGGATAATAGTAAATCGAGTCTCCATCCGGGACCGGAAAGCCCTTGCTGGCGAACCACAGCAGCAATCCGGACAGGGACCCGAGCACAAATACTGCGAGTGTGATGGTGCGTCGTCGCTGGCTCCAGAATACCGACCTGTCATTATGGGCCATGGTGATCCTTAGATAAGCACGGGGAAATCCGGCAGAGAGCCGTCAGCCCAACGCATGATGGGTAAAGGCAAAAGCCGTGGTGGCGATGCTGGCCAGTCCCAGAACGTAGTGCCAGCGCGGATGAGCGGCGATCAGATCGGAATTGAGCGCGAAAGCCGCGGGCAAGGCCCAGATCACATAACGATCGAAGCTGGCGAATCCCCAATAGGGTCCACCGCTGCAGCTCGCGGCCGTGTTTCCAGCCAGCCAGGCCCAGAGCACCCGTTCGAGCGGAGATACCGGGCGGTGGCGACAGAAGCGCCAGGCGGGGCGGACGAGGAGGACTAAAATGGCGGCCAGATTGCCATAGATGTAGATGAGTTTCCACCACGGCCACGGGGATTGCCAGGGAGTGACGAGCAGCGCTTGCAGAGGCCAGGACCAATGTCCCGCGGCATGGCGCAGCGCCTCGGGCGGCAAGGGAAGGTTGAGCTGGACCAGGGGCGCCTCGTAAACGTGGAGTTGCCGCAAGGCATCGCCGTAGAACGCGATATTCAGGAACATGCCGCCGATGCCGACGAACGCCACCGGAATGGCATAGCGGGCGGCTCGCCGCCACGACCATTCCCGGTTGGGCCAAGCCACTCCTACACCCAGCGGTGCTGCCAGAAAAACTCCGTAAGGTTTGGTCGCGCACATCAGGCCAGCGAACAAGCCCGCCCAGACCAAACGATCACGCTGCCAGCACCAGAGCGCTCCGAGCCCGAGCAGGAAAAAGCAGGCCTCTGAGATCGGGTGGACCGACGCCAGCAACCATGCCGGTGGCAGCCAGACGAGGGCGCAGGCTGCCGGCCAGGCGCGCGTCAGGGCATAGAACAAGATGGGTACGGCCGCCGCCAGGAGCATGGCGGAGCCCAGAGCCGCCAGGGGCTCGGGCAGCAACCAGAGCAAACCTCCGAATAGGCCGGGCCAACCGGGAAACACTCTCGAATCGTAGAACGACAACGACTCGATCGGCGCCTGTCCCCATAGCACCTTGGCGAGAGGGACGAACGAACTCCCGTCGGATTGAAGCAAATAGTGGTTCCAGGATTCGTGCCAGACCCCGAAAGCAAGCCAGGCAAATGCCCCGCGGAGGGCAATTCCCAGCGCCATCAACCAGACCACGCGTCGTGTATCCAGGGACGTCCAACCGACCCCGCCCGCCGTGGAGGAGAAATTAATCGCGGGCTTGAGGGCAGCAAACTTTTCTTCTGCGATCATTGGAAATAATTCTGCGCGGGCCGGGACCGGGAGCATCAGGGACGATCTGACCATGCTTCGTTGGCGGCCAGATGCGGCGGGCAATCGCCGTCGATGCCGGGCGGCATCCCCGCGCGGCAACGTTGGCGCAATAGTTTAATGTCCCAGATGGTGTCCGGTCCGTTGCGGACCACGACCTCACGGGTCGTTGCTGCGACGCCGACGATCCGGCGCCAGATGGCGGCATAATTGCCGCTGCGGTAGTATGAAACGATCAGGCCGCCAGGGTTGTTGAGACACCCGAAAAAGCGGCGCACAGTCGCGGCCGGGTCGCGTGCGTAGCCGATGCTTTCGTTGAAAACCACGACGTCAAAACGGTCGGCTGGATACCAGGTCTCGAAATCTCCTTGCACGAACTCGCAACCGCCCAGCCCGAGCGCCTGCGCACGCTGCAGGGCCGCGCCGGACAAATCCATCCCCACATAGCGGGCGGGCCGGGATGGCGCCAGCAACTGCGCCAGCCGGCCGCTGCCACAACCGAGATCGAGCACGGTTGGGTGGGGCGCCATCTCGGCGATCAGGTCGGCCACCATCCGATTGCGGGGGGTCTCCTGGTCGGCGAATAGCAAATCCCAGCGTCCGGCGGCATAGTCCCGGTCGAAAACTTCGGCCGGCACCGGATGCCCCAGACCGCGCGGTTTGTCGATCAATCGGCGGCGCACTGCGGCAAACAACCGGGCCACGGTAATCTTCATCGCTCGATGAAATATTCGATACCCGTGCAAAAATACGACAGGAACTCGCGGGACAGCACAGGTTTCTCCCAAGGTGCAATCGGTTCGGTTTGCGACACGTACGCACCCATCGCCTGGCGCTTCAATTCCGCTTGTTCGCGATCATCCACGCGCCAGACGGCGCGGCTCGCGAGCGACGGCCGCAACAACCGCAGCGGATTCCACGCGGCCCAGACGGGAAATTCGAAAAGACGCGGGTGTAATCCCGCCAGATCGAGGGCGCGCTGCACGACCACAAAGGCGGCGTCGTGCTCCGAACTGCCATCGTCGCGCATGGGCAGAAAAATCTCATCGGGCCGCACCTGCCGGAGCAGGCCGGCGATTTTCTCCGCGAGGTCCGCCGCGGCCGGCGGATCGAGATGGGCCAGCGTGCCGTCCGCCACGTCGAGGAAATGCAAGGCGGTTTCCTCCACGCCGAGGAGTCGCATCGCCTGGCGGGCCTCGCCCTGGCGGAGCGTGGCGAGCACCGCGGGACTGAGCGTGGGATGATCGCGGTGGGAGGCACTGCCATCGGTGAGGTACGCGATCCACAACGGCGCGCCGACCTGCCGTTTTTGCCGGAGCAGACCGCCGCAGCCCAGGGTCTCGTCGTCTTGGTGCGGTGCGATCACGAGTGCGACGCGATCCCGCGCAACCGTGTAAGGCCGGCTGCGCAGCCGCAACGCCCCGCGCACGCCGCTGCTGAGCCAACGGCGCAACCAGCGCTTGACCCAGGGCACATCCGGCAGGCCCGGCCTCGCCACGCCGGCTGCAGGTGACAGGGGAGGATTCATATGGGGAGCAGCGGCATGGCCGTCAGCCAAGGCGGAACAGCCGCTTCCACCAGCGGTTTTGCCGGAGAGCCGCGGTGGCTTCCGACCAATCGACCATGCTGGCGTTCATGTCGTGATCGCCGCGTTGCGCTGCGGGGATGTCGCCGGTTTCCACCTGGCGGACCAGGTCGGGCAATTTGGCATAGAAATCAGCGCAGCGATACGGCGGATGCAGCGACCACATGCCCGGCCCGGCTCCGAGAAATTCGCGCCGGACCAGTCCATGCGTGCGCATCGCCGCCGTGAAAAGGTGCTCCGGCAAATCCTCCGGCGGATTGCCTTCGACGAGCGCCTTGATCGTGTTGCGCAGGGCGGGCGGACGCCGGGGTAGCAGGGCGCCGATCGTCGAGTGAAACCTCCGCCGGTCGAGGAGGAAAAGACGCGTCGTCATCGTATCGAAGCGATACGCGTGCGGCGCCTCGGTCTCGGGCGTCGCGCGAGGGCTGCGCACGCTACCGTCCGCCGCCGGGGGGCCGGGCAGGGGCGCCGCGAGCAGCACATCGGGATGAGTCTCAAGGTAGCCCACCGCCTCCTGGAGCCACGTGGCGCTGCCGCCGCCAAAGAACATGTCGGAGTCGGCGTGCAGCACATAATCGTGCCGCGCCTGGGTCAGGCCAAAGAAATAGGCGTAATAGGGTCCGCCGCGAAAGTCCTTGGCCGGTACCCGCCGGCCGCCAAAAAACTCCCCGGCCACGCGGCGCATGGCCGCGTCGCCGCGATCGACGATCTCCACCCTCGCTCCGGCGATGGACTCGGCGAGGGGCACGATCTGATCCTTGCCTTCCTCCCAGCGGGCGGAGAAGCGGCCGGAGCTGCGATGGAAATCGACGGTGAGCAATACTTCGGCCACCTGTCCGCGCCAGGTGCGCACTTGATGCGGCAGCAGCGCGCATGCATGCCGGTAATCCGACGGCGCGAGACTGATCTGCAACGTGACCGGGAGGGAACTCATGGGCCGGTGGGCGCCGCCTCCCGCCGGACGAACAAGGCCGTGCACCATCCGAGGTGCGGGGTCAGCCGGCATTTTTCGTAGAAGTCGACGAGCTGGAGACCTCGGGTGTGAAGATGGGCGATCACCTCGTGCGCCCAGACCTGGCCGGCATAGAGCGACGCAAAGTTCAATTCGACCAGCACGGCCCGGACGCGGCCGGCGGCAAACAGACGCTCCGCACCCTGCAGGATGCGCAATTCAAAGCCCTGGGTGTCGATCTTCAAAAGGGCGATTTCGCCGAGGCGGTGTTCGGCGGCATAATCGTCAAGCCGCACCACCGGCACCCGCACCAGGGCCGTTTCGTTGACGCCACCCAACGAGTTTTGGGCGTCGGCGGCGAGCGGCAGAAAGGAATTCAGCGTCTGGTTGTCGAAGATGTGAAAATCGAGGGTGCCGGGCTGATCGGACAATCCCGCGGCCACCAGGTGTATCCCGGGGATGGTGGCAAAGCGCGACTGCAACAGGGAAAATGGCTCCGGGGCGGGCTCGAAAGCGTGCACGACGGGTTGGTCGAGGCAATGGCGCAGCTGGTCGATGAAAGAGCCCGTATGGGCGCCGGCGTCGATGCATAGCGCCCCGGCCCCGCGGCCCAGCACCAGCGGAATGTCCCGTTCCAGAAAATGGCCGCTGGGGATCCGGGGCGGCAGGCGTTGCAGGGCATACCCGGCGCCGGCCAGGAGTTTTTTGACGACCTTTTTCATGTGAACGGGGAAAAATCAGCACCACTGCTGCAGACGTTTCGCCAGCCGCCAGCCGAGCAGGCGACGGGCCCAGCGATACTTCGGGCCACCCGGCGGCAATAGAGTGGAGCCGCCCAGCGCCGCCACTTTCGCGGTGGCGCGGCGGCGGCACTCCGCCGCGCGCGGGTAGGAGTCGTAGATGTAGTGCTGAAAGGCGGTCGCGCAGGCCTGCCGGGTACGGGGAGTGTCTTCCCGTGCCAGCAGCCGCCCGCTGGAGAGTTCCAGGGAGCGGAAGGCACTGGTCCATGCCCGCTCGGATCTTGTCCCGCTCAGGCTGCCGGGCAGTCCGGAACGGTAGTAGGTCACGGCTTCGCGGCAGCAGCGCACTCCGTACGAGGCCAGCACGACCCGGGTGAAGTATTCGCCGTCGTCGTCGAGCGACAGGCTTTCGTCCCAGGGCCCGGCGCGTTCGGCCAGCGCGCGCGGCGTGAGCCAGGCGGCCGGGTGCATCATCGCGTTTTGCTCGAACTTTGTCACCAGCCAGTCGATCGGAGCGGCATCGGCGGAGAGCGGTTGCGGAGTGAAATCGGCGTCGGCGGGCGTGCGGGTGAAGCGACTCCAGGTGCCGCACAGGACAACGTCGGTGCCTGCGGTGGCCGCCGCGAGTTTCATTTGTTGCGCCAGTTTGTCGGGCGCGAGCAAATCGTCGGCATCGAGAAACTGCAGGTAATCGCCGCGGGACAGGCGCAACGCGTGATTGCGCGCCGCGCTGGCCCCGCGGTTTTCCTGCCCGACAACCTGCACTCCGCGACTGGCAAAAGTGCGGGCGAGGTCGACGCTGTGGTCATTCGAGCCGTCGTCGACGACGATGATCTCCCGGTGCGGCCACGTTTGCGCGAGGGCCGACTCGAGCGTTTCCGCCAGCCACGGGGCGGCGTTGTGGCAGGGGATCAGGATGGAAACGAGGGGCGTGGCCATGGGCGCGGATCAACTGGCGGCAAGGGCCGCCTCGACCGCATGAATCAACCCCGGTGCTTCTTTTTCCCAACAATAGGTTTCCTCCGCGGCCCGGCGCGCGGCCTGCCGGGCGGCGGCGAGGCGGGCGGGGTCGTTGAGCAGGGCCTCGAGCCGGCGGGCGAGGGCGGCGGTGTCATCGAGGGCGACCAGTTCACCGATGCCGGGCGCACGGGCGAAGACTTCGCCTTGTCCGGCGGTGTCGCTGGCGACGACGGCGAGGCCGGCGTTCAAGTACTGGAGGATCTTGTTGGAGATGGTGAGGTTTTTGTTGGCTGGCTCCGCTGGCTCCAGCGCCAGACCGATATCGTGCTCGGCGATGAGGGCGGGAAGGTCGGTCGGGGCGACCAGGGGGTGAAATTCCAATTGGGCGCGACGCGCCGGCGGCAGCAGGCCGATCAGGCTTTCGCGGTAGGCCGCGTTCACCATGCCCAGCAGCACCACCCGGCTGGCGGCGCGGGTGGTCGCCCAGGCGGTCAGAAAAGTTTCCAGCCCCCGTCCGGGGCCGATGGTTTGCGAGAACCAGAAAAAAGCGGGCAGACGTGCACGGGTTGGCGATGCCGGCCGGGGTTGGAGCGGAAAACTATTGGTTACGACGATGGGACGTTTTCCCCCGTAGGACCGGTAAAGCGCGTCGGCCATCGCCTGCGAGGTGGTGGAGACATACGCGGCCGAGTGCAGGAGGTCGTGTTCCAACCGGCTGAGCAGCCGCTGGGGGCGGGCGCGCCGGGCCTCGGGCAACAGATCCTCTGAGTACCAATCTTCGAAATCGGCGGCGACGCGCCGGCCGGTCGCCAGCAGCCGGCCGCCCGCCCACAAGGGCGCATCGTTATGCACGATGGTCAGGTCGGCCGGCAGGGCGCGGATCCGGGTGAGTAGCGCGCGCGCCGGTCCGAGTGCCGCCGGGCATTGCCAACCGCAATACTGGACCGCGTGGCGGGCCAGCCAGACAGACAAACGATAGCCATGCCGGCCGGGACCGGCGCCGCCGGGGCGCAGCCAAACCTGATGCACCGGGTGGTTGGCCAGCAGTGCGGCATCCTGGTGGAAGCTCACCTCGGTTTCGAAGACGCTCAGCACGGTGACGTCGAACCCGGCGGTGGCGAGTGCGACCGCCTCTTTCCACGGGCGCGGGTTGCGGCTGAGCGGGCCGGAGGAAACGACGAGGACCTTGGATCCGACGGGCATGAGACGAGCGGGGGATTTTTGACCGCTAATGGACGCTAGTTCGGAAAAATTCTGCCGATTTTTACCACGAAACACACGAATTACGCGAAAAGCGGAAAGGGAGAGATTGCCCGCGGATGGCGCGGATGATCGCAGATGGATTTTTACAGGAGAAAACGGAGAGCATCGAATCCAACTAACGATCCGAGTCCTTCAGATTTTTGCTGAAGGAAACGAAGGTAACGAAGACCAATTCTTGTTGGACCTCACGGGCTTCGTTCTCTTGGCAGATTCCGGGATCGGTCTGTACTCCCAATCCGCATATATCCGCGTAATCCGCGGGAAAGTCATTCCTCTGTTCCCTCTGCGGCCTCCTGTAAAATCCAAATCTGGTTTGGTTGCGGTTCCGCCACGCTGGATCCATTCGTGGTTTCAAGATCTGCGGAATCTAGATCAGTCTCCAGGCGCGATGACATCGTCCCAGCCGCATTCGCGACGGAGCGTGGCCAACGACGCGGCCAGGCGGCGGCGGTGCCAGGCCTGGTACAGGCGTTGCATCGCCCGGAATTCGAGGGTCCGCAATCGGCTCGCGAACCCCGGCCGATAGAGCTCAGGGTGGGCGAGGCCATTGCGGTGCGCATCCTCCTCCCAGCGCTGGCGGACCTTCGGGTCGTGGGATTTGGCGTCGGGATGTTCGCGGATGACGCCCAGCGCCCGCGGGACATGGCAAGACCGCAATCCCGGCACGAGCCGGATCCACAATTCGTAGTCGAGCGCGCATGCAATTTCTTCCCAGACGGGCTGATGGCGCGGCGCGGCCCAGAAGGCGGCATGGGAGAAAAGCAGTCCGGGAAATCTCACGTAACGTCCGAGCGCCAGGCCTGCCGGCGTGGACCGGTAGCGGCCGGTGGCCTGATCGAGCGCAAGCGCATCGCCGTAGATGAACTCCGCCTGCGTGCGTCTCCAGGTATCGGCGACACGCTGCAAAGCGCCCGGCAGATAGAAATCGTCGCTGTTGAGCCAGCCGTGCAGTTCGCCGGCGGCGAGCGCGAAGCCCAGATTGATCGCGTGGCTCTGGCCCCGATCCGGGGCGCTGCGCGAAAAACTGAGCCAGGGCCGGTAACGCTCGAGGATGGCCGGCGAAGCATCGGGCGAGCCGCCATCCATCACGATGAACTCGAGCCGGGGATAATTCTGCAGCAATACCGAGCGCAGGGCTTCCTCAAGGTAGTCGGCCTGTTTGAACGACGGCAGTACGATTGCAATGCACGGCCAGCCGTCGGGATTTTCCGCGAAGGGCGCCGTCTGCACATCCCACGGCCAGCCGTGACGTCCGGCCGGCGGTGGTGGCAGCGCGGCCAAAAGGCCTTCGGCCCGCCACGGCACGGCGGGCAGCGGCAACGTCACTCCGGCGGCGAGAAATTCCCGGCGGTAATCCGCGAGATCGGGCAGGATCTGGCGAAAGGGCTCGGTCTTGGGGAGCATCCTAAAGAAGACGATGTGACACCGGGATCCTCGCGCGGCGCAGTTACAACCAAGTCAACGGAGTTGAGACACAGAGCGCACAGAGATTTGGGCCGGGGTCACAGAGGAATGAATCTGCCTCCGTGGCCTCCGGTTCTCGCTCTGTGGTCTCTGTGACGAGATCGGTCTTCGGAATTTGGGATCATGCGCGCGGTACCAGCACGAAATTCTCGTTCACCTTCATCTGCAAGGCGAGGTTGGCGGAGGAAGTGACCGGCGCGAGACCGTGGACGCCGAGCACCTCGTAATCCAGCGTGGCCGCCAGTTCGGGCAAGGCCTCCGGTGGACAGCCGTAGGCGGCCAGATTTTGGGCATTCCATTCGAGCAGTACGTACGGCCGGGTGGTGCGCAGACAGGTGGCACCGCCGCGCAAGACATCGGCCTCGCCGCCTTCGACGTCGATCTTCACCAGGCAAATGTCGGGCTGGCCAAACTCGCGCCAAAGCGTGTCGAGGGTGGTGAGGGAAACTTCGACCTCGCGCGGAGCGCGCCCCCGGCCGGTGTTTTTGAGCCCATCGTAGGCCCCGTGGGATTCATCCGACGCGAAGAAAACGGTTTCGCCCTCGGTCGCGCCCACGGCCTTGGCGACGTACCGCCAGCGATCGCGGCGCGGACTGGCGGCGACGGACCGGGCAAGATAGCTGGCGGTGTCGGGAGAGGCTTCGACCGAGACCACCTGCAGCGTGGGTTCGGCGGCGAGCAGCGGAGCGGACATGAGGCCAATGTTAGCGCCGATGTCGAAACACCAGGCATGGGGCCGCAGCGCCGCCTGCATGATCCGGAGGTTTTCGTGCTCGTAGATGCCCTGAGCGCACGCGAGGTCGAACAGCACCGAACCCGGCGGGAAGAAAAGACGTTCGCCGAAATAGGGCAGACACCCTTTGAAGCCAGGACACTGGCCATGGAGCCAGCGTTTAAAACGGCGTTTCAGACTCATGTTAATCCGGGGTTGACCCCGGCGGCAGCGTAACGGCGCGCCGCCAGGTTTCGCGAAAGTACCAGCGTTTGGAATTCGCCACGTAATGGTGCAAGACCGCGCGGGGATTCCGGCATTCCGCTTCGTCGGGCAACACGAGGTAGTCGGCGGCGGGCGCCACCGCGCAGGGTTGCCCGGCCACCAGCATCGCGATCAGCGCCTGCTCAAGGTAATAACTGGCCCCTTCGGCCGCGATGAGTTCGCGGCACCAATGTTCCAGACGTTCCCAGTCAAGCGATTCGCCAGCCAGCCCGGTGATGCCCACGTTGACCAGCGGAGGAATCGGCGTCCCGGCAAGCGACTGCATGAGGGCGCGGGAATAGCCGTAGGACTCCTCCACATCGACCATGTGGAGCGGACGGCCCGGCGCGGCGAGCCAGGCCAGCAGGAAATCCGGCCGGCGGAAGAACAACATGTCCGAATCGAGCACCAGCTTCCACCCTCGCGACCCCACATGCACGTCGGTAAGTTTGCGGATGTTGGGATAGGCGGCCCAGCGTTCGCGCAACACGGGGAACCGCGCGATGGGCAGATGCTCGTCCAGGGTTGCGACAATCTCAGCATGGCGGCGCCAGCGCGCGTGGGGGAAGAGTCTGCCCAATCTGTCCATGATCGTGTCGGTCGCAGACCCGTCGTCGTGAAACACGGCGGGCAATGCCTGGCCGGCGTGATGCTGCAACGAGTGGAGACAAAGCGCCGTCTGATCCCAGAATCTCGCCCCGGTCAGAAAGTGGATTTCCGGCCCGGTGGCGGCCAGTGGCAGCATTTGCGATTGGAGGCGGGCGGCGGCGGCGGTCATCGTGGCGTGCGCCCGGCGATCGCGCCATTGCTCGAGTGGCCCGCCTGCCGCGATGGAATCGCGCAGCGCTCCCGCCGGCACATGCCACAATAAGTAGGCGAGACGACCGAACCCGAGGCGCCTTAATGCGGGACGAAGACTCATGGACAATGGTTGAGCGGATCAGTGCTGGATGCGTCCCTCGAAGTGCCCGCAGGCGCCGTGATAACGGATGCGCGCCGCGGGCGACGCCCACGGGCGATGGACGAACCAGGCCTTGCCTTTACGCAAGGCCGCCCCGACCGGGGAAAGCGGCGGCCAGGGGCAGGCATCATGCAGCGCGAGCACCTGCATCCACGATTTTTGAATTCCGTGATTCAGTCGCGCGAGATAACCGGCTTCGAGCCGGGCGGCGGGGATGAGGTGAGTGAGCGTGAGCTGCGGGAAATAACCGACCTCCCAGCCGGACTGCATAGCGCAAAGCACGATGTCGTTGTCACCGCTCGAGGTGAGGGCGTCGCCGCGGCGGTCGCTGAGCGCGCCCGGGTCGTTGTCGCGAGCGGTAAGCCACGCCTGCCATGCCGCCCGGCGCAATGCCATGCCGGCGCCGATGGGCGCGTAGACCGGATACTCGTTGCCCGCGGCCCCGGCCGGGCGGAGGCCGGACGACACAATTTCTGATGGGCCAAGATCCCGCAATGCGAGCAAGGGAAAGAACTCGCGGGTCCAGGCGGGAGGTTCGACGGCGAAGTGTGGCGCGGATTTGCCGCCGGCCAGGCCAAGCCGCGGATGCGCGGCGAAGATGGCGAGAGCGTTTTCCAGATAATCGGGCGCAAGTACATTGTCGTCGTCGACCAGCACGACAAATTCTGCGTCGGTGGCGCGCAAACCGCACTGGCGGGCGGCCGTAAGGCCAAGTTGCGGCTCGCGGATCACGCAGGCACGAGAATGCCAGCCGAGATCCAGCGTGGCAAACAACGCCGGGTCAGCGCTCGCGTTGTCTACGATGACGAGCTCCCACGCTGGCGGCGGCAGCGTTTGCGCGCGCAGCCCAGCCAGGGTGTGCGCGAGGCGGCCGGCGTGCGGATTGTGCGTGGGGATGACGACGGTGAGTTCCACTCCCATCACGGGGCGGGAGCCGGGTTGGTTGGGGAACCGGCGAGGCGTTGGCGAAAATGATCAACCGAGGTTTCGACCAGTGCATGAAAGAGGATGGCGAATCCCACGACCAGCACGGCGGCGATCAGTCCGACGGATAGCGGATGACTCGTGCCGGCGAACTGCCAGGCCCAGGGGAGCAGCATCACATGCCCGACGTAGACAGGATAGGAAAGCTCGCCGATCCAGCGGTCCAAGCGTTGTTGTCCGGTGGCGCGAAAAAGCCAGGGCACGGCTGCGACGAAAGCGGCTACGGCAATGAGTTCCGCCGCCTTCGAGTAAATGACCAGCGCCACCACCACCGTGGCCAAGACGGTGTGCGCCACCTTATT
>DATJPQ010000110.1:0-9207 GCA_035506315.1 Opitutaceae bacterium
CAGCCGCGGGCACCGCCGCTCCGCCTATCCGCAATCCGAAATCCGCAATCCGAAATCTGAACGTTCGCCATCCGTCGTCCTCCGCTCCGCCTATCCGCAATCCGCAATCAGCGATCCGCAATCGGATCACTCCACCTGCACGCGGGCACGGTAAAACTCGTCGCAGAGCGCGTAGATTTCCTTGGGCGAGGTCAGGGTGAGCGCGGTTTCGGCAAGCTGCCGGGCATCGGCCATGGTCATCAGGCGCACGAGGTATTTCACCGTCGGCAGCAGCGCCGGTGCCATGCTCAGCTCGTCCACTCCCAGGCCGAGCAGCAGCGGCGTGTACAGCGGATCTCCCGCCATTTCGCCACAGATCGCCACCGGAATCTTGGCGGCGTGCCCATTGTCGACGATCCGCTTGAGCATGCGCACCACGGCCGGATGCGTGGGCTCGTAGAGATGCGAGATATGGTCGTTCACCCGGTCGATCGCGATCATGTACTGGATGAGATCGTTGGTGCCGATGCTGAAGAACTGGCATTGCTTCGCGAGCAGGTCGGCCGTCATGGCCGCGCTGGGGATCTCGATCATGCTGCCGATCTCGATCCGTTCGTCGAACGGCTGGCCGCGGGCGCGCAGTTCCTCCTTGGCTTCGGCCAGCAGGGCATTGGCCCGGTTGAGTTCGTCGCCGCCGCTGATCATCGGATACATGAGCCGCACCTTGCCGTGCGTGCTGGCGAGGAGGATGGCGCGCAGCTGGTCCTTGAAGATGCCGGGATTCTCCAGGCAGAAACGGATCGCCCGGTAGCCCATGAAGGGATTGTCCTCCTTGGGGAAAAGGTCCGGGGCGCCCGCCAGCGGCTTGTCGCCGCCCAGATCGAGCGTGCGGATGACGACCGGATGCGGCGCGAGCGCCTCGGCCACCGCCTTGTAGGCGAGAAACTGCTCCTGCTCGTTCGGGATGCGGGCGGAATTGAGATAGAGATACTCGGTGCGGAACAGACCGACTCCCTCGGCGCGGCATTCCTTCACCAGACCGGTTTCATCGACCTTCTCGATGTTGGCCATCAGCTTCACCGCCACGCCGTCGAGCGTGACGGCGGGCTGCTGGTTCACCGCGAGAACGCGTTGCTCGAAACTCGTCTTCTGCTGGCGGATCTGCCCGTAGCGGAAGAGCGTCTGCTCCGACGGATTGACGATGACCACGCCTTCGTAGCCGTCGACGATCGCCCAGTCGCCATCGTGGACCGTCTTCGTGAACTCGCGCACGCCGACGATGGCGGGGATTTTCAGCGAACGTGCGACGATGACGGCATGGCTGGTCTTGCTGCCCGTGTCGGTGACGATGGCGAGCGCCTGGCTGCGGTCGATGCTGGCCGAATCGGACGGCGTGATGTCGTTGGCGACAACGATGCGTTTCTCGATGAGCTGGCTGAGATTGACGGCCGACTGGCCGAGCAGATTCTGCAGCACGCGTTGCGCGACGTCCTTGAGATCGCCCGCCCGTTCGCGGAAGTATTCGTCGGCAATCTCGGCAAACGCCTGGATGTAGCGCCGGGCCACGGCGTTGAAGCAGGTTTCGATGTTCCGGCCGGTGGTCTCGAATTCGCGAATCGTCTCCGAGATGAGCGCCTGATCCTCGAGCACCAGCAAATGGGCGTCGAAAATGGCCGCTTCGTCGGGGCCGAGATTTTTCTCCACCTCGTCGCGGATTTTCTGCACCTGCTGGCGCGTGACGACGAGCGCCTGCTCGAACCGGGCAATTTCCTCGGCGCGCTTGGCGGGGTCGACGGTGTAACTCGGCACCTCGACGTGACTCTGGACGTATACAAAAACCTGGCCGTAGGCGATGCCGTTGGAAGCGGCGATGCCTTGTACAATGAGCTCTTTACTGGCGCGGGCGTCCATACAGTCCAATTTGCCAGGCGGGGTTGAGCACTGGCGCTGCAATAACACCCGGTGTCGCCCCCGGGTCAACAAAATGAAGGTGTAAATAATTAGCTAATTGCCGTGGCGAGCACGAAGGCCGTCTCGCCCCACGCCGCCCGGATCGTTGCCGTGATGTCCAACACTGGAGCGTTGTCCGGAAGAAAGGCGAAGCAGGCGCTGCCGCTGCCGCTCATCTGGGGCGCCAGCGCAAACCGGGTGCGAAGTTCCTCAAGCAAGGCGGGCAATGCGATGAACTTCGCGAAGGCGGGGCGCTCCAGATTATTGCCGAACAACTGCTCGGCCGGCGCCGTCGAATCGGCCAGCCAAGCCGCCAGTCGGGCCTCAGCCTCGGCTGCCGGCACGTAGCTCGCCGGCGCCCCTGCCGCCAGCCGCTGATAGGCCCATGGCGTGCCGATCCCAAAATCCGGTTTGAACACCAACACGCGACGCCCACGGAGCCGCGCCGCGGCTGCGGCCGGCAGTGTGTTTACGCGTTCGCCCCGGCCGCGCATCACGACCGGCCCGCCGGGCAGAAAGAGGGCACAATCGGAGCCAACGCGGCCCGCCAGTTCCGCGAGTGCCTGGGGAGAGAGCGGATGGCCGGCCAGCAGGTCGAGTCCACGCAGCGCGGCCGTGGCGTCGCTGCTGCCACCACCGAGCCCCGCGCCCAGCGGGATGCGTTTCTCCAGCCGAAAGTGCACCGGTTCGCGCCAGCCCGTCGCCTTGCGAAACAACCGCGCCGCCTTCACGACGAGGTTCGTCTCGTCGCCCGGCACATTCGCCTCGTCGCAGTCCAGGCTAATACCCTCTCCGCCCATCGCCGTGCTTGGTTGGATCTCTCCGCTCTCCGCTCTCCGCTTTCCGCTCTTCGCTTCCGGCTCTCCGCTCTCCGCCCTCCGCTCTCCGCTCTCTATCCACAGCGTGTCGCCCCAGGCCAGCGGAGCCACGACCGACACGAGATCGTGAAACCGGTCCGCCCGCCGTCCGGTGACGGCGAGAGAAAGGTTGATCTTGGCAGGGGCGAAGACGACGGCGGAATTCACGGCGGCAATTCCACTCATTCACCGTAATCGCGGTCAAGGGAAGCGGGAAAATCGACCATGAGGTTTTCGCTAGGATTGACGACGATTAATGTGCATTAGTGATACCCCGCCATGCCTTGCGATCTCATCCTTGTCCTCGACGCCCCTTCACCGCGTGTTGTCACGCCCGTGCTCACCCGTCTCGCGGGCACCGTTCGCTGGGTCAAGGTCGGGCTCGAAATGTTTACCGCCTGCGGCCCCGACTGTGTGCGCGAGGTCGCCGGGCTCGGCTTCGATGTCTTCCTCGATCTCAAGCTCCACGACATCCCCAACACCGTGGCCAGGGCCGTCGAGTCGGTCTCCCGCCTGCCGATCCGCATGCTCACCCTCCATACCAGCGGCGGCCGTGAGATGATGCAGTGGGCGGTGAAAGCCCAGCAGGCCCACGCGCCCGGCCTCACTCTCCTCGGCGTCACCGTGCTGACCTCGATCGGCGACGCCGAACTGCCCGCCATCGGCGTGAACAGTTCGTCCGCGCAACAGGTCGTGCGTCTCGGCCAGCTGGCCGTCGAGGCCGGATTGCGCGGCCTCGTGTGCTCGCCCTTGGAAATTGCCCCATTGCGCGCCGTGCTGCCGCGCGAGGTGCGTCTCGTCGCCCCCGGCATCCGTCCGCGCGATGCCCGTGCCGACGACCAGACCCGCGTGATGACGCCCGCCGATGCCGCCCGCGCCGGTGCCGATTTCATTGTGGTCGGCCGGCCGATCTTCGCCGCACCCGATCCCGTCGCCGCTGCCCGCGCGGTCCTCGCCGAGCTGGCCTAATCGCCCTCACTCCCTCATTCCCTCAGTCCCTCTGCCCTTTCCATGAGCCGCATCGCTGCCATCCTTCTCGCCGCCGGTTCCAGCAAGCGTATGCAGGGCGCCGTGCCCGACAAGGTGCTTGCCCTGCTCGGCGGCCGTCCGGTCTTCGCCCACACCGTGGCGGCATTTCAGGCGAGTGGCGTGGCCGACTATTTTGCCATCGTCTGTCGCGACCCCGCGCAACTCCACGAATTGATGTGCTACGCCCCCACGCCGGCGATCTTCGTGGACGGTGGCAAGGAGCGGCAGGACTCCGTGGCCCACGCCCTCGAGGCACTGCCGCCGGGCATCGACTACGTGTTCATCCACGACTGCGCGCGACCTTTCGTACAGCCGGAACAACTCGTGGCGCTGCTCAAGATCGTGCACCGCGAAAACGCCGTGGTGCTCGCGCATCGCGTGACCGACACCATCAAGGAGCACCGCGGCGAAGGCCGCCTTCGCACCCTCGACCGCCGCAATCTCTGGGCGATGGAGACGCCGCAGGTATTTGCCTTCGATCTCATCGCCCGGGCCTATGCCCGGGTACACACCCGGGGACGCCACATCACCGATGACGCCGCCGCCGTCGAGCAACTCGGCCACCCCGTCGCTCTCCTGGAAAATCCGCACCCCAATCCGAAACTCACCACGCCGGCCGACCTCGCTTATTTCGAGTTTCTCCTCACCCAGCAACCGTCCGTAACCTGACGTTCTTCTCCGTTTCCCCTTCACTTTCGCTCTCACTTTCACTCTCCCTTCCCCGCCCCATGTCCGCCTTCCGTATTGGCCACGGCTACGATATTCACCGCTTCGTCAACGGACGTCCGCTCATTCTTGGCGGCGTCAAATTTGCGACCGACTTCGGCCTCGACGGCCATAGCGACGCCGACTGCCTCACGCACGCCATCTGCGACGCGCTGCTCGGTGCCGCCGGCCTGCTCGACATCGGCCATCAATTTCCCAACACCGATCCGGCGTACAAAAACATCGACTCGCAGACCCTCCTGCAACGCGTGATCGGGCTTCTGCGCCAGCACGGTTACACCCCCGTCAATATCGACGCCACAGTCGTGGCTGAACGGCCGAAGATCGCTCCGCATGTCCCCGCGATGAAGGCCGCCCTCGCCGCCACCACCGGACTCCCGGTCGAAGCCATCGGGGTCAAGGCCACGACCAATGAACGCGTGGGCGACCTCGGCCGCGGCGTGGCCATCGCCGTCCATGCCGTGGCCTTGATCGAAAAATTGTAGGAGCGAGCTCGCTCGCGATCTGCGCTTTTGAAACCAACGGTACGAGTCGCTTTGGATATAGGCCCGTCTGCCGGTCGGGCGGAGCCGAACCGTGGCCGCGAGCGCCACCTAAGACTGACTTGCGCTGCTTTGTGCCTTTTTGCGGCCATCCTCTCTGTTGCAGGCTGCGCGAAACGCGAAACGCTCGTCGCCCGGGGCAACCGTGAACAAATCCTGTATCGCGGCATCGGCCCCGAGCCCGCCAGCCTCGATCCGCATCTCGCCACCCAGGCCGCCGACTACAGTGTGTTGTCCGCGCTGTTCGAAGGCCTCGTCGCCGAGGACCCGGTGGATCTGCACCCGGTGCCTGGCGTGGCCGAAACCTGGGAAGTCTCACCCGACGGCCTTACCTACACTTTTCACCTGCGCGCCAACGCCCGGTGGTCCAACGGCGATCCGGTGACCGCGTGGGATTTCGTCGCTTCCTGTCGCCGCGTGCTCACGCCCTCGCTCGCCGCCGAGAACGCCCACCTGCTCTATGTCGTGCTCGGCGCGGAGGCGTTTCACCGCGGCCAGTCGGCCGATTTCGCGTCGGTCGGCATCGCTGCGCCCAATGCCCGCACGCTGCGCATCACCCTCGCCCACCCCGCGTCGTATTTCCTCTCGCTGCTCAGCCAACCCGCGTGGTTTCCCGTGCATCTGCCAACCATCGGGAAAAACGGCCCGGTTGCCCAGCGCGGCAATCCGTGGGCCCGCCCCGGCACCTTGGTGGGCAACGGTCCGTTCGCTCTCGTGGAGTGGCGCGCCGGCCAGCGCATCGTCGTCGCCCGGTCGCCGACCTATTGGGATGCCGCCGCCGTGCGGCTGCGCGAGATCGACTTCTATCCCTTCACGGTGGATGCGGAGGAACGTGCGTTCCGGGCCGGGCAACTGCACGTCACCGATGCGTTGCCCCCGGCCAAGATCGATGCCTATCGGTGCGATGCGCCGCGCTTCCTGCGCATCGATTCTCTGCTCGGCACGTACTTCTACCGCCTCAACGTCGCGCGCCCGCCGCTCAACGATGTCCGCGTGCGCCGCGCCCTCGCGCTGGCCGTGGACCGCCGGACCATCGTGGAAAAAATCTTGCGCGGCGGCCAGCTCCCCGCGTCGGCGTTTACCCCGCCCGGCCTGGCCGGCTACAACCCGCCTGCCGGCTTCGCCACCGACTTCTCCGCCGCGCGCCGCCTGCTGGCCGCGGCCGGTTTCCCCGGGGGCAAAGATCTGCCGCCGTTCGAACTGCTGTTCAACTCGTCGGAATCCCATCGCGCAATCGCCGAGGCGGTGCAGGAGACGTGGCGGCGCGAACTCGGGGTCGAGGTGCGGCTCGTCAACATGGAGAACAACAGCGTGCTCGATGCGCGGCGTACCGGCAGTTTCCAGATCTTGCGCTCAAGTTGGACGGCCGATTTCGCCGATCCGCAAAATGCCCTCGCCCTCTGGACCGGCGACAGCGGCAACAATTTCACCGGCTGGGCCGACCCGGCCTACGATGCGCTCCTGCGCCGGGCCGAGTTCGCCACCGATCCGGCGCAGCGCGCCGCGCTCCTCCGCCAGGCCGAGGCGCGCCTCCTCGACGCCGCCCCGCTGATCCCGGTTTACCATTACACCCATGTCTTCCTGCTCCAGCCCACGGTCCGAGGCTGGCACCCGACCCCGCTCGATCATCACCCGTACAAGCACGTCTGGCTGGAGGAGTAAGCCGTGGCAGCAGGTGACTACGAGTGTAGCTGGATGAAAACGAAGCGAAGACGGCGGTTTGCTTGAGGGCGATGCCACCGTTCGGCGTGGTGATCCAGGACGGCCAACCGCCCTTGCCGCGTTCCGCCTAGGCGTACTGAACCCCAACACTTGCCTGGCCCCGCTCCAGAGTTTGACACCTATTAAGTGTCAAGTGCTTGCTATTATCTATATTTCAAAATCTTGCATCACACAGTTTACAGCATAAAAACCGTCATTCCGCTGCTTTCAGATTGGCTTCACGAGGGATACCATCCCTGGCGCACGAGCGACAACCATGCCAGTAATTGGAGCGTCCGCTCGGCATCGGGCATCTGGCTGCCCGCAGTAGCGAAGGCTTGTATCCGCTGCCGCGGCAGGCCGAGCAAGCGGCCGAGCTGCGCCTGGTCGCCCCGCTTGGTGAGATACTGACGTATCTGCACCCTTAAAACATTCCAAAGCGGTGTCTCCTTGCCCGGGCGCAACGTACCGCCGCGTAGCGAACGACGGCCGACCCGGAAGGCAGCATGCGACTGCCTGGCCATCTCCGCCGCTGCCTCAAGGATTAATTGTGTCAGATCAGCCGGCAATTCCAGCTGTTTTGGAAAATATGGATAATTAGCCATGACACTTATTAAGTGTCATATACTTCCGGTGTACGAGGAGAAATTCGGTGAGCACTCCAGAGCTTGACACTTAATAAGTGTCAAACTCCGGAGCGCAGAGTCGCGATTGGAACACGGGGAAAATCGGGCGGGACGGGACAAGATATAATCGGCCGGTCGGAAACAGACTCGGACGGGCGACAGAACGGGGATTGCGCCCGGGGCGGTTTGTGCACTGCGATGCGAGACGTGAATCGCCGCCCTCTCTGTCTGCTCGCCGGGTTTGGCCTGCTGGCCGCTCTTTTGGTTGGTTGCTCGCGCACGGAGCCGGCATCAACGGCGACCGCCGCGGGACAAATTCTCCGCCTCAGCCAGCGCAACGAGCCGGGCGATCTCGATCCTGCCACGGCCACTATTCCTGATGAATTCTTCATCATCCGCGCGCTGAGCGAAGGGCTGGTCTCGCCTGCGTCCGATGGGGGCGCACCGCAGCCTGCCGCCGCCGAGCGCTGGGAAATCTCACCCGATGGCCTTACTTATACTTTCCACCTGCGCGCCGCCGCCCGCTGGTCCAATGGCGAGCCCGTGACGGCACCGGACTTCGTCGACTCCTACCATCGCCTGCTCACGCCGGCCACCGCCGCGACCAAGGCTTCGCTCTTCTTCCTGGTGAAAAACGCCGAGGCGTTTTATCGCGGCAAGCTGGCCGATTTTGCCGCGGTGGGTTTCCACGCCCGCGATACGCTCACCCTCGACGTCACCCTTGCGCACCCGGCTCCGCAGTTTCTCGCTTACGCGGCCAGCGGACCGTGGATTCCGGTCAAGCTCCGCGCCGTGACGAGGTTCGGCCTGGATTGGACACGCCCGGGTAATTTCGTGGGCAACGGCCCCTTCACCCTCGTCGAATGGCGGCCCCACCAGCGCATCGTGGTACGCCGTCGCACCGATTATTGGGACGCCGCCCACATACGGCTCGCGGAGCTGCAGTTTCTGGCGTTTGACAACGGCGAGGCCGAGGAGCGCGCCTTTCGCGCCGGACAGATCGACGTGACGATGGCTGTGCCTGTCGCCAAGCTCGTACCCTACGCTCGCGAAGAACCCGCGGTGTTGCATCGCGTGCCGTTGCACGAGACGCGCTACCTCGCGCTTAACACGCGCCGGCCTCCGCTCAACGATGTCCGCGTGCGCCGGGCGCTGGCGCTCGCCCTCGACCGTGACGCGCTCGTCGACCACGTGCTCCAGGGCGGCCAGACGCCCGCGAGGCATTTCGTGCCCGAGGGGCTCGGCGGCTTCGTGAGCCGCACGGCGTTGCGGGAAGACGCGGCGGAGGCGCGCCGTCTCCTCGCCGCGGCCGGCTTCCCCGGTGGCACCGGTTTTCCGCGGCTCGAGCTTACCGGTTGGACCAACACCGCCGTGCTCGAAGCGGTACAGGCGATGTGGAGAAAGGAGCTCGGCATCGAGGTGGCCATCATCATACGCGACGCCAGGGTGCATGTGGCCATGTTGGAGGAAGGACGCTACGATCTTGGCTTCATCGCCGCCATTCCCGACGTGGCCGATGCGGCCGACCTGCTGGCGGACCTCGCCACGGGCGCGCCCCGCGATTTCCCGCAGTGGAGCGATGCGCGTTACGATGCATTGCTCGCCGATGCGGCCCGCACTGGCAACGCCGCACAGCGGTTCGCACTACTGGCCGACGCCGAGTCCCGGCTTACCGAAGAATGCCCCGTCGTGCCGCTGTATTTCAATGCGCAGAATTTTCTCCTGAACCCGGCCGTCCGCGGCTGGCAGGAGGACGCGCTGTGGACACGGTTCTACAAGGACGTGTCGCGGCAGGAG
>DATJPQ010000111.1:0-12483 GCA_035506315.1 Opitutaceae bacterium
ACGCGTACTGGCGCCCACCGCTTGGAGGTTTACGCCGGCACTTTGACCGGTTGAGCTGGTCGCATCCGTTTCTCATGCGCCGTTTTTTTGTCGCTCTTCTTTTCGGTCTTGGTGGGCCCGCCCTTGCGCTCGCCGCGGATGAACCATCGGCCGCCGCGATTTCACCCGTCGCGGAGCGGCTGCCCGTTCCACCCGGAAGCGAGAGCGCTTCCGCTACCCGGCCCGTCGAACCGCCGGCGGTCCCCGCAAAGGCCGAGCCCTCGCCGGCGCAGCGCGAACTCCAGGCGCTCATCACGCGCCAGCAGCTGCTGCTCGCCACCGCCGCCACCAAGGAGAACACCCCGAACTTCGATGAGCAGAACCTGCGCGGGAAGATGCAGGACCTGGTTTTTGACTACGAAGACTACCTGAAAAAATATCCCAACCTCGCCGCCGGCTATGCCGCCTACGGCGTGCTCCTCGGCAAGATCGACATGCGCCGGCAGTCCGCCGCCATGCTGCTCAAGGCCAACCAGCTCGACTCCAGCCTGCCGATCGTGAAAAACCAGCTGGGCAACTACCTCGCGGAGGAGGGCAAGCCGCTCGAGGCCGTCAATTATTTCCTCGCCGCCATCAAGCTCGATCCCAACGAGCCGCTTTACCACTACCAGCTCGGCACCCTGCTCACCGAGGCGCGCGACGACTTTCTCAAGAGCGGCGAATGGCCACGCCCGGCGCTCGACCGCGCCATGCACGAGGCGTTTCGCCGCGCCGCCGAGCTCGCCCCCGACCGCATCGAGTTCACCTATCGCTACGGCGAGTCATTCTACGACCTGGAAAAACCCGACTGGGACGCGGCGCTCAAGTACTGGGGCGCGCTGGAGGAACGCCTGAAGCCCGGCATAGAGCAGGAGACCGTCCGCCTGCATGCGGCCAATATCCTCATCAAGCAGGGCAAGTTCGACCTCGCCCGCACGTTGCTCGCCACCGTCACCGCCGCACCGCTGGCCAGGCAGAAGGAAAAGCTGGTTGCGCAACTGCCGGAAACCGAAAAGAAGTAGCCGCACTTTTCGCGGCATGTCGCTTTTCAACAAACTCGAACGCACGCTCGGTCGTTTCGCCATTCCCGGGCTCTCGCTCTACCTTGTGATGGCGCAGGTGGCTTGCTGGAGCCTGGTGCAGTTTAACCGTCTCGACCCTGAGCGTATCGCCCTCCTGCCGGTGGCAGTCCATGCCGGCGAGATCTGGCGCCTGGTCACGTTTTTGTTTCTGCCGCCCGGTTTCGGCAGCGGGGCGCTGGACGTGGTCTTCCTCGCCTTTGGGTGGTACCTGTTCTTCCTGATGGGGAGCGCACTGGAGGGATATTGGGGCACCTTCCGCTACAACCTTTTCATCGGCCTCGGCTGGCTGCTCACCATGGCAGTGGCCTGGCTCACGCCGTATTCCTACGCGACCAATCTGTTTCTCGCCGGTAGCGTTTTTCTCGCGTTCGCGTTCCTCAATCCGGACTTCGAGATGCTGATTTTCTTCATCCTGCCGGTGAAGATCAAGTGGCTGGCCCTGATCACCTGGATCGGTTACGGCTACAAGCTGCTCGTTGGCTCGTGGCCCACCCGGTTCATGGTGCTCGCCTCCATCGGCAACTTCCTCGTCTTTTTCGCCGGCGACATCGTGCAGCGCATCCGCACCGGACGGCGGCGGATGTCGCATCAGGCGAAGGTCTTTGCCGCCACCCCGGACGAGAAGGAGCCGCGCCACCGTTGCCACGTCTGCGGCAAGACCGACCTTACCGATCCGCTGCTGGATTTCCGCTACTGCTCCAAGTGCGCCGGGGATCAATGCTATTGTCCGGAGCACATCTTCAACCACGTGCACGTGACGTCGGATGATGAAAAGAAAAAATCGTCCTGATCCCGCGACGCCCGATCCCCTGGCCGGCGCCGCCCGCTGCCGGACCCTCGGCGCCTGGCTCCGTTTCGCGGAGAAGCTTTACGCCCAACATCAGCTCGCCCTCGGACAGATCGCCACCGACGCCCATGACGAGGCGCTTTATCTCCTCCTCCGGACGCTCGATTTGCCGCTCGAGAGCGACGCCTCCGTGCTCGCCCGCCGTATCACCGCGGTCGACCATGCCGCCTTGCGCACGATCTTCCGCCGCCGCGTGATCGATCGCACACCCGCCGCCTATCTCACCCGCGAAGCGTGGCTCGCCGGGCAGCGGTTCTACATCGACGAGCGCGCGCTCATCCCCCGGTCGTATTTTCTCGAGATCATCCCGCAGCAGCTCGACCAGTGGCTGCCCGATCCGGCCCGGGTCACGCGCGTGGCCGACGTCGGCACCGGTTCCGGCTGCCTGGCGATTTTGCTGGCGCAGCATTTTCCGCAGGCGCGCGTCGACGCCTTCGACCTCTCCGCCGCCGCGCTCGAGGTCGCGAAGATCAATGTTCGCGATCACCGCCTCGGGCGCCGCGTGCATCTCTACGAGAGCGACGTCCTCGCCGCCGCGCCCGCGGCAAAATACGACGTGATCCTCAGCAACCCGCCCTACGAGCCGGGCGCGCATGTCGACGCGCTGCCGGCGGAATTTCACCGTGAGCCGCGTCTTGCGCTCGACGGCGGGGCCGACGGCCTTGCCGTCATCCGAAAGCTGCTCCGCCAGGCGCGTCCGCGCCTCAAGCCGCACGGCCTCGTGCTCATCGAGGTTGGCGGCCTGCGCGCCGCGATGGACCGTGAATTCGCCGCGCTTGCGCCGTCCTGGCTGACCACCGAGGACGGCGCCGACTGCATCTGCGTGTTCCACGCCAAGCGCCTGTAGGCCTTGCGCACGCCGAAAGGTCGTAGGGTGGCATCGCCGAATGCCGCCGTATTTCTGGTGGATAGGCGGGGTTCGGCGACCCCGCCCTACATTTCCGGTCCCACCTCAGCCCACCCCCACCCAGTGGAGGCCGAAGGCGAGCCAGAGCGGAATGAGGACCAGTCCCAGCACGGTCGTGGCGACGATGATCTGCGCGGCGGTGAGCGGCTGGCCGCCATAGTGGCGCGCTATCACCAGCGGCAGCATCCCGGCCGGCATCGCCGCCTGGATCACGAGCACACGCTTGAGTTCCAGCGTGAGCGGCACGTACCGGGCAAACACCAAAAACGCCAGCGGCAACACCCCGAGGCGCAACAGGCACGCGCCGGGCGTAACCCGCGCGTCAACGAGATCGAGCGGTTTCTGCAGAAAGGGTTCCACTGCCGCGCCCGCCGCCAGCAAGCCGAGCGGAATCGCGCAGGTTGCCAGCGCGTCGACCACCGTGAGCACTACGCCCGGCAGTTCCACGTGCAGGGTGTTGAGGGTGACGCCGGCCACGAGCGTGAGGACCACCGGATTGGCAATTTTCTTCCAGCCGGAACGCAGCGGCAGGCCGGCGAGCAACAGGAGGCCGACCGTCCACAGCGCCAGTTCGATGCCGACATTGTAGACGAGCAACACGCCCACATGCTCCGTGCCCCAAAGCGACTGCACCAACGGGATCGGGATGTAACCGTAGTTGTAGATGCCGACGGCGAAGGCGAAGGTCCGCAGGCCGTGCCCGACGGAAAGCCCGAGCGCGCGGCCGGCGTAGTACCCGGCGGCCATGCCCACCAGAATGGTGCCGAAACCAAGCAGCGGCGCCACCATCAGGCTGGCCGGATCGCGCAGCACGGCGTTGCCCAGCACCGATTTCAGGATGAGGCAGGGATAAAGCAGGTTGACGATCAGCTTCAGCAGGCTCGTCTCGGCCGCCTCGGTGAGCCACTGCACCCGCCGCACCGCCACGCCGAGTCCAAAGAGCGCGAAGACCGGCAGCGTGATCGCGAGGAGTTGCGTGTAGGAGGTCATGGCTCGCGGCGGAAGAAAACGAAGGTCCGGCCCGGTGGCGAGCCCGGCCGCACCCGCCCGCTCAATTTGTCATGGTGTTTCATGATGCCGCGATAAGTGTTTGCCTGGTAGGTCAGCGTGCTTGCACGCGCCTAAAAACGCGCCAGCAAGCTGGCTGCCCACAGTAAACATACTGGTCGGAAACCATGCTCATTTCGCCATCGCCTGTCCGGCCAGCCAGCCGGTGGTCCACGCGGCCTGGAAATTGTAGCCGCCGGTGAGGCCGTCGATGTCGAGCACCTCGCCGGCAAAATACAGGCCCGGGCAGCGCTTGCTCTCCATCGTCTTGAAATCGATCTCGCTCAACCGCACGCCGCCGCAGGTGACAAATTCCTCCTTGTTTGTGCTCTTGCCGGCGACGGCAAACTCACCCTCCGCCACCTGCGCGGCAAGCGCACCGAGGGCGTCGTTCGACAGTCCCGCCCATTGGGCAGTCGGCACGAGCCGCGCCGCCTCCACGAGGCGCTCCCATAGGCGCAAGGGCAGGGCACCCGGGCAGAAGGTCGTCACCTGTTTGCGCGGATGCCGCGTCCGCGTCGCGGCCAATTCGCGCAGCAGCGACTCCCGCGTATGCGGCGGCGCCCAATTGACCGTCAGTGAAAACCGGTAGGCGCAGGCCGCCAGTTCGCGCGCGCCCCAGGCCGAGAGTTTCAGGACCGCCGGACCGCTCAGCCCCCAATGCGTGACGAGCAGCGGACCTTCCTCGCGCAACTTCGTGCCGGCCACCCGCACAGCGGCCCGCTCGACCGAAAGGCCCGCCAGCCCGGACAGTCGCGGGTCGTCGAGCTGAAACGTGAACAGCGACGGCACGGGCGGCTCGATCGTGTGCCCGAGCCGCGCCGCGATGCTTAGACCGGCGGAAGCCGGATTGCCGCCGGTGGCGAGCAGCAACCGGTCGCATGCGACCGTCCCGCCGGAAGTGAGCGCAACATCGTACCCGCCCGCCGCCCGCGGTCGCGCGTCGGCCACGCCATGGTGCATGACCACCTGCACGCCGGCGGCGGTGGCGGCGCGCTGGAGGCAGTCGATGATCGTCTGCGAATCGTCGGTGACGGGAAACACCCGGCCGTCGGCCTCCGCCTCGGTGGCGACGCCCCGCGCCGCGAACCAGTCGATGGTCTCCCGTGGGCCCCACCGGTGCAGCGGCCCAAGCAGTTCGCGGCCGCCCCGCGGGTAAAACCGCACCAGGGTGCGCGGATCGACGCAGGCGTTGGTGACATTGCAGCGCCCCCCACCGGAGATGCGTACCTTGGCCAGCGGATACGGCGTGGCCTCGTAGACCACGACCGACACAGGCGTGCCGGCGGCGCGGTGTGCAGCAAGGGTTTCCGCGCAAGCGATGGCGGCGAAATATCCCGCCGCTCCACCACCCGCCACCACGATGCGCCTAGCCCGCATAATTTACACGCCGAGCCGTTGCCGGGTTCGTCCACGGACGAACGACCGTCGCGTCGGAATACGTCGGTCGGATATGCGGGCTAAAAGCCCAGGCGCCCCCTCGGAATTGACGGGAGAGAATGGCGGCGGAGGACGGGCGGAAGGGTTCCCTGGTTCCAATTTTCACAGATGAGCCCGATTCATTCAGGTTCTGGACGGTTTGTCCATTGGCCCGGATGCCCCGGCCGCTAGGACCGGCAGAATCAGGCTGGGAACAGACGGGAGCCCTGCGGCGGGTTGCGGCGTCATGCATCCGGACCACGCTGGACCCGCGGCCGCGCCGAGTCGAAAAATTAAACGCCGCGCGCCCAAAAGCGGGCCGCGCGGCGGTTCATCGGACGAGAAAGAACAATGGGCCAGAGTGTGCCCGCTATTTACAACGCGGAGGTGTCTTCAGGTTTGTCCTCGGCCTTGTCGTCGGCCTTGGCTTTGCCTTTGCCCTTGCCGTGCTTGGCAAATTTGGCGGCCTGCTCGGGCGTGAGCACCGCGTGGATTTTATCCAACGTGGCCTGGCGGAGGGTCTGCCGTTCCGCCTGACGATCTTCCTTGGCCGCCCCCTTGTCTTTCTTGAGATCGGCCGTGGCTTTTTCCGCGTCCTGGATGATCGCGTCGAGCTTGGCCTTCTGATCGTCGGTCAAATTCAACGTCTGGAGCTGTTCCTGCAGCCGGGCAAACGCGCTGTGGGGTTTGGCCGGGGCCGGCGCGGTTGGGGCCGGCGCGGGCGTATCGGCGCCGCGAACGACCGGGAGGGCCGGGCAAAGCGCGAGCGAGATCAGGGTGAGGAGGGTTTTCAGTGTGGTATTCATATTTCGATTGGTTAATTATTATTTATCTCAGTACAATATTTATGACGTCACAATAGACGGGCGGTTACAAGCTTTATTTTTTTCTCCCGTCGGAGGCCCGCGCCGCCCAGGATGCTGCTAACCGGCCGCCACGCCTTGTTCAACCGTGCGTGCCGCCTTGTCGTTCGCCGATGACCCTGGAAAAACTCACCGCCCTCGCCGCCGACGTCGTCGCCGCCACGCAGCGCCGCCTGCCGCCCGAAATCCGGGAGGTCGCGCGCCGTGTGCCGGTCCACTACGAGGCGGCGCCCGACGCCGACGTGATCGCGGAGGGGTTCGAGCCGGACATCCTCGGCCTCTTCACCGGCGATCCGCACGGCATGGAGTTCACCCAGGACAATCCCGCACCGCCGCAAATCCTGCTCTACCTGGAAAACCTCTGGGACTACGCCGGGGGCGAGGTGCGCGACTTCCGCGCAGAGGCGCGGCTCACCTATCTGCACGAGCTCGGCCATTATCTGGGCTGGGACGAGGACGAGCTGACGGCCCGCGGTCTGGATTGATGCCGCCCCACCCTTGCCGCGCCGCCGGAACTACTCTGAATCCGCGCTTTCCAAATCGGCCGGACCCTGCTTAGGTTCCCCTTCAACGAAAATCCTCCTGGCATGAAGAAGCTTGTTATCACTCTCCTGATCGCGCTGACCGCAACACTGGTCCCCAGCCGGGCCGCCGACCAACCCACCACCAAGCGCGATGACCTCATCTCGCACGTCGAATCCTGCGAGGCGATTTTGCAGGAATTCATGGCCCGGCCCGAAACGGCCATTCCCTCCTCCGTGCTGGCCCGCGCCCGGGCCATCGTGATCACCAACCAGTTCAAGGCCGGCTTCATCCTCGGCGTACAAAGCGGCTACGGTGTGATTCTCGTGAAGAAAGCCAGCGGTCGTTGGAGCGTGCCCGTACTCATCAAGGCCGGCGCCGCCAGCCTCGGCCTCCAGCTGGGCGGCACGGCGGTGGAAACCATCTTCATCATCACCGATGACCAGACGCCGCGGCTGATGTTCAACAGCCGCTTCAATATCGGCATCGATGCCAAGGCCGTAATCGGTCCCCATGCCGGCGAGAAGGAGAACGACAACCATCCGATCATCGACGCGCCGGTGCTCGTTTATACGAAAAACGCGGGCCTATATGCCGGTGCCACGTTGAAAGCCGGTTATATCTCCCGCAGCGACGGCGCCAACCGTCTGCTCTACAACACGGCCTATGCGATGCCGGAGCTGCTGTACAGCGATTGGGTGCAGCCCATTCCCGAAGTGGAACCGCTGATGAAAATGGTGCAGCGGATCGCACCGTAGGAGTTTGTCGGGTTTGGGATAAAAGTCCGGACTGGGTTCGAGATTGCGTCGCGACGCGATCCGTTCCGGCCGACAAACTCCTTAGGCCACCGCGAAGCGGCGGCCAATCAGGCTCCTCGCACCTGCTTTAGATATCGCATCAACGCGCCGAGCGCCGCCGCGGCCACCGCCTCCTGCGCCGCCGTACGGCTGGCGCCAGGGCACTCGACCAGGCCGCTTTGCACCGCCGTTCGGCCGCCGCCGAGCTCGTGGGCGATCGCCCACCACGCCCGGGGACACGAAATTTTCCACTCCGGCGACGGCTCGGCATAACCTGTAGTGGCCAGCCCGAGCTGGGCGCCGAAGAGTGCGCATGCGCCGCGGGCCATCTGTTCGGCCACCGCTTCCGAAACGGCGTTGACCGGCCCGGCGGCCGCGCGGTCGACGCCGAGATGCCGCACTTTTTGCTCGAGCGAATAGGCCGTGATGCCGCCGAGGAAAAACTCCGACGCCCCCGAGATGGCGCCGATGCGGGCCTGCACCCGGCCACAGGTGAGGCTCTCCGCCACGGCCAGCGTGAGCCGGGGCGGACGCAGCATGAGTTCCTTGAGATCGAGCATGGCTTCGGGCGAGGTCCATGAACAACGCTCCATCCGGTGAAAACCGCCAATCCAAAATCGGAAACATCATACCAGATCGCCGCCGCGCTGGTCGGTTCCGACCGGCGTCGGCGCTCGATAGAACTTGGCTCCACGCCAAAGCACCGGAATGCTGCGTCGCGTGAACCGGGTTTGTTGCCTCATCCTCGCCGTGCTGGCGTGCGCCCCTTTTGCCGTCGCGTTTGAGCCACCGGGACCGGAGGCGCGCAGCCAGGCGATCGGCCTTATTGACTCGCTGCCGGAGACGCTGCGCCGGGCGTTCGATCCGGGCGATGCCTTCCATCCCATCGATCCGCCCGAACCCGGCGACTGGCTCGACGCCCATCCCGAGAAGGGACAGACCTTCGACCAGTTCATTGCTTCGCATCCGAACCGCCCCGACAAGTCCCGCAGCAAAATCTACCTTCTACCGCTGGGCCCACTCGATTCGGAAGGCAGTCCGGCGTTGGAAAAACTCCGGAGCTTTGCCGCCGCGTTCTTTCAGATGGAAGTGCAGGTCCTGCCGGCCGCGGTCATCGACGAGCAGACGTTCTCACCCCGGATCAACCAGCACACCAAGCGGCGGCAAATCCTCACCACCGACGTCCTCGCCTACCTCAGGGGCAAGCTGCCGCCCGATGCTTTCTGCCTGCTGGGCGTGACGCTGGAGGATCTCTATCCGGCGCCGTCGTGGAACTACGTTTTTGGCCAGGCCTCGCTCCGCGAGCGGGTGGGCGTGTACAGCTTCGTGCGCTACGATCCGGAATTTTTCGGAGAGCCACGGCCACCAGATTATCAAGCGCTCATTCTCCGGCGCAGCTGCAAGGTGCTGGCACACGAGACGGCCCACATGTTCGGCCTGCCCCACTGCATCTATTTTCACTGTCTGGAAAACGGCTCCAACAGCCTGTCGGAAAGCGACCGCAAGCCGGTGGATCTCTGTCCGGTGTGCCTGCGCAAATTGCAGGACAGCGTCGGATTCGATGTGGTGAAACGCTACGAGGATCTCGCCCGCTTTTATCGCATGGAAGGCTGGATCGCCGAAGCCGCGTGGGTGAGCCGCCGTCTCGTGACCATTACCGGGCGTTGATCTCAGATTCTGCCGTTTGTCACAGAGATCACTGAGACAAGGCATGAGGGCACAGAGAGGTAAAAACGTAGATTTGAATTTCATATCTTCGCCCGTTGGGTGAGTTTTTCCACAGAAGCGCGCGCCTACCCAACAATCTCTCTGCGTCCTCCTTCTTGGACTCTGTGCCCTCTGTGACCTGCTTTAATTCCGGATCATAGATTGCATGGTCTCGCCGCGATCTAGCCTGTTTGCTTTCCAGCCGTCTCAGCCCGCCGGCCATTGCCGCAGGACCAGGCAGACGTTGCTGCCGCCAAAGCCGCTGCTGTTTTTCAAGATGGTCCGCGGCGTGGTTGCGAGGTTTTCCCGGGGCAGGTATAAATCGCCGCAGGCTTCGTCGGGCTCCACCAGATGGGCGTTGCCCGGGGTGAAACCTTCGCGCACCGCCACGCAGCACAGCGCCGTCTCCAGCGCGCCCGCCATCGAGAGCGGGTGCCCGGTGAGACCTTTGATGCTGCTGACCGGCGGGCGGGCGGCGCCCAACACCTCGATCAGGGCCCGGGCCTCGGCGGCGTCGCCGACCGGCGTGGAGGTGGCGTGGGCGTTCACGTACTCGAGCTCCCCGGCGCCGATCCTGGCCTCGGCCAACGCCCGGCGCATGGCGATGGCGAGGCCGCGCCCGCTGGGTTCGGACTGGGCGACGCTGAAGCCATCGGCGCATTGGCCCCACCCGGCGAGCTCGGCATAAATCGGGGCGCCTCGCGCCTGTGCCAGCGCCGCCTCTTCGAGCACCAGCGCCACCGCCCCACCCGCGCCCACAAAGCCGTCCCGCTGGCGGTCGAAGGGTCGGGACGCGAGCCGCGGCTCCGCCTGCCGGGTGAGCGCACGCATGCCGGCAAAGGGCAACAGCGATTCCCACACCGGCTCCTCGGCGCCCACGACCAGCATGCGCCGCTGCCGGCCGAGGACGATTTCGTCGCGCGCATAGCCGAGGGCGTGGGTGCTGGCGGCGCAGGCCGAGACAAACCCCGTCACCACGCCGCGAATGCCGAAGGCGGCAGCAAGATTGAAGTTGAGCGTGCCCGAGATCGACGCGACCACGCCCATCGGATGCACGCGCTGACCGCCGGAATCGAAGGCATCGTTGAGGCACTGGCGAAGCGTCCGGGGCGAGCCGGCCGAGGCGCAGAACAGCCCCATGTTGCCATCGGTCACCGCCGTGGGCGGCAGGCCGGCGTCGCCAATCGCCTGCAGGAGCGCGCAATGCGCATAGAGGCCGTGCGGCGCCAGGCTGCGCAACGTCTCCCGCGCTATTTTGTAGGCGGCCGGCCAGCGCCATTCGAGCCGGTTGAACGATGAGACGTCGAAATCGCGGATCGTGCCGGCCAGCCGCACCGGGCAGTCGGGAAACCAGGCGACCGGCGACAGACCGTGCCGTTGTTCGCGCAGGCTGGCGGCGACCGCGGTGCGATCGTTGCCGAGCGGAGTGACGAAGCCCAGGCCCGTGATAACGACGCGGGACGGGCTCATGAGCTTGGTTGCAGCCCCTGGTGTTTACGGAGGGCGCCGAGCAGATCGCCAACGGTCACGAGCGTGCGCAACTCGTCGTCGGCCAGTTTCACCCCGAGCAGGTCGTCCAGCAAAAAGCTCATCTCGACGAGCGCGAGCGAATCGACTGCCAAATCGTCGACCAGCCGGGTGCTGCGCGGCAGTGCATTTAGATCGGCGCCCGTTTTCCCCTTGGTGGGCAGATGAAAGGCGAGGACACCGAGCACCAGCCGGTCGAGGTCTTCCCCGGTGTGCGACTGGGCAAAAGCCACCCCGGCTGCGATCGTGGTCTCGGGATAGCCGGCGAGCAGTTTGCGGGCGTGTTCAACGGGATCGACAGGGCTCATGGGCGGGGGAATCGGGATCGGGGACGGTAGCACGGCGGGGACGAAAATATCCAGTGGCGCGGTCGCGCACGGCATCGGGGCCGAGGTAACCGTAGGTGTGGCGCAACCACGCCTCGGGCTGGGCCGGGGCGAAGGTGGCGGCCTCGTGTAGCATCACGGGCTGGAGCGGATAGACCCACTCGCGCGGGAACGACGCCGTGTCACTGGGATAAGGCGAGCTCAGCAGGGCGTGGAGCCGGCCCTGCTCCTCGGCGTAGAAATATACGTCGGCCTCCCAGCCTTGATGGCAGAAATAGAGCTTGGGACCCGGATGACGAAACGATGTGTCGAAAAGGCGGAAGCCCGGGGGCAACGTGTGCCGCGACGCCCAGATGCGCTCGAAGGCCGCAACCGGCGCGCTGAAATCCACGTCGCGGTCGTGCGCCAGGATTGCACCCGTCCGGTGCCAGCCCAGCAACGTGCCGAAATTGATCCAATAATCGATGCCCAGCCCGGCGAGGTGCGCGTTGACGACACGATACAGCCGGACCAGCGCCGCCGTGCGGGACGCGCGGCCCGCCGACGTGAAATAAGCGGAGCCAAAACGACAATGGCGCCAGAGAACGCGCAAATCCCGGCGGCACATCGATAGGCGCTGGGCGGCGGTGAGACGCATGGCCAAAAATTTGGCGGGGTCAGAAGGTCGCGCAATACATATCTTGAAAAGCCGCCGTCGGGCTGACACAGAAACGCCTACATGAACGATGCTTCGAGTTCCGACAAGTTGGGTCTGTTTACGGTCGGGATGGGCGCAGTCGCCACCACCTTGTTTGCCGGAGTCGAGCTCGCTCGCCGGCATGGCCGCACGCCGGTCGGATCTTACACCCAGCTCGGATGGTTGACCAATGCCGCGGGTCAGGCTGGACGCGTGCTGGAGCAGGTGCCGCTGGCTTCCCTCCCCGCGCTGGAATTTGGCGGGGTCGACCTGATCGAACCGGATGCGCTGACGGCGGCGCGCACGGCCGGCGTGCTGAACGCGGCCGATTTGGCTACCGTGGCCGACTTTCTCGCGGGCATCCCGGCCGGCCCCGGGTTGCACGATGCCTCGTATGTGCGCGCGCTGCCAGTGATGCGGGCGCGACCGGAGAAAAACAAGGCGGCCCAAGCCGCCGCGATGCAGCAGGTTTATCGCGAATTTCTGGCCAAGCGCGGCTGTGCGCGGAGTGTCGTGCTGTTGACGCTCTCCACTGAGGCGTGGCGCCCGCTCGGGGCGGTACATGCCTCCATGGCGGCGTTTCTCGCGGGTCTCGAGGCCAATGCACCAGACATCTCCCCGGCGCAAATCTACGCCTGGGCGGCGATCGAGGCCGGCCTGCCAGTGGTCAATTGTACCCCCAACCGGATCCTGGACGTACCGGCGCTGGTGGAGCGCGCCCGCTTCCGTGGCGTGCCGCTGGCGG
>DATJPQ010000112.1:0-3763 GCA_035506315.1 Opitutaceae bacterium
CGTGTTGAAAACGCATTCGCCGGCGATCATGGCGTCGGCGCCAAACGCGATCCCGTGATACACGGAACCATCTTCGAGCGCGAGGACAGCGGGTTTGGGCGTGGACATTAAAGGCGAACGAAAGAGGAGCGTATCGTTTCTGCCAAGGGTTTTTGGGAAAAAGCGGTGAAATTGCAGACGGGTGAGGATCGATAACGACTAGCTCGCGATTTCACAGGCAATTAGCTGGTCTGGGCGGGACGGTGCCACCGGCTTAAACTTTGTGCCGTAATTTGACATGAGCCCTCCGCGGCCTAACTCTTCGCCCACATTCACCGAGATGCCCTACACAGAAGATCGCTCCGCATGGTTCGAAGGCCAGGGTCTTTGGCAGCATATACCGGCATCCGATTGGCAGGATTGGGGTTGGCAGCTGAAGAACCGCATCACCACCGTCGAGCAGCTTGAGCGTTACATGACGTTGACGGCTGAGGAGAAGGCCGGTTGCGCCTTTGCCAGCCACAAGCTGTCCCTCGCGATCACGCCCTATTTTTTCAACCTCATTGACCGGCATGATCCGGGCTGCCCGATCCGCAAACAGGTGATTCCCCGGGCGGGCGAGATGGTCGTGTCCGAGGGGGAAATGCTCGATTCCCTTGATGAAGATGAGCATTCGCCGGTGCCCGGCCTGGTGCACCGCTATCCCGATCGCGTGCTTTTTCTCGTGACCGACCGCTGCGCGGCCTACTGCCGCTATTGCACGCGCAGCCGCCTCGTTTCCAACGCTCAGGACTACAATTTCCATCCGCAATACGAGCAGGGCCTCCGCTACATCGAGGCGCATCCTGAAGTACGCGACGTGCTGCTGTCGGGTGGCGATCCGTTGATGTTGTCGGACAAGAAGCTTGAACACCTGCTGGCGCGGTTGCGGGAGATCAAGCACGTGGAGTTCATCCGCATCGGCTCACGCATCCCGGTTTTCCTCCCGCAACGGATCACACCGGAGCTGTGCGAAGTCTTCAAGAAATACGGGCCGGTCTGGATGAGCATCCATGTGAATCATCCGAAGGAGTGCACGGCCGAGCTCCGCGCCGCGTGCGAACGGCTCGCCTTCGCCGGCGTGCCGCTCGGCAACCAGAGCGTGCTCTTGCAGGGCGTGAACGACGACGCCGACGTGATGAAGGCGCTCGTGCATCGCCTGCTACGCATGCGGGTGCGACCCTACTATCTCTACCAGATGGACCTGATCACCGGTGGCGCTCACTTCAAGGTCGATGTCCGCAAGGGCATGGAAATCATCCGCGCACTCCGCGGATTCACGACGGGCTATGCCGTGCCGCAGTACGTGATCGACGCGCCCGGCGGCGGCGGCAAAGTGCCGATCAATCCCGAGTACATCGAAAGCATCACGGACGAGGAGATCACCTTCCGCAATTACCAGGGCGAGCGCTTCAGTTATCCGCTCAAGCAGCATCCTCTCAAGATGGCCGACGGGCAGCCGCTCCCAACCCTGCCGGTCGAGCGCATCGTCGTGCATTGAGCCCGGGCCGGCCGGAGAAAAGTTTCGACCAACGTGCGCCACCCCGGATTGAATGGGGCAGTCCATCATGTCGCATCCCTGCATCATTCCCTGGAACGAAAAATCCGCACATAAACACGGTCGCGGCTTCATGCTGCCGTTCGTGAACGAAACATGCGGCGCGACCCAGTTGCGGATGCACGTATCCGTGATCAATGCGGGCGAAGCTCCCCATCCGCCCCACCAGCACGCCGGCGAAGAAATCGTTTTCCTGCTCGAAGGCACGGCCGAGGTGCTGATCGGCGAGGAGCGCAATATCGCGGGCCCGATGACGGCGTTGTTTTTCAAGGAAAACGTCCTGCACGGCATGCGCAACGTCGGTACCACCCCGATGAAATACGTTGTGGTCCGGGTGCCGGAATAAACGGTCCGGTTGCCGGGCGGCGCGTTCGACGACTGGTCCTCCGCCCAACTACGCATTTACGGCCCCCCGCCTAACGTTCAAGAGAGTCGGGGGCGTTCAGTTTTTCGCATGGTTTTTACCAGTGCGGAATCAATCGGATCAGGCAACAGATCGCTTATGATGCTGTAAATTAGTTATTAACGAATGATAGAAAAGCCCGCGAGGTTTTTCGGCTAATTTTGAGCGTTTTGCGTCTTCGCGCATCTATCACCCTGTAGTCAGCAACGTCCGCAAGGACGGCTACGTTTGTAGTTCTTACGGTTTGCTTGGTGTTAGGTCACACGGGCCGCCTCTTTTCGGGGCGGCTCTTGTGTTTCCGGGGCAGGCGATTGGGCGGCGGCGCCAAAGAAACGCTTGCTTCTCCGGCCAAGCCAGTCTTTGACGGCTCCTTGCCTGTAGGGGTGTCCTCCGCGGAGGGCTGAGATTGCGGTACGACCGGCCGCTCGACCCTTGGAACCTGAAACGGATTATACCGGCGAAGGAAACAGCAGGCGGCGCACGGTGCGTCGCCCCTTTATGCCCGGGAGTCCGGTTTGGGTCGGGCCTCACATCCATGCGACTCCCGACACGAATCCTGCTCCTCTCCGCGGCGACTGGCCTCTGGTTCGCACCAGCGCGCGCGCAAAACACCACGCCGCCAGCCCCGGCCGGCGGCGAGGTCCACCAGCTCGAACGCTTCGTTGTGACCGACGTGCCGGTCGAGTTTTCCATCAACCCGCTCACCCGCGAGACCGACGGCGTCTTCGGCGACTCGCGCAACCCGCTCGAAACACCCCGCGCCGTGAGCACGATCACCGCCGGCCTGGTCAACGAGCGCGCGATCGACGGCCTGCGCGAAATCCTCGAGTACAGCCCCGGCGCCTACGCGCCGTCGAGCTATGGCGAGCTCACGGTGTCGTACCTGCGCGGCGACGTGGCCGAGGCCTACCTCAACGGCCAGCGCCGCAGCGACAATTTCTACGGCTACCTGCCGTCGTTCAACGGCGTCGAGGCCGTCGACGTCGTGCGCGGGCCGGGCTCGGTGGTGTTCGGCCCCGGGTATCTGACCGGCGGCTACGTCAACTACGTCACCAAACAGCCGAAGTTTTCCGCGCCGGAGACAACCGTGACCACGCGGTTCGGCACCTGGGTGCCCGGCGGCCTTTCCTACGGCAACGCCAGCGTGCAGTTCGACGCCACCGCCCCGGTCAACGACCACCTCGCCTGGCGTCTCAGCTACGAGGCCAAGGGCGGCGACACCTTCTACCAACGCGCCGGCGTCAAGGACGACCGACAGGACCTCTTCGGCGCGCTCACCTGGAAACCGCGCCCCGGCGTTACGCTTGCCTTCAACGGCCAGTGGCTCTGGCAGGACTCGCCCGAGACGCTGGGGGTCAACCGCGTCACCCAGGACTTGATCTGGCACGACGCCTACCTGACCGGCCAGTCGGCCGACGGCGCCTGGAATCCCGGTCCGGTTCCGGCGCTAAGCACCGTCAAGCTGCCGCGCGATGCCACGCTCTTTTCCCGTGGCGACTACGCGCAGGCGCACGTCGGGTCGGCGCAGTTGATCGCCACGATCGAAGCCACGCCCGATCTCACGTTCGTCAACCGCACCCTGGTCGAGCGCGTCAACCGCAAGCGCGTTTACCAGATGGGCTACCTGGAATTCGTCACGCAAAACACCTTCGAGAACCGGACCGAGGCGCACCTGCAGCTGCCCAATGCCCCGCTGCCACAGTCGATCATCGCCGGCGCGGCCGTGCGATTGGAAGCAGCGCGATGTTTCGAAAACTATTCCAACGAGTACCTGTACGATTTCG
>DATJPQ010000113.1:0-12472 GCA_035506315.1 Opitutaceae bacterium
GCACACGATTTCGAATTCGGAGTTGCGCGTCCTGCCGCGCAACGCCGCCGGCCGGCAATACCAGCTGCACATCGGCCTGCCCGGAAGCTACGCCAAAGACACGACCAGGCACTACCCGGTCGTCTTCGTCACCGACGCGTATTGGGATTTCGAGAAAATGGACGCCATCCGCGGCGCGCTGGTTTACGACAGGTATTCGCCGGAGTTTATCATCGTCGGTCTCGGCTATGCGGGTGAAAACCTCGATTATGGCAGCATGCGGCTCTGGGAGCTTTCGCCCGTGCAGTTGCCCGCGCAGTTTGGGGGCAAGGGTCCCGATTCCTCGGGTCATGCGGCGGAATTTCTCCAGAGTCTCGAGACGGAAATCATTCCGCTGGTGGACCGGGAGTATCGCACCGATCCGGCGCATCGCGTGCTGGCCGGCGCCTCGCTCGGCGGTCTGTTCACGCTCTACACGATGTATTCCAAGCCGGAACTTTTTTCGGCCTACCTGGCCGCCACGCCGTCGGTGGTCATGGGCAACGACTGGCTTTTCGGCTACGAGGACGCCTTTGCGAAGACCAAGCGCCCCCTGCCGGTGCGCCTGTTCGTGAGCGGCGGCGGGAACGAGTCGCCGGGATATCTCGGTGGAATCAAGCGTTTCGATCAGCGAATCGTTTCCCGCCAGTACGCCGGCCTCGCCCACGAGTTCCGCATCATCGAAGGCGAGCGTCACGCCGGGATGCAGCTGGAGGCCTACACGCGCGGCCTGCAGTTCATCTTCGCCCCGCTCGCCCCCGAGTCCGGCCCGAGCCGGTAGAGGAAGTTTAACCGCGCAGTTCGCGAAGGATCGCGAAAAAGAAGGGAACGGAAAGGATTTTGCCCACGAATGCATACGAATTGGCACGAATGGGGGCCGTCGGAATCTGCAACCCGGAACCCGAAACTCGGAACCCGGAACTTTGACTATTTAGCCCACGAAACACACTAAACACACGAAACGGGAATGGGTGGGTGGCGTCTGCAACGCGGAACTCGAAACCCGGAACCCGGAACTTTGATTGTTTTGACTACGGATCACCAGTCTACGCCAAGGCTTCCTCCTTTGCCGAGGCTCCGGCGGACAAGTCGGCTGGCAAGCACGGGTGGACACGGATACAGCTGCAGGATTCTGCAATCCGGACCTTGATAATTGGCTCTTGGTACTTGGCCCTTGGACGCAGATTGCTGCGTCCATTCGACACGGTTCGTCTGGCGTAGTCGTTGCCAAGTCCGGGCTGGGTGGTCTTGACTGGCGGGCCATGAGCCTACCGCTTTGCCCAGCTGACTTGTTCTGCCGTGGTTTTCGCTGCCGGACGGGCCGCCTGCTCCTGCTCATGTGGTGGGTCGTCGCCGCGGTGGCGCAGGCGGACGAGGCGAAGCCGGCCGCCTCCGCCAGCGACTCGCGCCCACTCGCATTTGCTGGGGCGGAAGGATTTGGCGCGTATGCCCGCGGTGGCGCCGGCGGCAGAACGATCTTTGTGACGACGCGCGAGGACACGAACCGCGAGGGCAGCCTGCGCTGGGCGCTCGGGCAAAGCGGACCCCGCATCGTTGAGTTCAAGGTCGGCGGACTCTTCGAGCTCGATTCCAACCTTCGCATCAAGGAGCCGTTTCTTACGCTCGATGGTTCTACGGCGCCGGATGGCGGCGTCACGCTCAAGGACGGCGCGCTCGATATCATCGGCACGCACGATGTGATTGTCCGCTATCTGCGCGTGCGCCCCGGCGACGAGGCGGAACTGGGGAAAGGCCGCTGGCAGGGGCACCCGCGCGCCATCAAGGCCGGCGATGCCGTCACCGTGAAAGACAGCGCCGATGTCATGATCGACCACGTGTCCGGTTCGTGGAGCACCGACGAGACGATCTCGGTCACGCACAGCCGGCGGGTGACGGTGCAGCATTGCATCATCGCCGAGCCGCTCGCCAATCCCGTGCTCCACGTCGAGGACGGGGTTGAAATCCCGCACGCCTATGGCGCCCTCGTCGAGGGCGACGAGGTCTGCTACCTCAAGAACTATTTCGCCTATTTCAAGATCCGGGGCCCGCAACTGGCGGCGCCGTCGGAGGGCGAACGGGTGCGCACTGCGGCGATCAACAACCTCGTCGCGTTCTATGAAAACTCCGGCACGCGGGTGAAGGCCTCGCACGTCTCGGCCGATTTCGTCGTGCTCAACAATGTCTACCGCCATCCGCTCAAGCCCGCGGCCCCCGACATCCATCTGCTGCTCGAAAAGATCAAGGCCGACGGGCGCAAGCGCCCCGCGGCGGAAACCGTCGCCGGCCACACGCACATTTTCATCGCCGGCAACCTCGGTCCGTTGCGGCCCCGCGCCGACCTCGACGAATGGGCCGGCGTTCGTCTCGATGTTCCGCAAAAAGTCGCCGACCAATTGCGCGTCGCCGCGCCGCCCTTTGCGGTGTTGCCGCTGGTGTTGCTCGCGACGGACCAGGTGGAGGACGAGGTGTTGCAGCAGGCCGGCGCCAACCTTCCGCAACGCGATCCCATCGACGAACGCCTCGTACGGCAGTATCGCGAGGGTCGCGGCCAGGTCATCCAGAGCCAGGACGAGGTGGGCGGTTACGCGGCGCGAAAATCCGGCGGTGAGACGGGGAGGTGAACCGGCGGCCCGGGACAGCGGCAGGGGCGCAGGTTCGCTGCGTCCCTATGTCGCGTGATCGGAGCCAGTAGGCGCAGCCCTGCGATGCATTCAAGGCTTGCGCCCCTCGAATACCGTATCCCGCTCTAAATAATGCGCCGGGGTATCTTGGTCTGCAGCGGGCAGGCTGGGGGCGCGTCGTAAATGCTGCCGAAGGCCAGCAAGGAATCACGATAGCAATATCCGCGGCCCAAATGGCACTGGTCGAATTGCTGGCAGGAGAAGCACGCTGTCCCTTCGAATTTATTCCGGGGCGGGTGGAGAAGATCGGTGAGCGCCCGGGCATTCCATATATTCCGGAGGTCTTCCCTGAGCAAATTGCCCACAACGTATTCGGGGGCATGCGGGATCTGTTCGCAAAGCGTCACGTCGCCGTTGGGGAGGATCACCAGGGCCGAGCGTCCTCCCGTGCAGACCGCGCGCATTTTCCAGGCCGTTTTGAGCTGCGCGGCGGTTTGGCTTTCGCCGGTTTCATCCTGGTAAATGATTTCCAGATCGGCGTGCTCTGAGGCCAGCGCGGGCAGCGACTGGTGCAACCGGGCCTTCTGTTCTTTGGTTAGAAACAGGTCGTCGGAATGCCGGTAGTGGCTGCGCCCGTATTGGACAAATTGGAACCGACGTACCCCCAGCGCCGAGAACGTTCCGACCAGGTTTTCCGTTTCGCTCCAATTGTAAGGGGTGAGCACGCATTTGATCCGCGGATTCAGCCCCGCTGCAATCAGATTGGCCGTGGTGGCCTTGGCGCGATCGCAGTAGTTTGTTACTCCCGTCAACCACGAGGCAACGTCGTTGCGAACGCTGTCAACGCTCACCTGCAAACCTCTTTCCAGCCCACCGGGCTCGGCTCGGCCGATGCCCAAATCCGCCAGACGCCGCGCTGCGGCCGCCGAGACCAAGCCCTTGGTCGAGACCGAGAAAATGAAGTCTCTTTCCACCATCGCCGTCAGCAGGTCGAAGATATCATGCCGGGCGAACGGATCGGCCCCGGCCAGGTCGACCAGACGGATTAAGTGTGCGGACAGTTGATCGAAGATTTCGATCCATTCGGCGCAGGTCAGCTCCGGGCAGCGATTCCTTTCGGCGTAGCAATAGCGGCAATCCGCGATGCAGCGATTGGTCAGCGTCACCAGCACCGAGACGGGAATGCTCGTTCTTTCCGCGGGCCAGCGATACCGGCGAAAATCCGGGAGCGGAACTTTGGCCGGATCTCTGAGCGAAGGGCTGGGCGTGCCGTCCAAGCCGATGATTTTTTCGGGCGCCATCAGGTCCCGCACCAGCTTGTCAAGGGACCGCAAGCCCCCGGTTTCATCGGTCCGTTTCGTCAAATACAGCCAGATAGCCTGGATTTCTGCATATGACCTCGTTCCGGAAAAGAAGGGGAGGATCAACGCCTGCGGCGGCGACAACACGAAGTACTTGAGCTCGCTGACGACGCCTTTGTAGAGCAGCAGGTTGTCGGTGTCATCGCGCAGAATCCACGGCGATAGCAGGCGCGGGAAAGCATCCCGTTCCAAAAGCGGCCGGCTCCGGGTTTTTGTGGCAACCATGATCCGTTCAGAAGAATTCGCCCCGCCCGGAGAGCGCAGCAGCCCAAACGGAGGCCGGCCTCTATTTCTTGCCGGACTTGCAGCTAGACTGGCAACTGGCGGAGCAACCCTCGGAGCACCCCGGATTACAGGATGCTTTCGGACAAAGCGCAAACATGGTTTCGGTGGAGATCTCGGGATCGAAATCTCCGACCCGATTCGCCATCTCTCGCACCAAGGGGTCGTCGGTGATTCTCACGTGTTCTACGAGCAACGTTGGCATGGGGATTCTCCTCTCGTGATTTAATCAGTTATGCTCCCGGGGAGGGCCGGGCGTGTGAGCTGATTCTTGCTGTGTTGCATAAGTTTTTATTTCCCTATGACAAGCAACAAATCGATACCGCGCAGAAAGAGCCGGCCGGCGAGACCGACATGCAACCGGCCGGCGGGCCTAGAGCGACTTCAGTATAGCGTTGAACGTTCGACTCGGCCGCAGGGCGGCGGATGCCAGCTCGTCGTTGGGGCGATAATAACCGCCGATGTCCACGGGACTCCCCTGTACGCTGAGCAGCTCGTGCGCGATCTGCGTTTCGCTCGCGGTGAGGGCAGTGGCGATCCCAGTAAAGGCGCGTTTGAGTTCGTTGTCCCTCGTCTGCGCGGCGAGGGCCTGGGCCCAATACAACGCGAGGTAGAAATGGCTGCCGCGATTGTCGGTGGTGCCAAGCTTGCGGCCGGGAGACCGGTCGTTCTCCAAAAACTTCCCGGTGGCTTCGTCGAGCGTGTCGGCGAGGACTTTGGCCTTCGGGTTCTTGAACGTCTCGCCGAGGTGTTCCAGCGATGCGGCCAGGGCGAAGAATTCGCCGAGGCTGTCCCAGCGCAGGTAGTTCTCCTGCAAAAATTGCTCGACGTGCTTCGGCGCGGAGCCACCGGCACCGGTTTCGAAGAGGCCGCCGCCATTCATCAGCGGCACGATGGAAAGCATCTTCGCGCTGGTGCCGACTTCCAGGATCGGGAAGAGGTCGGTGAGGTAGTCGCGGAGGACGTTGCCGGTGACGGATATCGTGTCCTGCCCGGCCTTCAGGCGCTTGAGCGTGGCGAGACAGGCTTCGGCCGGCGGGAGGATTTTGATGTCGAGTCCCTTGGTCTCTTGCTGCGCGAGGTACTTCTCGACCTTGGCGATGATCTGGGCGTCGTGGGCGCGCCTGGCGTCGAGCCAGAAAATGGCGGGTGTGTTCGAGAGACGGGCGCGTTTGACGGCAAGTTTCACCCAGTCCCGCACCGCGGCGTCCTTGGTCTGGCAGGCCCGCCAGATGTCGCCCGCTTCCACTTCGTGGGAGAGCAAAACAACAGGTTCCGAGTTCCGAGTTCCGGGTTCCGAGTTCGGATTCCCGGATTTCGAATTCGGAGTTCCGGGTTCCGGAATGGAGACTACCCGGATGGTGCCTTTTGCTGGGACCTGAAACGTTTTGTTGTGCGAACCGTATTCCTCGGCGGCCTGGGCCATGAGGCCGACGTTGGGCACGGAACCCATCGTCTTCGGATCGAAGGCGCCGTGCTGCTTGCAGAACTCGATCGTCGTGGCGTAGACGCCGGCGTAGCAGCTGTCGGGGATGACACAGAGGGTGTCCTGCAACTGGCCCGCGACATTGTACATTTTTCCACCGACGCGGATCATGGCCGGCATGGAGGCGTCGACGATCACGTCGCTCGGGACGTGGAGATTGGTGATGCCTTTTTCCGAGTTGACCATCGCGACGGCGGGGCGGGAGGCAAAGACGGTCTTGATGTCGGCCTCGATCGCGGCGCGCTGGTCGGCGGGAAGTTCCTGGATTTTCTCCACGAGGTCGCCGAAGCCGTTTTTCAGGTCGACGCCGAGCGCAGCGAAGGTGGCGGCGTGCTTGGCGAAGAGGTCCTTCAGGAAGACGCGGACCGCGAGGCCGAACATGATGGGGTCGGAAACCTTCATCATCGTGGCCTTGAGATGGAGCGAGAAAAGGACGCCGTCTTGCTTGGCCTTCGCCATCTGCTGGGCATAGAACGCGCCGAGGGCCCTCTTGCTCATGAACGTCGCGTCGAATATTTCGCCGGCCTTAAGCGAGAGTTTATCCTTCAGGACCACCACCGATCCGTCGGTTTCGACCAATTCAATGCGCACCGTGGCAGGGGCTGTGACTGTGAACGACTTTTCGTTGGAGAAGAAATCGTCATGGCCCATGGTGGCGACGGAGGTCTTCGACGTGGGCACCCAGGCGCCCATGGAGTGCGGATGCTGGCGGGCGTAGTCCTTGACGGCCTTCGGCGCGCGGCGGTCGGAGTTGCCCTCGCGGAGGACGGGATTGACGGCACTGCCCAGGACCTTCGCGTAACGGGCGCGGATGGCTTTTTCGGCATCGCTTTCAGGCTCGGCAGGGAAATCGGGCAGGGGATAGCCCTTGGTCTGGAGCTCGGCGATGGCCTCTTTCAACTGCGGCACGGACGCGCTGATATTGGGCAGTTTGATGATGTTGGCCTCGGGCTTGAGCGTCAGGGCGCCCAGCTCGGCCAGGGCATCGCCCACGCGTTGCCCCGGAGGAAGAAGATCCGAAAACGCGGCGAGAATGCGTCCGGCGAGGGAGATGTCCCGGCTTTCGACCGCGATGCCCGCGTGTTTGGTGAAAGCCTGGACGATCGGCAGGAGAGAATAGGTGGCCAGAGCGGGGGCTTCGTCGGTCTTGGTGTAGATAATGGTGGGAGCCGCGGGCATGATCGGAAGATGGGAAGACGGGCGGAAGACGGAGAGACGAGAAGACGAGGAGATGGGAAGACTGCAGAGATAAGAAGACGGCGAGAGGTAAGGTAGCCACAAGGCCCGGTCAAAAGCAATTGGTGCCAAGGCCACGGTAGCATCGCGCTTCATGTTGCGTGCCGCCTGCGGTGAGCGGAGCTAACAGCGCTTGAGCCGTGTCGGGCGTCCCCCGGAATGCAACCGTAGATTCCGAGGAGATCGCAGATTGCGGGTATTTGCCCGCGAATCACACGAAAGGGAGCTCAGGAGAAGAAGGTTAACCACGAATCGACACGAATGGAACGGACTTCTTCTTGTCGTATTCAAACCATCGAGCGGTGCGTCCAAAGCATTCCCGGCAAATGTATTTCACTCTCCCGATATTCGTGTGCATTCGTGTCAATTCGTGGTTTCCGTCGGTATGATTCCGGTTTAGTCACCAACCATGAAACTACTCCTCATTCTCCTCTTGTGGGCGCTCCTCCTCGTTCTGTGCTGGCCGCTGGCGCTGCTGATATTGATTGCCTGGCCCTTTCTCTGGCTGCTCTCGATCCCGTTTCGGATTGTGGGGGTCGTGATGGGAGCCCTCCTGGCCCTGGTGAAGGCCCTGCTCTTCCTGCCCGCGCGCCTGCTCGGTCAGAAATAGGGCTGGATTTTTGCAGGAGGCCGCAGGGCAGGCTGGGGCTGGGTTGAAACCCCCGAGTATGCATCTGCGTCGATGGCTGATTCGGTTGGGAGATCCAGGGGGCGAACTAGTCAAATGTTGCACTGGAATTTAATGCTCCGCGCTGGACATGAGTTGGGGGAGGCTTCTTCCTCCAAATTTACCACCCATGAGCTTTTTCATTGGCATCGATTCCGGCACCCAGAGCACCAAAGCGGTCGTCCTCGACCTCGAACGCAAGAAAGTGATCGCCGAGGCGCGCGCCCCGCATCACCTCATCGAAGGCCTGCCCGTCGGGCACATGGAGCAGCATCCGCAGGAGTGGACGGCGGCGCTCGATCAGGTGATCGCCGCCGTCGTGGCCCAGGTTGACGCCAGCCGTGTGCGCGGCATCGGCGTATCCGGCCAGCAGCACGGTTTCGTGCCGCTCGACGAAAAGGGTGGGGTGATCCGCCCCGCCAAACTCTGGTGCGACACCAGCACGGTAAAGGAATGCGAACTGCTCACGCAGAAGCTCGGGGGCGCGAAAGCCGCGATCAAGCAGGCCGGCCTGCTCTTCCTGCCCGGTTTCACCGCGCCGAAAATTCTCTGGCTGAAGCGCCACGAGCCGCAGAACTACCGCCGCCTGCGCCACGTGCTCCTGCCGCACGACTACCTTAATTTTCATCTCACCGGCAACTACTTCATGGAGTATGGCGACGCCTCCGGCACCGCGCTCATGGATGTACGCCGGCTTGTCTGGTCGAAGGCCGCGGTCAATGCCATCGATCCCCACCTGGCCGACTGGTTGCCAGAGATCTCCGGCTCGCACGAGATCGTCGGCACGCTGCGGCCCGAGCTCGCGCGGAAATACGGCCTCACGGGCGAAGTGATCGTCAGCGCCGGCGGCGGCGACAACATGATGGGCGCCATCGGCACGGGCAACGTCGCGCCCGGCGTCGTGACTGCGAGCTTCGGCACGAGCGGCACGATCTACGCCTTTGCGAAGCAACCCGTGGTCGATCCGCAGGGCGAGATCGCCGCGTTCTGCTCCTCGACCGACGGCTGGCTGCCGCTGCTTTGCACGATGAACGTCACCACGGTGACGGAACACTACCGCCGGTTGTTCGGCCTGGAGGCGCGGGCGTTCGACGATCTGGCCGCCACGGCCCCGGCGGGCGCGGGCGGCCTGGTGTTGCTGCCGTACCTCGAGGGCGAACGCACGCCCAACGTACCGCTCGGCTCCGGTGTTTTCCTCGGCATCAACGGCAAGAATGTGCAGCCCGCCTGCATCGCCCGGGCGGCGATGGAAGGCGTGACGATGGGCATGAATTACGGTCTGCGCCGTCTCGCCGCGCTCGGCGTGAAGGCGAAGGAAATCCGCGTGACCGGGGGCGGCGCAAAGTCGCCCGTCTGGCGGCAGGTGATGGCCGATATTTTTGGGGTGCCGGTCGTGGCGATGGTCGAGGACGAAGGCGCGGCACTGGGCGGCGCGCTCCAGGCCGCATGGGCGCTGGCCGTGCGGGAAGACCGCAAGGCCAGGATCACCGATTTTACCGACGGGGTGGTCGCGCTCAACGAGGCGACCCGCTGCCAGCCGAACCGGGCCAACGTGGCGCGCTACCGCGAACTGCAGGCGTTGCAGGACCAGCTCAGTCTCGCGTTGCGCGACGTCTTCCCGGCGCAGCGCAAACTGGCGGGCGCGTAACCGCGAAATGGTGGGGCGCGGAGGGGGGTAACCACGAATGCACACGAATGGGCACGAATGGGTTCATTCGCGTTACTTCGCGTCATTCGTGGTTCACTAAGCGTTCGATCAGCCTCGTTACCTCGGCTGCTACTTCTGACAACCAATTTCCCGTCTCAAGCAGCTCAGGGCTTGCTGGCGCCGGTATCGGGCTTGGTCGGCGCGGGCGCCGCCTTGGGCGCCGCGGCCGGTGCGGACGAATCCATGTACTCCACCACGGTTGGCTGGCCGATGTCGACCTGGCCATAGCGATTAATGTGGCGTTGCAGCGCTTCGGGGCCGGCCGTCTCGTGGCCGAAGAACGGTGCGGCCGTCGCGATGAGCGGCGGCAGGGTTTCCTTCATGTTAACGCCGTACGAATTCACCGTCATATTGGTGCGCCAAAGCAGCGTGCGTTTTCTTTGTGCGACCGACGCATAGTCGTAGGCAGACGCGACCACGAAATAGATGTCTTCTTGAATCTGGTACATCAGGTATTCCGCCTTGACGTTCCCCTCGGTCAGACGGTGGACGGGATCGATCAGGTTGAAACTGGCGTCGGTGAAAGTTAGACCACTGAGCTGGCTGAGGGCGCGTTCCTCGTAGGCACGCCCGACCTGATTCGCGAAATAGGTGCCGCCGACCAAGGCCGCCCGCTCGAGCATGTTTTGGACCGCCGCCTGGGGCGAAATTTCCTCCGTGTTCGGATCGAGCCGGCTGTGCATGCCCCAGGTGAAAACCACAAATACTGACGGGCGATGAGCGGTATCGGTGACCGGCAGATAGCCCTGACTGGCCAAGGCCTTTTTCATGACCCGCTCCAAATCCGCCACGGGCGGGGGATGCACCCCGGCGTAGGCCCCCCCGAACTCACGAAAACCACCCGGGTATGACACATAATACACGGGATGGTCCGGAGAGGCGGGCGCTACCAGCCGCCCGGCGTCGGTCACGGTCGTGAACACCGTCATGTCGATCTGTGGCTTCTTTTGAAAGGCCTTGGGCATGAGCGAAAATGAAAAGGCACCGTCGGAGTCACCTCTGATCTCGGGTGAAGCGTGCGCCTCGAAGGCATAAACTAGACCAAGTGCGAAGAGGGCGGGAAAAACGAGTCGCAGGTGTAACGTTTTCATGGTCGTGTGAAGTGACGATTATTAGTTAGGTGAAGTTTCTGGCACCTGCAAGGAACCGCGATCCGCCCGCGGTGGTATCTTCCAACAGCGCGCAAATGGACTGCGGATGCTGGCCGGTACGGTCGTTGACGGAAGATTCGAGTGGCGGGTGCATGAGTGGAGAGCATTACAGGTTAGCTATCCGTGCGCCACAGCGGGGAGAATTTTCCAACCTGATGAAACGGAGATCAATAAAATGATATTTCGCCGGTGCATACAACCGCAGGGTATCGGGCGCTGGTTGATCGCAACCAAAGTTGGACCGCAGCAAGGCGGTCGATTGGTGACTGGCAACAAATGCGTTCGCGACCGGATCCGTGTGCACAAACCCGGGCATGGGCTGGGCCTACAAATCCCGTGCGGAGATCGCCGGCTGCTCCAGGCCGGAGACGGCGGAAGTGTGGAGGACGACTTCGGCACCCCGGAGCCCTTCGGCCGCGGCTTTCAGGCGAATTTCGCCAGGCTGGGTCGTGGTTTGCACGAGAGCGAGCGCGAGACCGTTGAAGGCTTTTCGCTGACTGGCCCGGTAATCTTCGTGGCTGGCAGGATCGCCATTGTCCACGCCGATGAGCGCGCCGGCACCTTGCAGGTCGAACACGATTAGCGGGTCGGCGCGCGGGACTAGGATGCCATCGACATCGACGACTTTCACCGTCACGTGAGCCACGTCGCGGACGTCGGCGCGCAACGCGTCGCGATCGACGGCCAGCACCAGTGCGGCGGGCGTGCCGGCGGTACGGACCTCCTCCTCGCATACGATCCGGCCACCTTTGCGTCCGACGGCCTTGAGCACGCCGGGTTCGTAGGGCACATCCCACGCGAGATGCAGGTCGGCCGTGGTCGGAAACAATTGTGGCCGGGCGTAAGTGTTCCAGCCGCCGGCGGCACCCTGGCGGGGAAATTCCAGCGTCTTCGTTCCGTAGCTTTTGCCATTGAGCAAGAGCTCGACCGAGTCGCAGTTGGTGTAGGCGATCACCGGGATGATCTGGCCTTCCCGCCCCGCCCAGTTCCAATGCGGCAAAAGATGCAGCATCGGCACGGTGGTCCACTGGCTCTGATAAAAATAGTAGCTGTCCTTGGCGAAGCCGCAGGTGTCGAGCACGCCGCTGGTGGACGATCGGCGCGGCCAGCGCGATTCGCCGAGGTAGTCGATGCCGGTCCAGAGGAAGTCGCCGATGACGTAGTCATGCATCCGGGTAAACTTCCACAGCTGCTCGGCGCGAATCATGGCTGTGGCGTAGCGGGCGCGCAACGGGCTGCCGGGCGGAGGCGCCGGCTCCGGTCCGCCCGGACCGAAGCCGCCGGACTCGTAATTGCCGCGTACGCCGCCGATGCAGACGTTTTCCGAGCCGACCATTTTCCGCTGTGGATATTTGCTCCGGTCGTCCGCGTAGAAGGTCTCGCGGCGGGTGCCCCAGCGGTCGACGTAGTTGTAGCCGACGACGTCAAGCAGGGAGGTAAAAGCATCCGGTGCGTTGCCCTTGTCGGTGTAGACATTATCCATGGCCGCCGTGACCGGGCGCGTGGGATCCTCCCGGTGGATGATGGCGGCGAGCGGGCGAAGCACGTCGGCGCCGGTGGGCGAGCGCTGTTCGCCAATTTCGTTGCCGGCACTCCACAGGATGACGCTCGGGTGGTTGCGGTCGCGGTGGGTCAGGTGGACGAGATCCTTTTCGGCCCAGGTGGCGAAATACTCGGAATAGCCGTGGGCGATTTGCGGCTTGCGGATGGTCCACTCGTCGAACGCCTCATCCATGACGAGGAGCCCGAGGCGGTCGCAGAGATCGAGCAGCTCGGGCGCCACGGGATTGTGGCTGCCGCGGATCGCGTTGCAGCCCATCTCCCGCAAAAGGCGCAGCCGCCGCTCGAGCACGGCCTCGGGCACGGCGGCGCCGACGGCGCCGCCATCGTGGTGCAGGCACAGGCCGCGCAGCTTTACCGGCACGCCGTTCAGGAGCAGACC
>DATJPQ010000114.1:0-34610 GCA_035506315.1 Opitutaceae bacterium
GGGCGACGCCGCGAACTACTGGCTCTGGGGCTGGTGCCTGCGCTATCCGCTGCTGTTCCCCAACGACGTCACCTACACCGTCGGGCAGAGCGATTATCACAAGGACTGGTTCTTCGAGGAGGTGCCGCACGGCGAGTCGACCGACTGGCTGAATCCGGCGGCCAAGGATCCGGCCAACCAGAAGTTCGGCTGGATGAAGGCCGAGTCGCTGAGCGAGTACCCGCAATCCAACCAACAGGGGCCCTGGCGGATCTACGGCCACGGCCGGGCGACAACCTGGACGATCAAGTTCTCCATGGACGGACCGTCGCACGGCCTCGCCGCGCTGCGCGTTGCGCTGGCCGGCGCCAATGCCGAGGAACTCACGGTGACGGCCAACGGCCACGCCGTCGGTGCCATCTACCCACGGCGCACCGACGCCCTCCGCTACAACACCAACAAGAGCGTCTGGTACCAGTACGTGCTGGAGTTCGACGCCGCGACGCTGCGCGCCGGCGACAACGAGATCCAGCTTACCGTGCCCGAGGGCGACCTCACCGCCGGCGTCGTCTACGACTACCTGCGCCTCGAACTCAACCCGGACCAGACGTTCGAAGCCAGGCCGCCGACGTCCTGAGCGCGCGGCTGCTCAGCGGTCCGCCTTCGCCGCCGCGCCGGGCTCGGGCGCCTCGATGACCCGGGGGGCGCCGATGGTGACCGTGCCCGCCCGCACCTTCGGGAGCGACAGGAACTGCGCGTCGTCGAAATTGCGGCCGAAATACGGGACGCCGCCGCGCAACAGGGTCGGAAATGCATCGGCCATCGACGTGCCGGTGGTCCAGGTGCTCATGCGCACCCGCCACAGCAGCCGGGGATGGCCGCGGGCGACGGACGCCACGTCGTACGCCGAGATGACGACGAAATAGCGGTCGTCGCCGATCATGCTCAGCAGCCGGTTCTTTTCCGGGTTGATGATCGGGAAATGGAAGCCCCAGGGCTCGGCGTTGTCCGCCACGTCCTGGAACGTCGCCTGGGCCTGCCTTTTCGGGGCCACGAGCATGAGGCGGTTCCGCTGGCCGGCGAGTTCGCGCCCGGGAAAATCCTGCTCGCGCATCACCCCCCAGCTGTAGATCAGCACCAGCGAGGCCGGGTGCGGCGGCGCCGCCGGCAGGTAGTGCGCGGCGGTCAGCGCCTGGTGGATTTCGTCGACCACGACCGCGGGCAGGGGCGGGAGGTCGCCGGCGACCGGATCCATGCCCACCTCGACGAAGCCGCTGGCGTGCTCGAGGTAGAAGGTCGGCGTCTGCGCCGTCGGCGGCAGCGGGGAGGTGGCCGGATCCGTCTGCTCCGCGACCACGTCCTCGTAGAGTTTCCCGAGGCTCAGCAGCCGGTCCAGCCACGAGGCGCGGGCCGCGACCGGCAGGGCCAGGGCCGCCAGCACGGCGAGGCGAACGCAGGGGAAAGACTCGAGCCTCATGGGATTGGCGCCTGGGGAACCGACGCCGGTTGACGCCAACAGGTTACCGGAAACCGTCCTCGGGCACAACGGGATTGACATTGCCCGGCCGGATTTTCTTGTAGACCCTCTTTTCCCGCGTTGCCCAGTAGCTCAGCGGTAGAGCAGGTGACTGTTAATCACTTGGTCGCTGGTTCGATCCCAGCCTGGGCAGCCATCTGTTTTTCGATCCGAACTTTCGAGGGGTGATTAACACTTCTCAAAACTACGTAAGCGGGAGCAAATTGCGGAAGTCAGGTGTTAATCACTTGGGGTGTTAGTTCGGATTTGGGTCCCGTTTTTTCGGAAATCGGACCAAATCCGTGCGACTTTTTTACAGAGTGATTAACACCCACTTCGGCGCCAAATCCGAACTGTCAGCAGTGGAGTTCGCGGCCCAACTCAACGGGATAATCGCGCGTCATGCATACGTCGTCTGAAAAATCCGAATCACCGAATCGGATTTTCCGGGGCGGCGCCTTGATCTATGGCTGAGACCATTGCATTGGCATCATGCGACGGCCAAGTTGAATTCAGCGCACCGTTCCTCACGCACCAATATCCCGACAATGGTGCGTGGCGCGAGCCTAACGGGCATAGCCGTAACAAACGGGAGCCGCTTCCTATTTGGCACACGGCGGGACACTAGCCCGCCCGGTGTGTTCGCCGCATAGAATTGCCAATTGGACGAGGGTTGGCGCGGCAACGCAATGGGTGGTGGTGTGGCCAAACCGGCATCTGGTACGGCAGGTTTCCAGTGTAATCTGGCGAGCGATTGCCGGGCGCCGGCGCCGACGGTTGGATGGCAGGTGCCACGGAGGTCGCGTTCACCCCATCCGGGTCGGCGGAATCGCACTTCTGCCGAGGGAGGCGCCGGTCGTGGCAGGCCGTTCGCAAAATCTCCCCCGCTTGAGACCCTTGGAACCCATCTTCGGCGCCACACTGGCGGCCCTCGTTTCTTGCGGGTCGGCAGTGGCGACGCCGGCACCGGATGCCTACGCAACGCGATTGGAGCCTGTGTACCGGCGAATTCAGGGTTGGGTCGACCGCGGCTACTATTCTGGGGCGGCGCTCATGGTCGCGCAGGGCGATCACGTCATCGGTGAACGCTATTTCGGGAACTATGGCCCGGATACCGAGGTGTATCTCGCCTCAGCCGGAAAATGGTTGGCAGCGGCGACCATCGCAGCGGTAGTAGATGACGGTCGTGTTTCGTGGGGCGATCCAGCCGCGAAATGGCTGCCGGAGCTCTCGGGCGCGAAGGGGCGCGCGACGTTGCGGCAATTGCTCTCGCACACTGCCGGCTATCCCGACTACCAGCCGGCGGGTCGCCCGCGCGACACCTACCAAAGCCTCGCCGAATCGGTGGCCCATATTGTGCCGTTGCCCGCCGAGGCGGAGCCGGGCGCGCAGTTCCATTATGGTGGGCTGGCCATGCAGGTGGCCGGCCGCATGGCGGAGTTGGCGACGGGAAAGGACTGGGAAGCGCTGTTTCAAGACAAGATAGCCCGGCCGCTCGGCATGACATCGACCCACTTTACGCCGGTTGATACCGGCGAGGGTCATGCGCCTATGCTCGGCGGGGGCGCACGCAGCAACTTGCGGGATTACGCACGTTTCTTAGAGATGATCGCTCATGACGGGGTATTTCGTGGCCGCCGGGTGCTTTCGGCCGCCGCCATTCAGGAGATGGAATCCGATCAGGTGCGTGGCGCGCAGGTCGATCCGGAGCGTGAGTTTGTCGGGCGAGTGCGCGGGGCAACGCATCGCGGCGTCTATGGCCTTGGCGAGTGGCGTGAGCAGATTGACGCGCACGAGACGGCCGTTCTGCTGAGCAGCCCGAGTTGGGCCGGTGCATATCCGTGGATCGACAAGACGTGCGGCGTGTGGGGCTTCTTTTTAACCCACGTCGACACCGCGGCGGCGGCTAGGACCGGGTTTAATGCCTTTTACTCCAGCCCGGAGTTGGCGATGTTGGTGCGCGAGGCCGTCCAGCCTACGGATCACAAGAATCCATGAAACCCGTCGCCGGAATCAGGTGGTTCGTTGCGCTGTGTACCGTGGCCCTCCTGGTGGCGGCGACGATACTGGCGGCCGAGCCCGCCGAGGACGCCGTTTACCAGTACCGCGTGGCTGTGGGGCGCCAAGGGAGCGCGCGGCTGTGGATTCCACCGGCCTGTCGGCAGGTGCGCGGCTTGATCTTCTCGATGGAGAACATGCTGGAGCGCAACTGGCTGGAGGACCCAGTCATTCGGGCCGCGGCTGCGGACGAGGGACTCGGCATTGTTTACCTGACCGGACGAGATCCCGCGATCACATGGGATTTGAAACCGGGGTCGGCGGAGGCAATGACGCGGATGTTTGAAGATCTGGCCCAGGAGTCGGGCTATGTGGAGATCGGCTCGGCCCCGATTCTCTGGATGGGACACTCGTTTCACGGCCGCACCTGGATCTTTGCGGCGGCGTTTCCGGAGCGGACGATCGCCGTAGTGCCGATTCGCACCTATCCCCTGCCGGCCGCGCTGGGATTCACCGGCATTCCGGTGTGCTACGTTGTCGGGCAGACCACCGAACTGCCGCAATACGACGACGGCCGACCGGGCGACCGCGACTTTTTCTGGCCAGTGGTACGGGACACCGCCTTGGCGCTGCGGATGGCGGACGAGCGCAATCTGATCGGCGTGGCGGTCGACCCCGGGGGCACCCACACGGACTGGTCCGAGCGTCAGGCGCGTTTTGTCGCTCTCTTCATCCGCAAAGCCTGTCAGTACCGCCTGCTGGATGGTGCGGCAGGAGTCGGTTCGGTGCGGTTGCGGGCGATCACTTCCGAATCCGGCTGGCTTACGGATACCGGCCTGATCGAGCCTGATCAGCATTTGCCCGCCCCGTATCGGGAATACCGGGGCGATCCGAAGCAGGCGTGGTGGTTCTTTGACGAAGAGACGGCTCGCGCCGCCTCGACGTTCGATGGTGACCGGAGGAGGCGCGAGAAACAGATGCCGACCTTCGTCCAAGACGGCCATGTGCTGCCGATTGGCGCCCGCGGCGATGTGGAGCTGAAGTTTGAACCCGAGGGTGACGGACGCACCTTCCAGGTGGTAGGCGGTTTCCTTTCGAGGGTGCCGCCTGAGCTTGTCGGCGCCGGCGCGCCCCTCGGTCACGCACCGGGCGAGCTACGGTTTCGGAAAATCATGGGCCCCGTGGAGCAGGTGAGCCCGGACACGTTTCGCGTGCAATTCGACTGGCAGTCGGATCGGACGATCATGCTTCAAGTCGAGCAGCCGGGCGACATTCGATATCGCCGGGCGGTGCAGCCCGCGGTGATGCCAATTCCCGCCCGTTTGACCGCTGGGCGGCCCCAGATAGTGACTTTTCCGCGGATTGACAACCAGCCGGCTGGAAGGGAGAGCGTCCCGCTGCGCGCGACCGCGGACTCAGGGTTGCCAGTGGAATATTATGTCGCCGTCGGGCCCGCGATAGTGGAAGGCGATCATCTCCGGCTCACCCCGATCCCTATTCGCAGCCGATTTCCGGTGAAAGTCATCGTTGTCGCCCTCCAGTGGGGCCGTACAATCGAGCCGCGTTTCCAATCGGCCCCGCCCGTGGAGCAGACCTTCCTGATCGAGCGCTGACGGGCCCCGCGCCGCAACCGCAAGGACATTTCCCCATGCCTCTCCGAGACCTTACCCCGCAGATGTTCGGGTGTGCGGTGGCGCGGTGGCACCGCTGTTTTCTGGCGGTGCTGACCGTGGCGAGTCTGGCGGTCGCCACCCGCGGTCCCGCCGCCCAGGATTTCGTACGCCGGGGCGGCCATCCGTACCTGTTGTTCACTGCCGAGCAGATTGCCGGGCTGAAGGAACGCCTGCCACAGGAACCAGCATTGGCGCAGGCGTGGGCGGGGGTGCTCGCGGACGCCAACCGGGCGGTCGAGCCGGCCGCCCCCGGCGGCCGTGCGGGGGCGCCCGGCGGCGCCATGGAGACGCTTTGTCTGGCCTATCGCATGACCGGGGAAAAGAAATTTGCCGACAAGATCCGTGAGCTTTTGCTGCGGCAATGCGCGCGCCCGATGTGGAACGAGGACGAAATGCTGAAGCGCGAGCCGCCATGGCATTCCGCGCTGGGCACCGCGGCAACCATTTACACGGTCGCACTGGGCTACGATTGCATCCACGACGAACTGTCGCCGGCCGACCGTGCGACGATCACGAAAGCCTTGGTGGAACTCGGCATCCGGCCGACCCTGAATGACTGGGTGAGTGGCGATACGCGCATCCACTCGCTCGACACCATGGGCCACAACTGGTGGAGCGCGTGCGTGTTCATGGCGGGATTCGGCGCCCTGGCGGTGCTCGACGAAGAGCCGCACGCCCGGACTTGGCTCGATGATATCGCCCGTGGCTCGATCGAATGGTTCGATTACGCGGGCAGTGCCTTGGAGACCAAGCCGCGCAGCATTGACCCGGGGGGTGCGCTCTACGAAAGCGCCAACTACGACAACTTTGCCCTGTCGGAGTATCTACAGTTTCGGCTGGCATGGACCAACACCTTCCGTTCGCCGTCGCTACCGGAGATCCCGGTGCTCGCCCACGCCGCCGATTTCTTCATCGACGTGTGTTACCCGAATACGGGGCCGTTGATGTCGGTCAACTTCGGCGACGGGTCGCTGGGCGTCGATGGGAGCCGGCCCGTCACATTGCTATGGGCCTTGGGCGACCACTCGCCTCGTTATCTCTGGTATCTCAACCAGACTCGGGCGACGCAGTTTCGCGAAGGATTGAGCGGCTCTGCACCGCTCGGGCTGGTCTACGCACCCAGCCCTGCTGAGCTGGCGGCGGCGCCGGCAGCACCGGACCTACCGACCGCGGCGCTGTTTCGGGATATGGGTTGGGCGACGCTCCGGACCTCGTGGGCCAAGGATGCAACGCTGCTCGCCGTGCGCTCGGGGTTTACCTGGAACCACGCGCATGCCGACGCCGGCTCCTTCGTTCTGTTCCACCGCGGCACCTATTTGCTGATTGACTCAGGAAACTGCAACTACGCCCTGCCCGAGTACGATAGTTATTACCGGCAGAGCCGCGCCCACAACGTGGTGCTGTTCAATGGCGAGGCGGAAAATCCGGAGGACACCTATTTCGGCTCCCAGTTTCCCGGAACTGTTTCGCACCTGATGGATGCGGGTGAACTCAAGTATGTGCTCGCCGATGCCACCGGGCCCACCGCGCACCTGTTTGCGCGCAACTTCCGCCACTTCCTCTGGCTCGGTGACGTGATCCTGATCATCGACGACGTGAAGAGCTATGAGCCCGGGCAGTTCGCTTGGATGTTGCACTTCGACGGCGAGGCCGAGCGCCGCGGTCTCGACCTCCACGTGACCCACGGCGCGGCGAGCGTGCTCGTCCGGCCGCTATTCCCGGCAACGTTCCCGGATGCCGGTCTGCCGACCGACTATCCCGAGCGCATGCGGCTCGTGCCCCAGACCGGACTCAAGGACCACGATGCCACAGCCAAGGTCACCTACTACGCCTTCGAGCCGCCGGAGCAGACACGGCAATCGACTTTTCTCACCGCCATCGTGCTGGTCGATGACAAGAACCAGGGTCATCTGCCGCAGATGGAGCGGCTGGAGGGTCCTAACATGATCGGCGTGCGCCTCCGGCAACAGGGCACGACGACCGACGTCTACCTGAACCTGCTCGCGGAAGGACGTATCCGGCACCGCAACGCCAACATCGTGGCCGGAGGCTGGGAAACGGACGCCTACTTGACGGCGATCACGTATCCGGTCGGCGCCAATCCGGCCGACCCGGATGCGGCCACGCGGTATTTCATCGCCGATGGCAGCTATCTGCGCCGGGACGGGAAGGTCGTGCTCGATTCGCTGTCCAAGATCTTCCTCGTGGCCCAGTGGAAGGGGACGGGTCTGGATGTCCTGTTGCAGGGCCAGCCGACGCTGAACGTCCGGCTGCGCGCCGCGCGAAAGCCGGCCGCGCTCGAACTCAACGGGCGCCCGGTGGAGGCGAGCTATGACGAGCAGGCCCGCGCGCTGTTGCTATCGCGTGCGTCCGACGTCGTGGGGACTGAACCAGGACGATGAGTGCTCTCGCTTCCAATCCCGCCCGGCGCGACGTGACCCGCATTCCCCTGCGGACCTTGACGAGAACCCCGGCGCGTTGGATCGGCCTTGCCCTTGGGCTCTTGCTCGGCGGGTTCTTGGCCGCACCCGCCGCCGCCGCGCCGGTGGAGGTTTTGCCGGGCGTCTGGCGCTTCACGTTCGGCGAGCCGGAGAAGATCACCCCGGTCGCCACGCGGCACTACGCTCCGGCGGTGGAGGCCATGGCGGCGCTGCCCGCGGCGGAGTGCCCGGTGCCCGTGACCGGCGTCGCGACGGACCGCGGGTTTCTCCTGAGCGTGCCGCTGGAACCAAACGAGCTGATTTACGGCCTGGGCCTGCAACTGCAGTCGTTCCAACAACGGGGTCTGAAGAAACGCCTGCGCGTCGAAGCGGACCCCGCGATGGACACGGGCGATTCGCATGCTCCGGTGCCGTTCTACGTCACGACCCGCGGCTATAGCGTCCTGGTCGACACCGCGCGGTATGCCACGTTCTATTTGGGCAACAAACACCGCCGGCCTGCCGAGGCGCCCCGGCCCGCCAGCGCGCCGGCCGACAACGACGGCTGGAACAATTTGCGCGGTCCCGCCGCGCGGCTGGGCTGGGGCGAACCCAGCGAAGTGCTGGTGGAGATTCCCGAGGCGCGCGGCGTTGACGTGTACGTCTTTGCCGGTCCGACGATGCTCCAAGCGGTGCAGCGCTACAATCTCTTCGCGGGCGGCGGACCGCTGCCGCCACGCTGGGGGCTCGGCTTCTGGTACCGGGCCCAGTCGGACTTCAGCCAGGAGGATGTACTGAAGCTGGCCTCTGACTTGCGCGACCGCCGCATGCCCTGCGACGTGCTCGGGCTCGAGCCCCACTGGCAGAGCCACGCGTATTCCTGTTCGTTCGTGTGGAGTTCACGGTTTCCGGATCCGCGGGCGATGATCGCACAGCTGGGGCAGGAGCATTTTCACCTCAACTTGTGGGAGCACGCGTTCACGCATCCGAGTTCGCCGATCTATGCGGCCCTGTTGCCGCACACCGGCGCCTACGAGGTATGGGGCGGGCTGGTGCCAGATTTTCTGGACCCGGCGGCGCGGCGGATCTTCGGCGATTTCCACGAGCAGGAGCATGTCGCCCTGGGGGTATCGGGCTACAAACTCGATGAGTGCGACAACTCGGACTTCACGGGCAATTGGTCCTTCCCCGAAATCAGCCGGTTTCCCTCGGGGGCCGACGGCGAGCAAATGCACACCCTGTTCGGCCTGCGCTATCAGGAGACCATCCAAAGCATATTTGAGAAGCGGCAGCAGCGTACCTACGGGTTGGTCCGGTCGTCGGGTGCGTTGGCCGCGCCCTATCCCTACGTGCTCTACAGTGATCTCTATGATCACCGCCAGTACGTCCGCGGCGTCGCCCAAGCCGGCTTTTCCGGGCTGCTGTGGACGCCCGAAGTGCGGGATGCCCGCAGCCCGGAGGACCTGCTCCGACGGCTGGAGGCGGTGGTATGCTCGCCGCTGGCGATGATCAATGCTTGGTACCTGAAAAACCCGCCGTGGAAACAGGTAGAGCGCGCAGCCAACGACGCCGGGCGTCTCGCGCCGGACTGGGAGGTGCTTGAGGCACAGTGCCGGCGGCTGCTCGAACTTCGCATGCAGCTTGTCCCCTACCTGCAGGCCGCCTTTGTACGCTATCACCGCGAGGGGCGACCGCCGTTCCAGGCGCTGGTCCTGGACTATCCGGACGACCCGGCCGTCCGCACCATCGATGACGAATACCTGATGGGAGACGACCTCTTGGTGGCGCCGGTCATTTCTGCGCCAAGGGGTGATCGTGTCACCGTGTCCACTGCCGGCGCCACGGAGCGATCCGTGTATCTGCCCGCGGGCGGATGGTACGACTTCTGGACGGGGCGGCGGTACGACGGCGGGCAGCGGATCACCCTCACGGTGCCCGTGGAACAGGTTCCGTTGTTCGTCAAAGCGGGGGCCGTGCTGCCGCTGGCGCAGCCGACATTGAGTACTGACGATCCCGCGAGCTGGCGCCTGACGGCGCGGGTTTACGGAGACGGCTCCCAGGGTTGCGCGCTGTTTGAGGATGATGGCAGCTGGGCGCCGGTGCTGCCGGTGGTGCGGCTGACGTGGGACGCGGGCGCCGGCACTGGTCGAGAGACTCGTGCGGCCGAAGCGAAGGGACCGCACTACGAGGTGGTGGAGTGGAAACAGATTCCGTAAGGTAGCTCATGAGCGCCATCCCCCGGGCACCGGCTGTGCGCGCTTTCCGCCGCTCGGCGGGACTGGTCCAGGCTGCGATCATCGGACGGGCGGCGCTGGTTTTCGCAGCGGTCATGCTGGCTTACCTGCCGGCCATCCGCGCCGGATTCATCTGGAACGACCGCGATTACGTGACCAAGCCGGAGTTGCAGTCGGTCGCCGGGCTGGGGCGCATCTGGTTCGAACTGGGCGCGACGGAACAGTATTATCCGGTGCTGCACACGGCATTTTGGCTCGAGCACCGCCTCTGGGGCGATGCGGCCGTCGGCTACCATCTGCTCAATGTACTGCTGCACGCCACTTCGGCCTGCTTGCTGGCCTTGATCCTGCGCCGCCTCGCAATGCCAGGGGCTTGGTTGGCGGCGTTCCTGTTCGCGTTGCATCCGGTCTGCGTCGAGTCCGTAGCGTGGATTGCGGAGCAGAAAAACACGCTGGCCACGGCATTGTATCTGGCTTCCCTGTTGGTGTACCTGGACTTCGACCGGCACCGCGCCCGAAGTTCCTACCTGCTAGCTTCCGGCCTCTTTCTGCTGGCGCTCTTGAGCAAGTCCGTGACGGCCACCCTGCCGGCGGCGCTGCTGGTGATCTTCTGGTGGCAACGCGGGCGGTTCGCGTGGCGGCGTGACCTGCGGCCGCTGCTGCCGTGGTTGGCCGCGGGGGCTGCATTCGGTCTGTTCAGTGGTTGGGTGGAGCGGACCTACATTGGCGCGCGGGGGGCGGATTTCGCCCTGACGCTGGTCGAGCGCACGGTGCTGGCCGGGCGGGCGTTCTGGTTCTATCTGGCGAAACTGGTCTGGCCCGCGGATCTCATCTTCATTTATCCGCGCTGGCGGGTGGACGCGACGGAGCCGTGGCAGTGGCTGTTTCCGCTGGGAGGCGCGGCCCTGCTCGCCGGCCTCTGGGTGTTGCGCCGGCGGATCCGCGCGCCGCTGGCCGCTTTGCTCTTCTTCGGCGGCTCGTTGTTCCCGGTGCTTGGGTTCTTCAATGTCTACGCGTTTGTCTTCTCGTTCGTGGCCGACCACTGGCAGTATCAGCCGAGCCTCGGCCCCATCGTCTTGGCGGCCGCCGGCGCGGCGTGGTGGATGGAACGTCAGGCCCTGCCGGCGCGGCGGACCGGCGGGGCGCTGGCCGCGGTGCTACTGGCCGTGCTCGGGGTGCTCACCTGGCGCCAATGCGGTCTGTATCGTGACATGGAGACGTTCTACCGCCGGACGCTCGCCGCCAACCCGGCGTGTTGGATGGCACACAATAATTTGGCCATCCTCTTGATCGAATCGGGCCGCAGCCGTGAGGCGCTGCCTCATCTGGAGCAGGCGGCGCGCGCCCGGCCCGATGATCCCGAGCCCCAAAACAATCTGGGCAACGCCTTGACGCAGGCCGGCCGTCCACAGGAGGCCGTCGCGCATCTGGAGCGGGCGCTCGAACTGGCGCCGCATTATGCCGAGGCCGAGTTCAATCTCGGGCGCGCGCTGGCGGGCTTGGGCCGGCCCGGGGATGCGATGGCGCATTACGAGCAGGCGCTGCGCGACCGGCCGGGATACGCCGAGGCCGAAAACAACCTGGGCAACCTGCTGCTGGCCGCCGGGCGGGCGCCGGAGGCGGCCGCGCATTTCGCGACCGCGCTGCGGAGCGATCCCAAGATGGGTGAAGCCGAGTACAACCTGGCCCTGGCGCTGACCGCGATGAGCCGCACGCAAGCGGCCGTGCCCCATTATGAAGCCGCACTCCGGGGCAACCCGGCTAACGCGGAGATTCATTATCATCTGGCGATCGCGCTCACCAACCTACAACGAACGGACGAAGCCATCGCGCAGTTCCAGGAGGCCATCCGCCTGCGGCCCGATTGGGCCGATGCGCATCTCAAGCTCGCCCTGGCCCTGTGGCAGGCGGGAAGGCAGCAGGCGGCGGCGGCTGAACATGAAGCGGGCTTGCGTCTCAAGTCGGCGCCGCCCGCAGCACATCCATGAAAGCCGGGGAGCCAGTGCCGGAACCGGCTCGTGCTTCGGTTGGTGCCACGCCGGCGCGGCGGCCGCGCCGACCCGTGGCGCTGGCGGCGATGGTGATCATTCTCGCTGCGCTGGCCGCGTGTCAGTCGAGTTTCCGCGTGCCGTTCGTCTTCGACGACTTCAGCTCGATCGTCCGGAATACGTCGCTGCAACATCTCTGGCCCCCCTGGCGCCTGTTTGCGGGAAACGAGGGGCTCACGGTCAGTGGGCGGCCGGTGCTCAGTTTCAGTCTGGCGCTCAACTACGCCCTGAGCGGCACCGCGGTGTGGAGCTACCATGCGACCAACCTGGCCATCCATGCGCTGGCTGCCTTGACCCTGTTTGGCTTGGTGCGTCGGACCTTGCCGCGGCCAGTTTGCGGGAACCTGTTCGCGGGCGATGCGGGCCGCCGCCAGAGCAACGCGGGATTGGTGGCACTGGCGTCAGCGCTGTTATGGATGCTGCATCCGCTGCAGACGGAGGCGGTGACCTATGTGGTGCAGCGCGCCGAGTCATTGATGGGTCTGTTCTATTTGTTGACGCTGTATGGCTTCCTCCGGGCAACCGAGTCTCCTCGACCGCGCCGGTGGCAGGGGTTCGCGGTTTTGGCGTGCCTGCTGGGAATGGGCACCAAAGAGGTGATGGTCACGGCGCCGATCCTGGTGCTGCTCTACGACCGCACTTTCGTCGCCGGCAGCTTTCGGGAGGCGTGGCGGCAGCGCCGTACATTCTATGGCGGCCTTGCCGCGACGTGGATTCCACTGGTCCTGCTGGTCGCCGGGACAGGGGGGAATCGCGGCGGCGCGTTCGCCTTCAATCTCGGGGCCGCCAAGTCGTACTGGCTGTCGCAGTGCGAGGCGTTGACACGCTACCTGGGTCTTTCGCTATGGCCCCATCCGCTGGTCTTCGAGTACGGCCCATTCTGGGTCCACGATGCCGCCCAGGTGCTGCCCTATGCCATCGTGGTCGTCGGCCTGGCGGGGGCCGTCCTCGTAACGCTGTGGCGCTGGCCGGCCATCGGCTTCTTGGGCGGATGGTTCTTTGCCATCCTGGCCCCAACCAGCCTGACACCCGGGACCACCGAAATGATCGTGGAGCACCGCATGTATCTGCCGTTGGCCGCCGTGGTGGTCCTGCTGGTCGCGGGTTTGTACCGTTGGGCGGGACGGGCGGGCTTGGCGGCCAGCGTGGCACTGGCATTGGCATGCGGATGGCTGACGACGGCCCGCAATCGCGATTACCGCAGCGAGCTGGCACTGTGGGCGGATACGGTCGCCAAGCGCCCGGGCAACGGCCTGGCGCACTTGAACTATGGGGCGACGTTGTTCGAGGCGGGACGCTATGCCGAGGCGCGTGACCAGTTTGAACGGGCGCTGAAGACCGGACCGGACGACGCCGAAACGGAGGCGAATCTGGGCGCGGCCCTGTTGCGGCTGGGACGGGCGGCGGAAGCGGAGGACCGATTCGCGCGCGCCCGGCAGCTCGACCCCCGCTATGGCAAAGCCGTGTATGGCCTGGGACTCGCACGATTCGCCGAGGATCACTGGGAAGCGGCCATCGAGCCGCTGCGGCAGGCGGCGCGGGAGCGTCCGAACGATGCCGAGCTGGAGAACGATCTCGGGATGGCGCTGGCGCGGACGGGACGGGTGCAGGAGGCGATCGAACATTACGAAGCCGCCATCCGGGTCGCGCCCGCGGGGGCGGAGGCCGAATATAACCTGGGCAGCCTGTGGCTCAGCTTGGGTCGGACGTCCGATGCCATCGACCACTTGGAGCGGGCGGTGCGGCTCAGGCCCGCCCAACCCGACATGCTCAATAACCTCGCCGGTGCCTTGCTGGGAGCGGGCCGAATGCCGGAGGCGATCGCACACTACGAGGCGGCGTTGCGGGTCGCGCCGGGGCGAGCGGATCTGCACTACAACTTCGGCCTGGCTTTGGCGAAAGCCGGGCGGCTCGACGAGGCGATCGTTTGTTTCCGCGAAGCCATCCGGCTGCAACCGGACTCCGCCGAGGGGCACCTGGGCCTCGCGCACGCGCTGGCGCAGGCCGGGCGCGCCGCGGAGGCCGAGGCGGAGCGCGCTGCGGGCCTGCGGTTGCAGGCGGAACGATCGTCGGAGCATCACTGAATGAACTGTGGGGCCCAATTGCCATGAACACGCCGGCGCGACTCTCGACACCGAAAGCCCGCTGGCATTCATGGATCGCGGCGGGCGTCATCGTCGCCGTCTCGGTGCTGGTCTATTGGCCGGCCCTGAGCGGCGGCCTGTTGTGGGATGACGCGGAGCACATCACCGGGCCCGAGCCGCGCTCGCTGCACGGGCTGGCCCGTATCTGGTTCGAGGTGGGGGCGACCCAGCAGTATTATCCGGTGCTGCACACGGCCTTCTGGGTGGAGCACGGCCTCTGGGGCAATGCCACCTTGGGCTACCATTTGGTCAACGTGTTGCTTCATGCCACGTCAGCCTGGCTGTTCGGCCTGAGCTTGCGGCGATTGGCGGTGCCCGGCACGTGGTGGGCGGCGCTGCTGTTCGCGCTGCACCCGGTGTGCGTCGAGTCGGTGGCATGGATCGCCGAACAGAAAAACACCTTGTCGCTCGCCTTTGCTCTCGCAGCGCTGCTGGTCTACCTCAGTTTCGACGGTCGACGAACCCGGGGATCCTATGGGTTGGCTTCGGGGTTATTCTTGCTGGCGCTGCTGAGCAAGTCCGTGACGGCCACGCTGCCGGCAGCCTTGCTGGTGATCCTCTGGTGGCGGCGCGGCAGCCTGGGCTGGCGGCGGGACGTGGCGCCCCTGATCCCGTGGCTGACTGCAGGCGCGGCCTTTGGACTGTTTACCGCGTGGGTGGAGCAGCGCTACATCCATGCAACGGGCGCCGCTTTCGACTTGAGTTTGGCCCAGCGCTGCCTGTTGGCGGGGCGCGCGATCTGGTCCTACCTTGGAAAACTGGTCTGGCCAGCAGATCTCAGCTTCATCTACCCGCGCTGGCGTCTGGATGCGGGTGCGGTGGGGCAGTATGGCTTTCCCTTGGCGGCGCTGGCTGTCCTGTTCGGGGTTTGGATGCTGCGGGCCCGGACTCGCGCACCGCTGGCGGCCGCGCTGCTGTTCGGCGGGACCCTCTTCCCGGCGCTGGGCTTCTTCAATGTCTATCCTTTCCGGTTTTCTTTCGTGGCCGATCACTTCCAGTACGGGGCGTGTCTGAGCATCATGGCGCTGGCGGGGGCCGGACTGGCATGGCTGGGGGCGGAGCGGAGGCGCTGGTTGGGTTGGACGCTCGGCATCCTGCTGCTGGGTGCGCTGGGCAAGCTCACCTGGTCGCAGGCTGGCATGTACCGGGACGCCGAGACGCTCTACCGCACGACACTGCAGCGGAACCCCGACTGCTGGCTGGCGCACAACAATCTGGGCGGCGTGCTGATGGCGGCCGGTCGCACTGCAGAGGCGGGGGGGCATTTCGAGCAGGCGCTGCGCCTGAACCCCCTTTATCTTGAGGCGCAATACAACCTGGCTGTGGCGCTGGGTGCGCTCGGACGGCGAGATGAAGCGATTGCAGCCTACACGGCCGTCGTGCAGTCGGCGGCCGGCTATGCCAATGCGGACTACAACCTCGGCATTCTGCTGCTCGATGCCGGGCGGCCGGGGGAGGCGCTGGTTCACTTTAAGGCAGCGCAGCGGATCCGCCCCGATGATCCTCAGGTCGCTTACCACGTGGGATTGACCTGGACCCAACTGGGTCAACCGGAAAAAGCCGAGGAACCGTTTGCGCAGGCACTGCAACTGCGGCCGGAATATGCTGAAGCCGAAAACGGCTGGGGCTACGCGCTCCTTGTGCAGGGGAGATACGAGGACGCGGCCGCCCGGTTCACGCGCGCCCTCCAGCTCTCGCCGGACCGGCCCGATTTCCACCTGAACCTTGGCTTGGCGCTGGCCGCGACCGGCCGGTTTGACCGGGCGATCGCCGAATTTCGGGCGGCGCTGCGCATCAACCCGGATTATCCGGAGGCGCACCAAGCCTTGGCGCTGATGCTCTCCGGGATGGGCCGCGGCGAGGACGCCGCGGCCGAGCGCGCCAAGGGATTGCGCCGGCAGGGTGGACCAACCGCTGGTCCGCCATGACCCGTCCTCCGATCTTCAACTAATCGATCCATGACGGATGCCGCTTCCACGACTGTTGCCGAAACCCGCCGTACCGCGCGTTGGGCGTGGCTTCTGATCGTGGCGGTCACACTGGTGGCGTACTTTCCCGCGCTCGGCGGCAGCCTGCTGTGGAACGACAGCGACTATGTCACAACGCCCGCCCTGCGGTCGCTGCACGGCCTAGGGCGCATCTGGTTTGAGCCAGGTGCGACGCAGCAATACTATCCCGTGCTCCACACGGCCTTCTGGGTTGAGCACCGGATGTGGGGGGACGCGACCTTCGGATATCATCTGGTCAACGTGCTGTTGCACGCGACGTCAGCATGCCTGTTGCTGCTAATTCTTCGCCGACTCGCGGTGCCCGGGGCCCTGTTCGCGGCCCTGCTCTTTGCCCTGCACCCAGTGTGCGTGGAATCCGTGGCGTGGATTTCGGAACAAAAGAACACGCTGTCGACTGCGTTGTATATGGCAGCCCTGCTCGTGTATCTGACTTTCGATGAACGGCGCGGCTGGAAGCAATATGCGCCTGCCACGGGCCTGTATCTGCTGGCGCTGCTGAGCAAGTCGGTCACGGCGTCGCTGCCGGCGGCGTTGCTGGTGATCATCTGGTGGCGGCGGGGCCGCATCGAGTGGCGGCGCGATGTAATTCCTTTGCTGCCGTGGTTCGTGGTGGGCGCGGCTGTGGGATTATTCACCGGTTGGGTTGAGCGCACCTACGTCGGCGCCGAAGGCGCTGATTTCAACCTGAGCCTGGCACAGCGGTTCCTCGTGGCCGGGCGGGCGGTGTGGTTCTATCTCGGCAAACTACTGTGGCCGGCGGACCTGATGTTCATTTACCCACGCTGGACGGTCGATGCCGCGGCCGTCTGGCAATATGCCTATCCGCTGGCGGCGCTCGGCGCGCTCGGCGCGCTGGGGTGGCTGCGCCATCGGACGCGCGCCCCTTTAGTCGCGGCGCTGCTTTTCAGCGGCACCCTTTTTCCGACCCTCGGGTTCTTTAATGTTTATGCCTTCATCTACTCTTACGTGGCCGACCACTGGCAGTACCTGGCTTGCCTCGGGGTGATTGCGCCGGCGGCGGCGGGGTTGACGAAGCTTTCCGGGCGGTGGCCGCAGGCGCTGCGGTGGACGCTGGCCACGGTGTTGGTGGGCGGCCTGGGCGTGCTCACCTGGCGGCAATGTGGCGGCTATCGTGACATTACGACCTTTTACCGCACCATCCTGGCCAGGAACCCCGAGTGCTGGCTGGCCCACAACAACTTGGGCAACCTCCTGTTGCGCGCGGGCCGCCCCCAGGAGGCGATACCCGAGTACGAGACGACATTGCGGCTGAAGCCGGATTTTCTCGGAGCCATCGTGAATCTGGCCGATGTTCTCCTTCAGCAGGGGGACCTGCCCGGCGCGGCGGCAAGGTATGAGCAGGCGCTCCGCGTCCGGCCGGATTTCGGGGGGTATCTCGCGTTGGCGCGACTGCTGGCACGTCTGAACCGGCCGGCGGACGCGGTCGCACACGTGCAGGCCGCCCTGCAGCTGCAGCCGAACTCCGCCGAGGCGCATCGCGAACTCGGCGACCTGTTTCTCGCCGCTGGCCGGCGGGAGGCAGCGGTGGACGAATACCAGCAAGCGCTGCGATTCTCCCCCGACGACGCCAATCTGCACAACAATCTGGGCTTTGCCCTAATGGAGTGCGGTCGGTTGACCGAGGCGGCGGCCCAGTATGAGCGGGGCCTCCAGCTTCAACCGGATCTGACCCAAGCGCATGTCAATTTGGCTGTGGCCCTGGTTCGTCTCGGCCGCGTGCCCGAGGCGATTACGCATCTCCAGGCGGCAGAGCGCCTCCAGCCGAACCTGGCCCCTATCCACCGGCTCCTCGGCGACCTCCTGACCGAGGCCGGTCGGACGGAGGAAGCGCGCCTGGAGTACGAACTCGTCGGTTCAGGAGCAGCGCCGGCTCCCTGAACCAGGCGGAGGCGGGCCGACGTCCTCAGGGCTCCACGCACGAGTTCTCAACGAATGGTGCGAGCGTCGTGGCAATAGCCGGAAAACAAATCAGGCCCGCCGAAGAGCGGCGGGCCTGATGTTTTCCAGACGTTTAATCCAGCTAAACCCTACATTCGCAGTGAGACCTTGAAGGTGTAAGCAATCGGGTCCTGATAGGACACCGCGTTGGGCACGTTGCGTCGGGCTGGCGAGGTGTAGTCGTTGTTAAGCGGCCGCGCCGTGACGCTGTTGTCGGTGTAAACAATGCCGCGGTTATTGAATAGGTTGTTGATGATGAGATCGACGCTCAGCAGGTACTTGTTTTGAACCTTCCACGTGTAGTTAAGGGTCGCGGTCCAAAGGATGGTGCCCGGGGTGGTTACGACGTTGTGGGCATCGACCGTCGGATCGTCGATCGCCTTGGTGGGATTGTTCGGATCGACCATCGTGTCGGTGGTGCGGTAGCCCACGACGCGACGGCCGCGCCAGTTGAAGCCGATGCCGCCCCGGAGGCCCTTGAACTTGCCGGTCTGGAACGTGTAATCGGTGAACAGGTTGGCGTTATAGGGCACGGTAGTGGCGGCCTGGAGGTCGGGGATGAAACTGGCGAGGTTGTTGTAGATGTTGTTGTAAGCATTGACCGCGTTCTGGGCGTCGACGCCCCGGAGGGTGGGATCAGGGTTCAAGACCGCCACGCCGTTGGTGCCGACGACGCCGCCAGCGTCCTGGAGGATCTGCTGGAAAAGGGACGCATGCTCCGCGACGTATTTGCGGGTGATCGGCGCGAACTGCTTCTGCCACACCTTCGGCAGGCCGACATTGGCGGTCAGGCGCCACGCGCGGCTGAGGTTGGCGATGATCTCCACTTCATAGCCATCCATGATGCGGGTGCGGGTGTCGCGCACGACGGTGGACATGGGTTGGCCGCCCCGGAGGTTGCCCTGATTGACCAGCGTGATCGGGTTGCCGTTGGCATCCACCCGGGGTGAGAAATTGTAGAGGTTGTTGATTTGGTTGGTGACCGAGGTGGGATCGATGTAATTGCCGAACTCCGTGTTGCTATATTGGTTGGCTGCGACGTTGAGACGGTTGTTGAAGAACGTCAGCCGGAAGCCGGCATCCCAGCCGCTGCCCACCACAGGCGGCAGCAGGTTGTTATAGGGATCGGGAGCAGCCGATGTGTTGAAGGCGATGGCCCGTGAGTAGTTGTAGCTCAGGCCGAACCAATCCGTAACGTGAAGCACCGAGCCGACGGAGGGGGTCCATTTCCGGGCGATGACCTCCGGCGGGCCGAAGTCATCCTGGAAAAGATCGTTGGCATACTGGGCTTGGCCGATCGGAATTCCCAACGCGTTGGTGGTGCGGGGGCGCGTGGCCGCCGGCTGGGCGGGGCCGGTGGCAACGCCAGCTGAATTTTTGGGAACGTAGGTCAGGGTCGACCAGTTGGAGGGCGCGGGCGGGCGCCAGTAGATCGTGTGACCGTCCCAGTCCGTCGGATAGTCACCCCAGTTCTTCGTGTACAAAATGTCCTGGCGGGAGTTCTCGTGGCGCGCCGCGGCGAGAATCACCAAGTGGTCCTTGAGGTACTTGGCGTTCATCGCGATGAGGAAATAGTTGTAGTAGTTGTCCAGGTCGTTGAGGTTGTTGAAGCTGGTGGCCGAAAGCGCCCAGACTGGCGTCATTTGCTGGGAGAGCCCCGTATTCGGGTCAACGAAGGTCATCGTCCGAACCGGCGGGGTGAACGGGTGAGGATCGTTCCAGTACTGGCGCACCTTGATGGCCCAAGCGTCGTTGGCCAACACCCGCATGTCCGAGCCGCCGGCGGTCAGGGGGTTCATAAGGCTTAGGTAGCGCGTGCCGATGTACTGGTGGGTCAGACCGCCCATCACGTTGAAACTGTAGTTGCCCCACTTGCCGAGGTCCTTGACGTAGGCGAGAGCCGCGCGCACGGACTCGGCGTTGGTGTTTTTGACGGAGAACTGGTAGTTGCCGTCGCCGTAGGGTTGGAGGAAATGCGGGTTCGTTGAGCCGTCGGGCAGCTTCTGGTTGATGTCGATGTAGGTGTTGATCAAGCTGCCATCGACACGGTTGATGGCGGCGTGGACCCGATTGACGTCGCCCGCGACCTCAGCGTAGAGCGAGTCGGTGAACCGCTGGGTGAGCGTCAACTGCACGTCCTTGGACCGCTGGTCGAGCATCGGCGCGTTGGCGGCGTTGGTGAAGCTCTCCGTCGGGATCCGGAAATAGGAATTGGCGATCGCGTTGGCGAACCGGTCCGGCACGTTGAGCGCGTGGAGAATGCTCGCCCCGCTGTTGTTGAAGGATGCGTTGCTGCCGAAGGTGTAGCCGCCGTCGTTGGTGACGGATTGGTTGCCTGCGCCCCGGGTCATCGGATCGTTGAAGTAATTCATCACCTCGGAGCCGTTGGCGAAGGGATTGAACACGAAGTAATTGGAGCCGCGCTTGTCCACGCCGGCCGCGTAGTAGGTGTTGCTGCTGGTGGAGGCCGTCAGCAGCCCGCTGTAGATGGTGTGGCCATCCCAGCCGCCGAACTGATCCTGGAGCTGGGCATAGGGAATGTGCTGCTGGATCTCGCCGGTCTCGCCTTCCAGCCGCAGCTCGGTGTTGCGGCTGAGTTTGAAGGTGGACGTCGCAAACACCAGCTTGCGGTGTGACATCTGGTTTAGCCGCCAGCCCCCGCCGTCGCCGTAAACCGCGGCCACCCGCAGCGCCATCCAATCATTGACCGGGTGATTGGTGTCGACCTCCACACGCTCCGTGTGCCACGAGCCATAGCTGAGTGAGAGCGCGTCGAAGGCCTGGTCCAATCGCGCCCGTTTCGTCATCGTAATCTGCGTGCCACCCGCGGTGCCGTTGCCGAACAGAATCTGATTGGGACCCCGGCCGAAATCAAAGCGCTCCACGTCGAAGGTGTCGCCGGTGGTGTAATACGGGAAAAAGTTGCGTTGGCGCAGCGGGTTGTTGCCGGAGATGCCACGCACGGCGATGGGACTGGTGATGTTGAACGTGGCGCCCCCGCCCTGGCCGTCCCAGAACTGGAAACTGTTGGTGGTCCAGTTCGCGGCCTGATTCAGGTCGGTGATGTTAAGTGCGTCGATCAGGTCGCGATTGATGACCGAATAGGCGATGGGGGTGTCCTTCAGGTCGGTGGCCAGCCGGCCGCCCGCGAGCGCACTCGTAACGGCAAAGCCGGTGTCCTTGTCGGTGTTCACCACGAAGGGCGACATCTTAACAACTTCTTCCGATCGGGCGCTGGGCGCCGCGGCGGCGGCGGGCGGGGTGGCGGCGAGCTGCGCGAATGTCGGGACTGAGGCGAGCAGAAGTCCGGCGAAGACTGCGAGCCGCCGGGTGGCGATTCTTGGTGTGTTCATGGTAGGGGGGCAGATGGGTTGAACCGGAGAGCAGGATGGCCTTGGGGCCAAGAAACACTGAAGGCGGTCAGGCGGTTCTCAGGAGGACGTTGGCCGGAGGTGCGGACTGGTAGGGGCAATTCAAGATGGTCCCACGGGAGGCAGGGGATCGACGCTGGGAGCGGCGAAGATCGCGGGCAGCGGAACCATGGCTGGCGGGAGAACGGGGTTGGAAGCTGAAGACCGGCGGGGATCGGATTTCCAAGGCCGCGCAGGCGTTCAATGATTGCGGCGAGGCGGGAGGTGACCTTGGTGGACGATTGCCATAGTCGGCGGCCTTCAGGGTTTTCAAACATCCCGTAGCTTACACTGGTAACCGAGTGCCTCGCGTGGGAGTGATTTGATTTCGGAGCTTCATCGGAGCCCCGGGCTGACTCCGAGGGCGGTTCAGGACGGGACCGGACCGGTCGCCGGTGCGGGCGTGCCGCCGGATGCGCGACCCCGGCGTTTGCGGTTGGCGACCGAGTAGAGGACGACGCCAATGGTCGCGACGATCCCGCCGACGAACAGGAAACAGGCGCGGCCGATGGCCTCATTGGGGATCAACATCAGGCCGAGGATGAAAGTTCCATAGACCGTGCAGAGCAGGCCCAGCAGTCGGTAAACGGGCTCATCGGTCGCCTGCGCGTCCTCCGGCGCGAGCACAGGCACGCGCAGCTGGGTGAACAGGCGGTCCACGCGCGCGAAGTGGGCCGGGGGGCTCTTCCGGTGGAAGAGCGTCGAGCCGAAGAAGGTCAGAAGACCGACCAACGAGGTTCCCAGGACGGTCACCACCAGCAGCAGGTCGCTTCTTTCCTCGGCAGTAAGAGGCGTTCCCGCATTGCCGATCAGATGCTGAACAAATATCGGGAGCCGGTACAAAAAGCCCGGGTCCTGCAGCTGCTTGGCGAACCCGAAATTGGCCCACGCGGAATAGCCGAAGCTTGCCAGCGCCGTGCCCCACGCCGACCAAGGCGGCGTCCGTCGGTAAAACAGGCCGAGAAAGATCGGAATCGTGAGGGGGATGCCGAGGCTCACCATCACCTGATTCAGCAGGGTGAACACGTCGGTTTGCCGGTAGGTGTTGATGAGCAGCGACAGCGTGATGATGATCGCGCCGAACGAGAGCGTACACACCTTGCCGGCGATCAGCAGGTGGCTCTCGGGGGCGTCGGGGCGAAGCACTGGCCGGTAGAAGCTGCGGACGAACACGCCCACCGCCTTGTTCACTCCGGCGTCCATGCTGGTGAGGGTCGCCCCGAACATCGCGCACATCAGCAGCCCGAGCAGCCCCACCGGCATGATCTTCAGCGCCACCGCCACAAACGCCCCCTCGGTGGGCATCGACAGGTCGGGGAAAATGCTTCCCAAGTTCGGGAACCAGACGGTTGCGGCCAGCGGGGGGACGATCCAAATCAGCGGCCCAATGATCCCCCCGACCAAGGGGATCAGCACCATCCACCGCGCATGCTTCTCGCTCTTGGCCATCAGGTACATGGTCGAGAACTCCATGCTGTTGAGCTCGGCGAACTTCACCCAGGTGAAGGCCAGGCCCCAACCCAGCAGGATCGAGGGGCGCCAGGCCAGCCACCAGCGGAAGTGGGCGGGATGGGCCTGACTCACCTTGTCGATCAGGCCGCGCAGCCCGCCGATGTCCGGCTGGCGCACGGTCAGAAACAGCGTCACCAGTGTGATGGTCATGACAAGGAACATCTGAATGAAGTCGCTCGCCAACACCGCGAAGGCTCCCCCGGCGAATGCCACGATTGTGATTGTGACACCGAGGACGGCGATCACCGCATTGATCTTCATTTGCAGCACCGCGGCCATGAACACGCTGATCGTCATGAGGTAGATGCCGGCCTTGATGAGTTCGATCGGCACCTTGATCCAGGTGTAGAACTGCTCGGAACCCGGGCCGAATCGCTCGCGCACGGCCTCCATCCAGGTCACCACCCGCAGGCGGCGGAAGCGCACGCAGGTGATTAATGCCACGCCGATCAAGGCCGGAATGGAGGCGTAGAAAAGCAGCAGGACCGTCAAGCCGGAGCGGTAGACCTCCGAGGCCGCTCCCACGAACGCCCAAGCCGAGAAGGTGGCCACCCAAGCCGACGTGCCGGTGATCCACCAGGGCATCGCCCCGCCGCATCGAAAATAGTCCGAGGTGTTCTTGCTCAGCCGGCGGAAGGCGAGACCGACGCTGAGCATGAACGCCATGTAGAAGGCGATGACTCCGTAGTCGAATCCGGTGATATTCTTGACGGAACCGTGGGCGGAACCTGCCGCCTGGGCCAGGAACAGAGGAAGGGTAACCATCATCGCTGGGAGGCGGAGACGGAATGGTCGCGTCGTGGTTGCCGACGCTCCTGGAAGAATGATCGGAGAGGCTGACGCATCACGATTGGCGCTCTGGCGATAGGGCGGGGTGGAACAGCCAGAGCGGAGAACATGGATGTCGATACCAGAAACGCGGGATGGGGAGAAGGCCGCAAAGAGTGGCCGCAGGCGTGAGACTTTCGCGCGGACCGGCCGCAGCGACACCTTTAGAGTTTACACTGGAAACAGCGCCGAGCCCTGGGTTATAGGTGGATCGATGCCGCCGGAGTCGCCCCGCTCAAATGTGCGCGTATCCCTGCGGGATGTCGCGCGGGCCGTGGGGGTGTCGCACGTCACAGTGTCCTTGGCGTTGCGGCACGACCCACGAATATCGGCTGACCGTCAACAGGAGGTTGAGTCCGTCGCGAAGCACCTGGGTTATCAACCCGACCCGATGCTGGCCTCGCTGTCCGCTTACCGCCAGGCCAAGCGTCCGGTCACGATCCGATCCACGGTCGCCTGGCTCAACCAATGGCGCGACCCCAAGGCATTGCGCAAACTCCATGAGTTCGACAACTACTGGCAGGGAGCGAAGGCGGCGGCGGAAAGGCTGGGCTACCGACTCGAGGAATTTGTGCTCAAGCCCGACCTCACGGCCGCCCGGATGCAATCCATCCTGTTGACGCGCAATGTCCGCGGCATCCTGATTCCGCCGCATCCGATGGGGTTGAATCTGCCGGGATTCGACTGGAGCCTTTTCTCCATCGTGCGCTTCGGCGCCTCGGTCAAGATTCCGCGGGCGCACATCGTGACCAGCGACCAGACCAAGTGTGCCGCCATGGCCTTCTCCCGGGTTCACGAACGTGGTTACCAGCGGATCGGGTACGTAAGCTCGTTGCGCTATGATCGCGACACCAAGGGGAACTTCCGCGCCGGCTACCTCAGCAGCCAGGACGCGCTTCTGCCGACCCGGCGGCACCTGCCCGATCTTTTCTTGGAGGAGGCACCCACGCCGAAGGAGATCCGGAATTTGCGCCGCTGGATCAAATCGGTCGCGCCTGATGCGATTATTTCCACTCTCAGCTGCCTGCCCGAGTTGCTGGCCGGAGCTGGCTACCGGGTGCCCGAGGATGTCGCCGTCGCCACCTTGAGCGTGGCCGACGGACATTTTGACAGCGGAGTGGATCAGGATCCGTTCGAAATCGGACGGGTCGCGATGAGCACGCTGGCGGGTTTGATCTATCAGAACGAACGCGGCATTCCGGAGCATTGCCGCCGCATCCTCGTCGAGGGCCTGTGGGTCGACGGCACCAGCCTTCCGCGGAAGACGGTCGCGCTGAGCATTGCTCCGGCGGTTTGAAGGGATTGGCTGTGATGGGGAGCGAATCTTGCGGCAGCCGTGCCAGGGTTTACAGTGTAACCACGATTGGAATTGGAGCGGCCGCCGCGCCGGCATAGCCGTTTCGCACCGTTTGTGCTCGCGGCATTCGCCAGCTTTCCGCCGGTCGGGGCGCCGAGCTTGATGGACGCCCACGGTTCAGTTCGTGTGCCGCGACCACCAGTGGTCTCGGAATATTCTCCTTCGCCCCCAGAATGAACAAACACAGTCGCTTTTTCAGTTGGTGCAACTTGGACCACCCCGGCCTCGAGGCGGTCAAGGCGGCCGTGGCCATCGGTCGGTGGGAGGCCGCCGCCGAGTCGTTGCGGTCGTATTACCGGTCACGGGACAACGTGCGCTACTACGCCGGCTGGGAGACAAGGAAGCTGAACCCGAAATTCGATGCCACCAAAGCCGATCAGATCTGCCGGCACCGGTTGGTGGGGCAGGATCTGGGGAAGAAAATCGACTGGCAGGCGAACCCTCATGGCGACCCCGAATGGAAGTACTGCCTTCATCGGCACGAGTACCTGACCGAGCTGGGCCGGGCGTATTGGTACACCGGCGATGAGAAATACACGCGGGCGTTCAAGCGAATCCTGTCGGATTGGATTCGGGAAAACCCGATGCCGAATCTGGAGTGGATGCTGCAGGTGCCAAGCGAGACCAGCCGCATGCATTTTATGAAGATGGGCAACTGGCGGCCGCTCACCCTCGGCATCCGGCTCTACACGTCGTTTGTGCCCTGCTTCTACCACTTCCTCTCGTCGCCCGAGTTCACGCCGGAGTTTCTCATTACGATGCTCACCTCGATGGTGGAGCACGCCCGGCATCTGCGCCTGTACTACACGCGCCATAAAAGCTACTTCAACGTCTCGCCCAACTGGGGCCTGATGGAGGCTAACGGTCTGGCCCACATGGGAATTCTGTTTCCGGAGTTCAGGGAAGCCATGGACTGGCAGGTCGAGGCGGTGTCGCGTCTGGAGGAGCAAGCCCGGATGCAGGTGCTCGCCGACGGCATGCAAGTGGAGCGTGCCTCCGGCTACCATTTGGTTTGCACGTTCTGTCTGTTACAGATTCTGGACCTTGCCCAACGCAACGGGGTTCGCGTCAGCGAAACCTACCGGCGGGTCGTCGAGTCGATGGCCGACTTCGTGCTGAGCGTGATGAAGCCGCACGGCGTCTACCCGATGCTGAAGGATGGCGACGAGAGCGACGTCTTTGGCGCACGAGCTTCCTATGGCCTGTGGGAGGACATCAACAATCTCAACATGCTCGAGGATGCCAACGACCTGCGCTGGGTGCTTAAAACGGCGGCGCGGATATTCAAGCGACCGGACCTGCTCTACGTCGCAACCCACGGAAAAGCCGGAGCAAAACCCACGCTCGGATCCGTGGCGCGCCCCGAGGGGGGCTTCTTCGTTATGCGCACGGGTTGGGAACATGACGACCTCTATGCGGTTTTCACCTGTGGCGAGCTGGGGGTGCAGGACCAGAATTGTGTCCACGGGCATGCCGACGCGCTGAGCTTGGACGTGTCGGGCCACGGAGAGACGTTGCTGATCGATCCCGGCCGGTATCTCTACGAGGGTCCGTACCGGATCTGGTTCAAAAGCACGATCGCCCACAACACGGTTGCGGTTGACGGCCAAGACTCGTCGGAACTGGCCGACGAGTGGATGTTTAAAACCAAGGCCAATAGCCGGCTTAACTGTTGGGCCACGACCTCCCGCTGTGATTACGTGGACGGACAGCACGATGGCTACCAGCGCTTGGCGGATCCAGTGACCCACCGGCGCCGCGTCTTGTTCGTCAAGCCCCACTTCTGGCTGGTGCTCGATGAATTCGCGGCCGAAGCCCGCCACACGTATGACCAGTATTTTCATTTCGCGGCCGCAGCGGAGTTGGCGTCTCTCAACGAGCTCGCATTCGCGGGCCGCTATCCCAACGGGGCCGGCATTGTGGTCCGACCCCTCCTCACCGAAGCGTTGCAGGCTGCGACCTTTCACGGGAACACCGAACCCATTCAGGGTTGGGTGTCCTATGACTATGCGGTCAAGGTCGCCGCGCCGGTAGTGAAGTATACCCGGAAAAACAATCGGACCACTCGCCTGGCGACGCTGCTGGTGCCGTTCAAACAAGAGCTGCCCCCCTATTCCGCCGAAGCCTTGGCCTCCAACGTGTTTCGTATCGCCGATGCCGAAGGCTCGTGGCTGGTCATGTTCGCGGACGGAGCCGAGACGAAGTTCGCCGATTTTTTCTTCGATGGCGAAGTCCTCTGCGCTCGCTTGGACGGCCGGGGCTCCCTCTTGGAGTGGTTCGGCGCGCGGACCTCAATGATTTCCTTCCAAGGCCGGAAAGTACTCGACTCGGTGCGGCGGCTGAAGGTGGACGTGGCACAGAAAAATTCCTAACCCGCGGCGCCTCGTGCGGGCACCATTCCGCCGGTCAGCGACAACCCTTCAATTCTCACTTCTCATGCAAAATGCGAACGTCAACAAACAGCGTCCGGATCAGGTGATCGACAGGATCATCGCCCGGATGTCGCTCGATCAGAAGATCGGTCAATGCTTCACGATTCACTGGGGCGGATCGACGATCACACCCTACTTGGTGGAGGCGATCGAGCGCCTGCATATTGGAGGCATTCGGGTGACCCCCTTCGGGCAGAACTCACGCCGCGGGAAGCACTATCATCAGAGCCTGAGCTACGATTACGAGTACCCCAAGGGTTATCGGCGGATTAAGCAGAATCTGTTCATCCCTGGCTCATCCGTTTACGTTTCGCCGGAGGATTATGCGGAACGCCTGAATCGACTCCAGGCGATCGCTTGTGCTCGCAGCCCGGGTATCCCGCTGCATGTCGCGATCGATCAGGAAGGTGACATCAGCCGCGATTACTGCATGGGCGGGATCAACCTGTTCCCATCCGCCATGGGCCTTACGGCGACCGGTGATTTGAAGCTGGTCTACGAGGCGTGCCGGGCGGTGGCTCGGCAGCTTAGCGCGATCGGTGCCACCAACATCCATTCGCCGGTCCTCGACGTAAACCTCAATCCCAATAATCCCGAGATCAATATTCGGGCCTACGGTGACGATCCGGAGATCGTCGCCGAATACGCCCTGGCGTCGATTCGGGGATATATGGACGGCGGCTTGGCTCCGACGGCAAAACATTTTCCGGGGCGCGGCGATTCGGAGATCGATGCCCACTACGCGGTTCCCACCGTTTCCGGTACCTGGGACCGCTTGGAGAAGGTCGAGCTGCGACCGTATCGTCACCTGATCGCGCACGGACTACCCAGCATCATGCTGGCGCACACCACCGTGCCGGCGGCCGATCCCAGCATGGAGATCTCCACCGTTTCCCGAAAGATCGTCACGGGATTGCTGCGCGAGCGGCTGGGCTTCGACGGTGTGATCACCACAGACAGCATCACGATGGGCGCGCTCATGGAAAAATACGGGGTCGGCAAATCCTGCGCCTTGGCCATCAAAGCGGGCTGCGACCTAGTGTTGAACAAGACAGAAGACGAGTTCCGGGACCAGGGCATCTGCGAGCTCAAACGCCTCGTGGAGAACGGGGAGATCCCGGAAGCGCAGCTGGACGCCTCCGTGCGGCGGATCCTGACCATGAAACACAACCTAGGGCTGCTGCAGCGCCATGGTCAGGTCGACGCGGCTGAAGCCGGCCGCCCCATCCGCAATGCGCAGATTATGGCGACTGCCCGGCGGACGGCGGAGAAGTGCGTGACCGTGCTGCGCGACGAGGGACGCCTGCTGCCGCTTAAGCCGAGCCAAACCGTGATGGTAATCGAGCAGCAGGTGCTCGACGGCTATTCCGGGTTCGACGTCCGCTGCCACAACAAGACGTTCAACGAGGCCATGTACGAGCAGTCCATGAACATCATCGGCCTCGATACGAAATTTAAGGCCTCCAAGGAGGACGAAGAATTCTTAATGCAGCACGTTGACCAGGCGGATGTCATCGTCGTGACGAACTATTACTGGCGCCTGTGTCCGGCCAACAACACGGAGCTGATCAAGAAGCTGTTGGCCAAAGGCAAGAAGGTCGTCGTCGTGACGAATTGTCCCTACGAATTGGGCGCGGTGCCGGAGGCGTCGACCGTGATCTGCAATTATTCCGTGACCCCGGAGAGCCTGAAAGCGGCGGCGCGAGTGATCTTCGGCAACTTGCGCCCCGGCGGAAAGTGGATGCTCAAGCACTACGAAAAGCCAACTCGGTCCAAGGGGACCTCCTCGGTCAAAATCAAAGGCGGCATCACGGCCGCGGGCGACAACGAGATCACTCAGGTCGTCTTCTAGCCCGGACCGGGCGGTGCGTTCCATGGGTGTCGCCGGGCAACAGTTGCGAGATTTCGTCCCGACGAAGGAGTTCTTCATCGGGATCGACTCGGACGGCTGCGTGTTCGACACGATGGGAATCAAACACCGGCGATGCTTCGGGCCGATGTTTATCGAGGTATTCGGCCTTGAAGCGGTCGCAGGCCCTGCCTGCGAGGTCTGGGAGTTCGTTAACCTGCGCTCCCGAACGCGGGGAGCCAATCGCTTCCAGGCCCTGCTTCGGGCGTTTCAGTTGCTGCGCGAACATCCCGCCGTCCGGGCCTTGGGGGCCACCGTGCCAGAGGCGACGGCTTTGGCCGGATGGGTGGCACGGGAGTCCCGGCTGGGCAATGCGACCCTAAAAATGGAGATCGATCGTGGCAACGAAGCGCTGGCGCCAGTGCTTGCTTGGTCCGAGGCGGTGAACCGGGCGGTCGAATGCACCGTGGCCCGGGTGCCACCATTTCCCGGGGTGCGGGAGGCACTCAAGGCAATGAGTGCGCGTGCGGACGTCGTGGTCGTCGCGCAAGCGCCGGTTGCGACACTGGTGCGCGAGTGGGAGGAACACGATCTCCGGCGATATGTCCGGCTCCTTGCCGGTCAAGAGCTCGGCAGCAAGGCGGATCACCTCCGGTTGGCCACGGGCGGCAAATACCTACCGGAACACGTCCTCATGATTGGCGACGCTTTGGGGGACCTGCAGGCGGCGCGGGCTGGTCATGCGTTGTTCTATCCCATCATGCCGGGGCGAGAACCGGCGGCGTGGGCCGACTGGCGCGACAACATGCTCGACCGGTTCTTGGCCGGAACCTATGCCGGTCCGGAGCAGGGTCGGCTGATTGCGGAATTTGAGGCCAGCTTGCCGGAGTATCCAAGTTGGCAGAATCGCTAGATGCGAAACTTAAGAGAGGTGTCCCGGCCTCCGCCCAATGCCATGCTTTCGCTGAGCGCTCCGCCATCTTTGCAGCGAATGCCCAAGAGGGACATAACACTGAATAACCATGAATCGAGTCTCACTTCCATGCCTCGCGTTCTGCGCGCTGGTCGCGGGCGCGCGCCCCAACATCGTGACTTGGCCGGTGCCCGAAGGCGTCCCGCACAACGACGACTTCACTGTCAGGGTCCGCGCGCCCGGCGGCGCGTGGCGGGATGCTTTCGTTTATGCCGTGCAGGTGGACATGCGAAACGTGCGCACGGCGTCGATGGTCACGTTCGACTTCTCTGGCGCCGCTGAAGTGTCGGTCAAAAACAACCGCGGGCGCATCGAGACCGCGCGCATCCGGCCGCTCTCCGCCGGCATCATCCCAACCGTGAAGGGCGACACACTCACCTTCACTCTCGCCCAGCCGTGCAACCTCTCGGTCGAGGTAAACGGCGACGTTTACCACAATCTCCATGTTTTCACCAATGCCCTTGAAACCGACGTGCCCGACCCTAGGGATCCCAACGTGATCTATGTCGGGCCCGGCGTGCACACGTTCTCCGGCACGCTCGACGTCGGCGTTGATCGCGTCGTCAACGGCCAGTTCGGCACGCAGTCGGTCGCCGCCAGCGTGATCGACGTGCCGAGCGGCAAAACGCTCTATCTCGCCGGTGGTGCAATCGTGAAGGCCGCAATTCGCTGCCGCGGTGTCGAAAATGTCCGCATTCGTGGCCGCGGCATCCTCCTTGAAGGCCGCGAGGGAGTGCAGGTCGAGCACTCGAAGAACGTGACCATCGACGACCTCATCGTTGTCGACTCGCAGCACTACACCGTTTTCGGCGGCGATGTGCACGGGCTCACGATCCGCAACCTCCGCGCGTTTAGTTGCCGAGGCAACGGCGACGGCATCGACCTTATGTGTTGCACCGATGTGCTTATCGACGGCGTGTTTCTCCGTAACTCCGACGACACGGTCGCGCTCTACAACCACCGCTGGGATTTCTATGGCGACACGCGCAATGTCACCGTCCGCAACTCGACGCTCTGGGCGGATGTCGCGCACCCCATCCACATGGGCACGCACGGCAATCCCGCGAAGCCCGAGACCCTCGAGCACCTGGTGTTCTCCAACATCGACATCCTGGAGCACAACGAGCCGCAGCTCGATTACCAGGGCTGCATGAGCATCAACGTCTCCGACGAGAATCTCGCGCGCGACATCCGTTTTGAAGACATCCGGGTGGACGATTTCACGGAGGGCCAGCTCGTAAACCTACGCGTAGCGTTCAACAAAAAATACTGCACTGCGCCCGGCCGCGGCATCGAGGACGTGACCTTCAAGAACATCAGCTACACTGGCACGCACGCCAATATGTCGATCATCGAAGGCTACGACGACACGCGCATGATCAAGCGCATCACTTTCGAAAACCTCACGATCAACGGCCGCGAGATTTCGTGGCGGATGGACAAACCCGCCTGGTATCCGGCCTGGGATATGGGCAAGATTTACGTCGGGCCGCACGTCGACGGAATCGAGTTCCTTCCTGCCGGTGGTGCAAGGCCGCCGGCGGTGGGCCGATGACTCGGACACGTTGACTAAGGTCGGAGGGATCCAGTTCATAGGATTCGAGAGGCCGGCGCCCGGCAAACCGGCGGCCGCCAAGCCTGCGCTCCATTGTGTCGTGGTAAAATGACTGTAGCCGGCTAAGCGAGTCGTTGGGCATCGCGACTCTTTGGGGCATTGCAGCGTGGGCAAATTCGGGCGGAGCGCGGCACCATCGAGCCAAAGGGTCGTTCTCCTTCTGGCTGGGGGTGGCGGCGGTAGGCACCAAGATTGGCGTAACGGTGCATCGCCATCGAAATGTGGAATGTGGCCGGCGATGTCTTCAGATCCCTACCTCATTCGGATAGTGGACCTTCCTACTGCGGATCACGCGGCGTGCGGCGTGGAATTGGGACACAAGAGACCCGATGGCTAAATGCCCATGCGAGGGCCCTGGCGCGGCTTGTTCGCTTCGGACGTGCTTGGCCGGGGCAGAGTGGCGACCGACGGTTTCTGCAACTGTCTGGGCGCACCCACCTCAAGTCCCAGATCGGAACGCACCGTCACCGCAGGTAGTTGACGCACTGCGCTCGCGGCATGAATCAGCGACTGCTTTTCCTCGGTCGTCAGGCGTTGCAGATCCCCGCCCTGGAAATGCGTGAGAGCTTTGAGCGCTTCCGCCGGCTGAAAGGCCGGGGCGAACATCTTGGCGGCGGCAGCCAAGCTGAGGTCGAGACTGACCCCCGCGCGGAGCAGGGCGGCCACGTCCTGATAGTCCTTGGCTTCGACCCGCTGCTGCAGCACCTTGAGTTTGGTCGCCAGCAGGTCGGGCAGTGAGGCCACGCAGACTGATCGATCGTTGGTCTGTTCTGGTTCGTCCACGTGACCGAAATTGATCGAGCCAAAAAATGAGACCTTGACGTTGGCCTTGGTCAAAACGGTCAGTGTATCGGGACGGTCCTGTACCGTCGTGGCGCGAGCGAGAAACGGAAGTGCCTTCCTGATGGCCTCCTTGTCCAACGACCGGCTGGAGAAAAAATCGAAATCGACCGACTGGCGATGACCCAGCCGGAGAGCGATCGCGGTGCCACCGTAGAGCACAAATCCCAATGGCTGGGTAGGACGCAGCTGCAGCAGCAACTGCCGCTGCTCAACGGGCAAGACATCCGTATGGGGTGCGAACGTGTGCATCAGACGAATTGCCGATGCGGCAACGGCGGCACTTGTTCGGGCTCCGCGAGTCCGAGCCGATAATGCCAGTAGGCCCAGGATCGTTCATCAAACCAGCCGGCGTCCGCCCCAGCCAAAACCGCTCTCAAATGATCGTCGCCTACCGCCTCGGCCAGGCGTTGGACATCGGAGTAATCGCCCAAATTCATGACCTGAGCCATGACCCGCGCAGGCATCGCGGCCGCCTCGTCCGGCGTCAGCCACCATAGGTATCTTGAGGCAAGTTCTGCCAGCAGCGCTGCATGCGTCTGGGAACCACCTCCTGCCATGTGGCGAGGGTTCGATTGCAGTGTACGCGCTGAGCTATCGCTCCTTGCCGTCATGGGATCAGGATAGGGATGCCGGAGCCCGAAGACAAGCCATGGCCGGGGCGCGATCGGGCGCCACCCGCACCGAACGCCAGCAATCACGTTGGCAACTGCGCGGATAATACGAGTTCTCGCAGCCCTGCATCCTGACGGTCCCGATTCAAGGGCGTGGAGGAGGCCTTGGTTGCCTGAACCCATGTCAATCGATTGCTTCATTGGCGTGACTTCAGAATGGCCGCACAACCTGGCCACGGCGTCCCGCTTGACCGGTCGCAACTGATGGTCCATGGGCGGTGGCCCCGCGAATGAGACCCGACTTGGACCACCACTCTCGGAAGATCTGACGCTGCTCAGGGGCCTTCATTTCAGCCAGCGACATTAGCCGGCGAAGGCTGAAGAAGCGCAGGGCATCGTCGCCACGGATGACGGCGAGCTGTCGTTGGATTTCAGGCGCGAGCTTGAGCAGCTTGAAATGCTGTACCAACGTTGGCGGAACGAGGCCTTCGCGCGCCGCCAGACCGCGGAGACTTAGCTTCGGATCCAGCGCCAGCATCTGCTTCCACGCCCGCGCCAGCAGGAGCGGATTCTGAAGCTTTGCTGGTATTGGATGTGGCGCCGGGGCGGCTGGTCCCGATTGCGGTTCCTCGCCGTAGCGGAAAGGGGTAAGGATTGCCGCTTGGTTACTTCGCCCCTGTTGGCCGAGGGCGACCTGGGCTGTGACGATCACTCCGCGCATCACTGGCCCCTTGATCGCTCGCTGAGCCACCACCTTATCCTCCATCCCTTCGACCAGGCGCGGGAGGTTCAGTTTGAACTCCAACTCGAGCCGCCGCACGGGCGAGGGCGCCGACGCACCAGCGTCGTCCTTGCACGGCCTCACGACGATGCGCTCCACAAATAGCCCGACCAGCGTCTTCTGCTCGTCGGGGGATAGCCCCTTGAGAATCTCGCCAAAACGCCCCACCGCATGAACGACGTGGTCCTCGCTCAGAATCTCGCCCTCGCAGGCTGTCAATTCCTGACTCAAGCGCTCCCGCTGGACCGTCTTTTCCTGTTTTTGGTCCTTCAATGTCGCAACCTGATCGGCGAGTTCCTCTGCGATGCGTTTGCCACCGGCCGTGATTGATTCGACGCAGTTGCGGATGGCCTTGTTTGTCTCAGACAATTCCCGATCCAGCTTCACCAGTTCCGTCTTCAGCTCCTCCTGACGGGTCC
>DATJPQ010000115.1:0-14389 GCA_035506315.1 Opitutaceae bacterium
CCTCCTCGTCCTCGGTATCCTCTTTGCCATCGTTGTGATCCTCGGCCTTTGGGTCGCCGGCATCTACAACAGTCTCGTCAATCTGCGCAACCGCTTCAAAAACGCCTTCGCACAGATCGACGTGCAGCTCAAGCGCCGGTACGACCTGATCCCCAACCTTGTCGAGGTGGCCAAGGGCTACCTCAAGCACGAGCACTCCACGCTGGAGGATGTCATCAAGGCGCGCAACATTGCCTCCGCCGCCGCGCAGGCTGTCGCCGCCAATCCGGCCGACGCCAACGCCATGAAAGGCCTTGTCTCCGCCGAAACCGGCCTCACTGGCGCCCTCTCGCGCCTCATGGTCGTCTCCGAACAGTATCCCGACCTGAAGGCCAACCAGAACATGATGCAGCTCACCGAGGAGCTGACCTCGACGGAAAACAAGATCTCGTTCGCCCGGCAGGCGTACAACGACAGCGTGATGCTCTACAACACCGCGCGGGAAGTCTTCCCCAATGTGATTTTCGCCGGCATGTTCGGCTTCCTCCCCGCCGAGCTCTTCAAGGTCGAGGATCCGACTGAACGCAACGCACCCAAGGTGCAGTTTACGTGAGCCGTTACAGTTGGTAGCAGCCTGCTTGCAGGCGATGCCTGTGGGCCCATCCTGAAGACCATCGCGAGCCAGCTCGCTCCTACATTTCTGCCCCATGGATTTCTTCGAGGCCCAGGCCCACGCGAAAAAGCGCACCGCGCGGCTGGTGACGCTCTTCGTCTTTGCGGTCATCGGCACGGTGCTCGCCAGCTACCTCGCCGCGGTCCTCATCCTCGGCCAGGCGCACGGTCACCGGCGCGGCTATCGCTACGACCCTGCCCCGGCCGTCGTCGTTTGGAATCCGCCGCTCTTCGCCGGCGTCGCCTTTGCCACGCTCGCCGTCATCGGCATCGCCTCGATGGTCAAATGGTCGCAATTCTCCGCCGGCGGCAGCGCCGTCGCCGAGATGGTTGGCGCCCGGCGCGTCGATCCGCGCACCACCGACCTGCACGAGCGACGGCTGCTCAACGTCGTCGAGGAGATGGCCATCGCCTCCAGCGTGCCCACGCCTCCCGTCTACATACTCGACGACGAGCCCGCCCTCAATGCCTTCGCCGCCGGTCTCACCTCCAACGATGCCGTGGTGACCGTGACCCGCGGCACGTTGGAAAAACTCACTCGCGACGAGTTGCAGGGCGTCGTCGCGCACGAGTTCAGCCACATTCTCAACGGCGACATGCGGCTCAACGTCCGCCTCACCGCCATCCTCTTCGGCATCCTCGTGCTCGGCCTCGCCGGCCGCGGCATCCTTTACACCCTCGGACGCGGCCGGGTGCGCATCGGCGGCGGGCGCCGGGGCGGTGGCGGCGGTATCGCGGTGATCCTCGCGGTCGGGCTGGCATTGCTCATCATCGGCTACGTGGGCTACTTCTTCGGCCGGCTCATCCAGTCCGCCGTGTCGCGCCAGCGCGAATTCCTCGCCGATGCCTCCGCCGTGCAGTTCACGCGCAACCCGGGCGGCATCAGCGGTGCGCTCAAGAAAATCGGCGGTTACGCGCTCGGCTCGCAGGTCAACGCAGGCAAGGCCGCCCAGATCGGCCACTTCTTTTTCGCCCAGAGCTTCCGCTCATCGTTCGGCGGTCTCTGGGCCACGCACCCGCGGCTCGAGGATCGCATCCGCGCCATCGAGCCGCAATGGGATGGCAAGCTCTTCGAGCCGCCCGCGGTCGTCGACGTGCGCCAGGAAAGCTTCCAAACCGCCGGTTTCGCGCCGCGCACCGCGCCGGTCGCGGCCGCGCCCGAAGTTCACGCCCCCGGCGGTGCCATGCCACCGCTGTTGCCACCGCGGACCATTCCGTTCCAGGCCGCCGCCGCCACCGCCAATGCGGGCGCGCTCACCGAGGGGCATTTCCGCCAGGCGCAGGCCCTGCTGGAAAAAATGCCGCCGGCACTGCGGGAGGCGGCGCGCGATCCCGCCCGCGCTCCCATCGTCGTTTACGGCCTGCTCCTGTCCGGCGATCCCGGCCTGCGCGAGAAACAACTCGCCCTCGTGCAAACGCACGCCGGCGCCGCCGCGACCGCCGCGCTCGCCGAACTGACTCCGGCGCTTGGCCAGCTCGCACCCGACGCCCGGCTGCCGCTGCTGCAACTCGCGCTGCCTGCCCTCGGCCACCCCGACGCCACCGAACTGGACCGCTTCCTGACGACGCTCGACGAACTCGTGCATGCTGACGCCCAGGTGACGCCCTTCGAATACGCCCTGCAGAAGGTAATCACCCGCCACCTGCAGCTCGTGCAGGCGCCGCAGGTCCGCGTGGAGTTTTACTCGTTCCAGGCTGTGGCCGGCGACATCGCCGTCGTGCTCTCCACGCTGGCCCGGGTCGGTAGCCGCGATGAGACGCAGGTAGCCGCCGCCTGTGCGGCCGGCGCCGCGCAACTGAAGTTGATCGAGACGAGGCTGACCCTGCTCGCCCCCGCCGATTGCACGCTGGAACATCTCGACCAGACGCTCGACCGCCTCGCCCTGGCCTCATTGCCGATCAAAAAGCGCCTGCTGGACGCCGCCGCCCATGTGATTGGCGCCGACGGGACGATCACGCTTGAAGAAGGCGAACTATTCCGGGCGCTCGCCGCCGCGCTCGATGTACCGATGCCGGTTCTGGAACCGCTTCCCTCCGCCGCCTGAACGCCGGAGGGCGTTCCGCCTCCACACGCCGCCCTCTCTCTCGCGTCGTTAGCAACCTGGTTTGCACACCAGCTCTGCCATGGTCGCTTTCTGCCCTTTCCGCGTGGCTAGCGCAGTTTAATTAGGCGTGTAATCGATCTCTCAGGATAGTTTCGCAAAGCTCTTTTGTCATTCTGAGCGCAGCGAAGAATCCATCCGGTTGTCCGTCTACATTTCGCTCTGGATTCTTCGCTGCGCTCAGAATGACAGGAAGATTCTAGTTTGGCGAAAGTCCGACCTATCCGGCCATGGTTTAATGAAAACGCTCTAGATCGCGGAGTTTAAACAACAAAAAACCCGCCGCGGAGAGCGGCGGGCTGATATAATTGATCGGCGTCAGCTCGGACTGGCGCTTTTGGTCCTATCCGGCTCCACGGGTGGCGTCGTGTTCTGGTTCGTGTTTTGATTCTGATTTGACTGGTTCCCAGACTGGACCGGATTTGTCAGATTTTGGGAGTTTGATTGGCTCGACTGCAGAAGTGCATTTAATGCCGAAGCGTTGTCTGCATTCGCCGAATTCAGCGCCGAGCTCGATGCCGCCTGGTTTATCATCTGGGCGATATTGGTTGTAGTCGTAGGACTTGCAGTAGTGACGACAGGCGCGTTGGCCGCTGAATAGGACTGACTTATGACGCTAATCGCGGCGGCCGGATTGGTTGCGTAGACGGCGGGATTGGATGCCACCTGTACGCCTACGACCGCGATCGCAGCCACCGCCTGGGGAGCAGCTGCCTGGGCCGCAGGTGTTGCGATGATACGCGCGGCCGTGGTGACGACCTGCAATGAACTTTGGGGCGCACCGGCCAACACAGCCTGTTGGTTGACGGCACTCACCGCCGTAGATGCGAGCTGCACGGCAGCGGCGGGACTAGCCGCGAGAATAGTTGTGGCAGCACTCACCGCCTGGTTGGCGATGGTCGCGATAAGCGTCGGATTTGACGTGGTGGTGGATGCCTGCACCGTAGCCGTGGCCAACTGGGCGACGCCCTCAGGGGCTACTCTCTCAGCCGCGGGATTTATAAAAATCCGCACCGCCGTTGTCAGTACCGTGCTCGTAGCCGTCGGGGCGGCCCCCTGCACGGAGCTCGCCGTGACCGCCTGAACCGCCACGGTTGCAAGGGCGACCGCCTGTTGGGGATTGGTGGCCAGCATGTGCTCTGCCGCTTGCGCCACCTGCGTGGCCAAAGCCGCGGCTTGGGTGGCATTGCCACCCGAAAGCGACGCAATGGCCTTGCTCACCGCATTTGCGTTGCCACTTTGGATGGCCGCGTTGAGTGACGGAGGAAGCTGGGTCGAGTTGCCAGCTGTCTGCGCCAGGGCCGAGCCAGCTGACAGGATCAAAGCGCCCGTCGTGAGCGCAATGAGAAGGCGATTTTTTAACAGGTAGTGGAGGCGCATAATATTCGATTTAGGGGTGATTAGTGGATGGATAGAAAGAGATTATTCTCGCGGCGGAAAGACAAAAAACCCGCCGCAGAGCGCGGCGGGTCGGGTAAAGCCGGAATTCGACCATGCGGCGCGCCCGAGGCGTGCACACCTCACCTCTGCCAAGTGCGCTTCTGGTGGCGATGCGACTTCAAGCGCTTCCGGCGCTTGTGCTTGTTCATCTTCAGGCGGCGTTTCTTCTTCAGGTTGCCCATGGTGGTTTACAGCGTGGTGAAAGTTGAGAGTCGGACAACCTGCGGAGCGGGCGCGGCACTGTCCAGTCCATTTTAAACGCCGGTTTCAGCCCGTCGTGATCCGCCGCCTCGCCGCCGTAAAGACCACCTCGGCCTTCACCGCCGTCCCCGGCAGCCCGGTCAGCCGTGCCACCACGCGCCGATAAAGGTCGATCTGCCCGGCGTGCCGCTGCGCCGCGCGCGCCAACTCGCCGGGCTCATCGGCCACGCGGTCCGTCTTGAAGTCGAACACCGTCGCCCACCGCGCCCGTCCATCCACGCCTCGCTCCACCACCACGCGATCGATCACGCCGGTCACCCAGACATTGTCGATCACCGCCTCGAATGCGCGCTCCCGCCAGATCTCGCCGCCCGCCACTGGCGGAGCGAAAACGCCGGCCAGCTCCGGTGCGCGCAAACACGCCAGTACTTCCGCCAGCGCGCCGGCGTCCGCCCCTTCGGTCCGCCGCGCCGTCAGCCATTCCTCCGCCGCCGTCTCTCGCCACCATTCGATCGTCGCACACAGCGCATGCACCGCTATGCCATAGTCCACCGCTCTGCGCTCGTCGACCTTGAACAATGCGCTGCCGGCCACCACGCCACTCTGTAATGCCGATGGCGTGCGAGCCGGCAACCGCGCCGCCCGGGCGATCTCCCCCTCGAGCGGACCGGGGCCGGCGTCCCGCGGCACCGCCGCCTCTGCCGGGGGCAGTTTTTCGTACCACCGCGCATCGCCTCCGGCCCAGGTTTCGCCCAACGTATCGGTGAGCAGCTTCGGGTAATTGTGCGAAGTCGAGCTGGCCTTCACCGGATCGACGAGCACGTACATCGCCCGCTTCGCCCGGGTCATTGCCACATACAGCAGGCAGAGTGCTTCGTAGCACGCGTCGGCCTCAGCCGCGGCAACGTGGGCGTGCAGCACTTCATCCTGTGCGCAAAATTCCTTTGCTGGCAGATCGAGCACCCACTCCACCGCGCGATCGGCCGACCGCTGCACGGCCAGACCCTCCCGCCGGCGCGCGAGCCGTTGGCCCTCGAGATCGGGCAGGATCACGAGATCGAAGCCCAGGCCCTTCGCCTTGTGCACCGTCATCACGCGCACGACACCGGCCGTCTCCGGATCGCGCACGGTGTAGCGCGCGGCGAAATCGCAAAATTCCGCCACATCACGCTGGCCGTTTTCGTCGAACAGGCGCGCCGCCTCCGCCAGTTGCCGGCCGCGCTCGCGGCTGAACTCGTCGTCCGCCGCCAGGAATGGTTCCAGTCTCCGCAGCCAACGCTCCACTGTGCGCTCGAAGCCGTCCGCGTGCACCTCGCCGAGCAGCCGCGCCGTCACCGCATCGCGCTGTTTCAGCCCCTCGGCCGCCAGCACGGCCGCCAGTGGGGTCATCTGCACGTGCTCCCAGGCCAGCGAATCGCCGGGATGCGCCGCCACGCGCAAGAGTGACAGCAACGCGCATGACAGCGGATTATCGACGCCCACCTGCAGATCGCTCTCGGCCACCGCCGGCAGGCCGCCTTCGTGGCGGAGAAAATCGGCGAGTTCGGCCGCGGTGTCGTTGCGCTGCACCAGCACCGCGACGCTCAGGCCGCGGGTCAGCACCTGCGTCTCCCGCAGGATTTCCGCCGTGGCGGCAAACCGGCCATCGCCGCCACCGGCGCGGCGCAGTTCCGCGTAACCGCCGAGTTCGGGCTTCGCGCTCTCGTGTTCGCGCCACTCCTGCGACCAGCGCTGCGCGGCGTCTGCGGGGAACAGCCGCCGCAGCGCCTCCTTGGCGCCAAACACGCGGTTGACCATGGCCACCACCGCCGGCCCCGAACGCCAGGAGCGGGTCAGATGGTCCTCGACGATCGTGCCGTCCGCGCCCGCATTGTAGTAGTCGAAAATCTCCCGAAACAGCCGTGGGTCGCCCTCGCGCCAGGCGAAGATCGCCTGCTTGATGTCGCCGACGTAGAAAAAGCTCCGCTGCTGCGCCGGATCCTGCACGGCCTCATCGATCAGGTTGCGCAGCACGCTCCACTGGCCGAAGCTTGTGTCCTGAAATTCGTCGAGCAGCCAGTGGTCGAACTGCGCATCGAGGCGGAAGTCGATGGCCAGCCGTGCATCGGCTTTCTCCTGCAGGACGGTGTTGTCAGGTCCGGCCGTCTGTGGCGGAACGGCTTCCCGTTCCGCCGAGTCAGTCCCGTAGCCGCGCGGTTTCGCCCGCGCGGACTCCGTATCACCAGAAACCGCCGCGCCGCCACTCAGCATCGGCGTCCCACCCTCGGGCAACAGCATTCGCTGCAGATCGGCAAACGTCAGCCGGCCGCCGCGCCGTACCGCCTCGTGATAAACCGTCTCGTAACCATGCAACACCGCGAAGATGCCGCGCGTCATCTCCAGCCGGCGTGCGAGTTCGGCGCCGATGATCGCCGACACCAGTGCCTGCAAAGCCGCGCGCGCCGCCGGTGGCAGCGCGAGCTTGCGCCGTTCGACGACAATCTCCTCCAGCGCCGGCCACGCCTTGAGCGCGTTGCCAAAAAGATAATCTACGGCATCAGGCAGCGGCGCGCCCGGCGACCACTCCGGCAACGCTACGAAAAACGCCTCCAGCCGCGCGCGCTGCTTGTCGTTCAGCCCATCCCAGGGCAGCGCGGCGTGCAGCGCCTTGGTGGCGGTGGCACGCTCCCCTTTGCCCGTCAGCCATGGACACCCCGCCGGCCAGATTTTCTTCGGATCGCCCCACCGTCCGGCCTGTGGCGCGGCGTGATAGGTTCCGGCGTAGTCGTCGATGAAAGCATCGAGCCGGCGGCCGAGCTGCTTCTCCTCCGCGCCGAATGTCGCACGCTTGAACGCCTCGATGAAGTCCTGCTGCGCCGCGTCGAGCTGCTGGCCGGCGCGCGCGAACATCTGCCGCAGCACGCGCTGTCGTTCGAGGCGCGCAGCATGCTCCTCCAGAATCTCGAAATCGCCGCCCAGCCCCAGCTCGAGCGGGAAACTCCGCACGATCCGTGCGAAGAAACTGTCGAGCGTACCGAGGTTGAGCCGGTGCATCGCCCCGACCACCGCGCGCAGCATCCGGAGAAAATCCGCCGGCGTCAGCTCCGGCATTCCGATCGCCGCCGCGAGCTGCCGCGCCTCACCGGGATCGCCGGCCGCGCGCGCCAGCTTCCGCAGGATCTCGTCGAAGAACTCGCCGGCGGCCTTGCGGGTGAACGTCAACGCCACGATGCGCTCGGGCCGCGCGCCGCGCGCCAACAGGTACACAAAGCGGTTGGTAAGGGCGTAGGTTTTGCCCGAGCCCGCCGAGGCGAGAATCATCACGTGGCGGAGCGGTTTCACGTGGCACCGCCTTTCCCGTCGGTCCCGGGTGGCGGAACGGCTTCCCGTTCCGCGGCGGCAGCGAAAGCACGGCCGCTCCGCCACTCCACGCTGGCGGCGGCGCCCTGGTGAAACAACCCGGCCCAGTCCTCATCTTCGCGGGCGGAACGTTCGGCCGGCGGCCAGAATTCGCCCGCCGCCACCGCCGCGGCCACGCCCCCGGCGCAACGCCGCGCCGCCTCCTGCCACTCGGGAGAATAGTCGTCCCACAGCGCCACGGCGGTTTCGCCCGCCGCCTTCGGCAGATTGAAATAGCCGCATTGCACCGGACCGGGCGCAACGCCGCCGGCGCGTTCCACCTGCAAGGCGTGCAGGTAGAGCGGCAATTGCAGATCCGTCCAGACGAGTTCCCGGTCGCCGATGGTGAAACGCGCCCAGGCGGGTCGTGCGTCATCGGAGCCGTCGCGGCGCGGACGCCGGCAATGGGCGTCCTGCGGCGCGGCGGGCTGGTCGGAAGTCTTGTAATCGAGCACGCGCACCGCCCCGGTGCCTTCGTGGCGGTCGATCCGGTCGATCTTGCCGCGCACGGCGAGGCCCGCGAACATGAGCGCGGGCGCCGCCGGGAATTTCCACTCCACGCGCTCGATCACCCAGCCTTCGGCCCGCTCGCGGGCCTGCACTTCAGCCGCCTTGCGCAGACGCTGGCGCGCCGATTCGAGTTGCACGATGAGCGGCAATGTCAGCAGCCGGCCGTAGCGGTCGCACACCGCTGCCTCCAGCTGGTCGAGCAGCGCCTCGCGCAGGATTTTCTCGTCGGTGCAATCGCGCAAAGCGGGGTCCTCGCCGAGAGTCTGCAACGCCGCGTGGCAAAGATTGCCGAAATCGCGCGCATCGAGCTCGGTCTTTTCCGGATCGACCGCCTCCATGCCCAGTCCGTGCTTGAGGTAAAAGCGGAACGGACACGCAAGATAGTCGCGAAATGCGGTGACGTTGAGCGACTCGAACGATCGCTCGGGCGGCCGCGGCCGGAGCGTCCACGCCCGCCGCCACGGGAGGTTCGGGTGCGAGCTTTCGATTTCCCGGAAAAGAAACCGCACGCGCGCCGGCAGCAGGGCGTCGTCGCAGAGCAGCAGCAGGCGTGAGGGCCGCAATGGATCACCCGCGGCCGAGACCTTGCCCACCAACAGATCGAGCCGGCCCGCCGCCGCCCCCTCCCGCGGGCCAGCGAGCTTGTTCGTGCCTCCGCCACCCCGCGCCGCGGCCAGTGCGGCCAGGATATACGCATCGCGGGCGAAGCGGGCGGCGTTCGTCTTCAGGTCGAGCTTCTCGCGCAACGACTCCGGCAGAAACGCATCGCCCACCACGGCCTCGGGCACACGGCCGTCGTTGCAACCGGCGACGACGAGATGCGGTGCGTCTTCCCATAGCAGTTCGAGCCAGCCCAGCAGTTCGACGGCCCCGGCCGGCTTGTCGTCGAAACGCGTGCTCTCGCCGAAAAGATCGAGAGCGAGCTCCCACCACTCGTTTTCGCGCGCGCCGGCAAATTGCGCCGCGGCGCGGGCGACGGCCGCGAGCACGTCGCGCCAGGCCCCGGCGTCGTCGGCCAGCCCGCGGCCGGCCGGTTGCGCCAGGTCGAACGTGCGCGAGGCGAACAGTCGCGTAAGCGCCGCGGCGGCGTTGGCGGGAAACGTCCCGGTCGTTAGAAGCGTGCGCAGTTCTCCGAGCAGATCGAGGGCGTGCGGAAGAGGGGCGCGGCCAGACTGCGCCCCACCAGCCGGAGCGGCGGCGTGGTCGCGGGCGGCTTCAAGGGTCGGCGGAAGATGCCCGGTGTGCAGTTCGTCGAGCGCGGCGAGGAAACTCGCCGGCGAAAATCCGTCGCCGAGTTCGGCCTGCAGCCAGGCGAGCACGTCGGGGCAGCGCGCGAGCGCCGCCACCGTGTCGAAGGCCGGCTCCCGGGCGAAATCGGCCAGCGCCGTGAGCAGCGCATGCAGCGCCCCGCACCGGCGCGGCGTGCCCTCGGGGTCGAACGGCGCGAAGCCGGCGCGCAAAAGCCCATGGTCGAGCGAGGGCAGCACGGCGGGATCGGCCACGCCGACGGCCAGGGCGCCGGCCGGTTGGCCGTAGCCGCCCGCGAGTGCCACGACCCGCTCCGCCTGGGCCGCGGGATCGGGACAGAGATGAACGCGCTCCTCGAAATCGGGCCACGTCAAAGAACGCCTCGACCACACCTCGGTCCGGGGACGGCCCCACTCGTCGAAGAGGAGTGCCGCGTCTTCGTCGGCCGGACCGGCGACCAGGATTTCAACCGGCAAGATGCGCGCATGTGCGGCGAGCACCTGCACCGCCAACGGCAGCGGATCCGGCGTGGCCAGCACGACGATGCGCGCGATGCCATCCGGCAGCGTCGGCGCGGTCGCGAAGGCGATTTTTGCCGCCTGGGCGTCGCGCCAGCCGCGGGCTGCGAGCACAGCGTCACCGCGCCGTTCGAGTTCGGCGAGTTGCGCCCAGCGCGCCGCCTCGGGAAAATCGCCGGCCTTCGCCGCCGCGCGGGCCGGCACATCGGCGAGGCGCAACCCGGCCTCGGCCAGCGTGGCCTGCACGTGCAGCAACTGGCCGGCGAGGCGTTGCGCCCAGGCGAAATTGCGGGCCGGCGGATCGACGGGAAAAACCTCGCGAAACTCCGCCAGGTCGACGGTGCGCAGCACGTCGATCCAGGCCAGCAGCGATTCGAGCCGCGTCGCCACGCCCGCGGCCGGTGCCCCGAGTCGCAGCAGATCCTCGGGCAGCACCACGCGGGGCGGCCACACGGCCTGCCCATGCACCGCGGCGTGCGCCGCGAGCGCTTCGCGCAACCGCCGGCCCGACTGGCGCGTCGGCACCACGACGAGCAGCGTGCGCAAATCCAGCGGTGCGCCGCCCGACCAGCCTTGCGCCAGCCACGCGGCCGCCTGCCGCGGTAGCGGCTGGGTCCACGGGAGCACGTGAAGGTGGGGCGTTGGCATCGCGGGTGAATCTACGGCTGGACCACGATCAACACGGCGGAACCCTCGGGAGTTCAACCCCGGAATCGGTGGAAAATCCGAAACTCGAAATCCGAAATCCGAAACAAATCTGAAATTCGAATGGCGGAGAAATTTCCCCAATCACCCATTGCCCAATCTGTTTTTCGTTTTCCGATTCTTGAGCCTTTCGGCTTGTTTCGGATTTGGCGCTTCGGATTTCGGATCTCTTTTTCGGGCCTCGCGCCCGAGAAAAACAAAAAGCCCCGCGACCGGAAAAGGCGCACGGGGCGAAAAACCGCAACGAAGCAGCGCGGCGCGCGGTCAGACCTTGGCCAGCGTGTACTTGGCGACGTGGCCCTTGACGTGGTTGGCGGCGTTCCGGTGGATGATCTTCTTCTTGGCGGCCTTGTCGACCGCCGAGGCGTACTCGATCCCCGTGGCGCGGGCCGCGGCGGCGTCGTTCTTCGCGACGGCCTGCTCGAACTTCTGGTGCAGGGTCTTCAGGCGGGAGAAAACGGCCTTGTTGCGCAGCGCGTTGCGCGCGGACTTGCGGGTGGCTTTTTCAGCGGATTTGGTATTGGCCATGGTGGGAGCGGACTTGGTAAGCCGGGCAAAAACTCAGCCTCGCGCGCCAGAGTCAAGGGCGAATTCGACCCACGGGCGGCGTTTCCTTCGGGCCATCGCCCAGGTTTATCCTTCGCCAGAGCTCGCTGGTCACCGGGAAACCGCCGTCGGAGCCGCCCGACCAGGTATGGAATCGTGGTCGCGGGTTGACGCGGCCATACCAACCGGGCAGAAAATCGCCAGACTGCTCAAGCCTCTCCGCTCGCAACTTCCATGAACGTTCACCCAAGCCCCGCGCAATCCGCTCGTCCGCCCATTCGCGTCTTGTTGGCTGACGATAGCGAGTTGATCCGCAGCGCCGTCAGGATAGCGCTGGGCCTGCGTCGGGATCCGTCAATCCAAGTGGTCGGGGAGACCGGCACCTTGGCTGCCGCGATCGCTGAATGCTCCCGGCTCAAACCGGACTTGCTCCTGCTCGATATCGGACTGCCGGACGGTTCGGGTCTGGAGGCTTGCCGCCGGATTCTGCAACAACAGCCCGACCTGCGCGTCATCGTGCTAACAGGCTCGTCCACCGACGACTTCGTCCAGGAGGCCATTCTCGCGGGGGCACACGGCTATCTCATGAAGGAGATCAAACCAAAGGCGTTGGCCCAGGCCGTGGTCGATGTGATGGACGGGAAATCGGTTTTCGATCATGATTCCACCGCTCGCGCCATGCGATTGGTCCGTGCCCAGGCGGCACCGACCGTCGGCGAGAGCCTCGCCACGCTTTCGCTACAGGAGCGGCGGGTGCTCGCTCTGGTGGCCGAGGGTCAGACCAACAAGGAAATAGGCACCGCACTCAGCCTGAGCGAAAACACGGTGAAGAACTACTTGAGCAACGTGTTCGAGAAGCTCCAGGTGCAGCGCCGTTCCCAGGCAGCGTCGATCTACGTGCGGACCAATCCGGGCAAGCGGTAACCGTCGAGCAACAACGGCGCCGAGAACCAGCCGTGCGTCCGTTTTGCCGGTAAAACAGCCCGGACGAGGCTCGTTGTGTACCAGGGAAGGACTACCCCCTCGCTAGGCCCGAATCGGCCTGGCGCACTACACCCATTATTGGAGTCCGTTAGCCTCTAACAGGGAAAGACATCGGAAGATATCGTGATCGCATGAAAAATGCGATCACCACTCCGACAGGTGCCCGTCTACGGAACGACCAGCGCATCGCGCGGGGCCATACCATCATCGGGGCGGCTACGACCGTCTTCAGCATCGTTCTTTTTGGCGCCTGTGCCACGGTTTCGCGGGGCGAATCCGCAGCACCGATCAAATTGGACAAATTGACCGCCATCGCTGTCGCGAAAACTTGGACAGACCAGTCCCCTCGTCATGGTTGGACTTATCCGCAGGCCACTGGCAGCATGCGTCCGACGCTCGATGAGCGCTCGATTCTGTTGCTGGAACGTGTCACAGCCCGCGATTTGAAGGCGGGAGATATCGCCTGCTACACCGTCACATCTGACGGTAGCGGAGACAAGACCATCATTCACCGCGCGTTGGCCATCGCTCCAAATGGCTATGTATATTTCTCCGGCGATCATAACCGATATTCTGATGGCTGGATCGCTCCGCAACGCATTTGCTGGCGCGTCGCCCAAATCATTCAAACTCCGGACAGAATATAACCGGACCATACACGGCCTGCGATCACGCAAAACCCGGTTTCGCCTCCCCCGGTAACGGTGGCGGTGGCAGCAGCCCATGACTGCCGGTGGGCATAACCTTCCGATTGCACTCGCCGGATGACGCGCGCACTCTGCCATCGCTCCCGGCTCCACCGCGGTGCCTGGCCTCCATGTTCTCGCAACGTCTTCAACGTCTCAGTGTAAAAGGTTTCTCGGCGTTCCGGCGCCTGCTGGCGCGGAGCCGGGCCTGGGTGCAACGCCGGCCGCGTCTCGCCGCCTGGCTGTTTCCGGCGGACGAGGACACGCCGGAGGGACGTTATCGCGAGTATAACGGCTGGTACTTCGCCAACTTCTTCGAGCAGGAGCGCATGCTCGCCGACCAGCCGCGCATGGATTTCTACCACACCGCGATCGCGCGCCACATCCGCCCGGGCGATCGCGTGATCGACCTCGGGACGGGTACCGGGATTTTGGCCGCGTTTGCCGCCCGCGCCGGCGCCGGCCAGGTTTACGCCATTGATCACTCCGAAATCCTCAAGCACGCCAGAATACTGGCGGCGCACAACCGGATCGAGCACGTCACCTTCGTCTCCACGCACAGCCGGAATTTCACGCTGGCCGGGCCCGTCGATGTGATCCTGCACGAGCAGATGGGCGACTGCCTGTTCGACGAGGCGATGGTGGCCAACATCGCCGATCTGCGCGACCGGTTGCTCAAGCCGGGCGGCCTGATCCTGCCGAGCCGGTTCGAACTTTATTGCGAGCCGGTCATGGTGCGTGCCGAACGCCGTGTCCCGTTTATCTGGGAGCTCAACGTACACGGCTACGATTACTCGTGCCTGGAGCGGAACCGCCCGGAGGGGCCGGAGTATTATCGTCTGCGCGGCGGCGATACCGGTTTCGTCGATCACTTTCTCGCCGAACCGGCGCCGGTGTTGTCGATCGATCTGCAAACGCTCAACGAAGCGGACCTGCCGCATGAACTGCGTTTCACGCGCACCGTGGTGCGGGCGGGCCGGCTGGATGGCTTCGCGGTCTATTTCCGGGCACGGGTCGATGACGACCTCTGTCTGAGCACCAGCCCGCTGGACGAGGGTCGCGCACCGCATTGGGGCTTTCGCATCCTCCGCACTGCGGGCGAAGATTTCGCGGCCGGCGATGCGATCGAAGCCAAGCTCACGATCGGCCGCTGGCCCGACCCGGACACCTGGAGCTGGAGCCACACAAAACTCTCTGGCGCGAACGAGCGCCCGGGCTGACGTTGGCCGCCGCCGTGGCAGGTCGGGCTTCACGCCCGACATGCGGAAAACCCGTCGGGGGTAAACCCCGACCTACCATCAAACCACACCCGCCGCCGGATGCTTTGTCGCAAAACCGCCGCGTTTGTCACTATAGGGTGACGAAGCAATCTCGCTGCCTTACCCATCATGGACCTCACCGACCGGGAATATGTAGAGCG
>DATJPQ010000116.1:0-3696 GCA_035506315.1 Opitutaceae bacterium
CACCGGGTTTATTTGAGATACTTGTCGACCGGCGGATTAACCAGGTCGGCGATGGCCGGCTTCTCGAGATTATCCAGGGTGACCATCACACAGCCGGTATCGACCTCCCGCTCCACACTCCGGCCCTTCAGATGGTCGACCAGGAGCTTCACTCCAAGGTAGCCCATCTTGATCGGGTCCTGCACGACAAAGCCCTGCATTTCTCCGGACTTGAGCGCCTCGAGGGTACGGGGACTTGCATCGAAGCCGACGAACTTGATCTTTTTGGCGAGGCCCTCCGTACGCAAGGCGACGAGCATCCCGATCGCGGCGGTTTCGTTGGAGGCAAAAACGCCGGTGGCCTCCTGCCCCAGACGTTTGAGCAGCTCGGTCGCATTCTTCTCCGCGCTTTCGTAGGTGCCGCCGGCATATTGATCGGAGCTGATCACCTGGATGCCGGGATATTGATTTTTCATCGCGTCGAGGAAGCCGGTTTCGCGCGCCTCGGTGCCGGCGGCGCCCTTGCGGGAGCGGTAGAGGATCACCTTCCCCTTGCCTTCGAGCACGGTGCCGAGACGGCGGGCGCCGAGGACTCCACCCTTGTAATTATCGGTGGCGACAAAGCTGAGCTGTTTCACGGATTGCAGCCCCGAGTCGATGACGACCACCGGGATGCCGGCCTGGACGGCCGCCTCAACGGGTGCAACCAGGGCGCGGACATCGCCCGGCGAGATCGCGATGCCGCTGACATGCTTGGCGGTCATTTCCCGCACAATTTGCTGCTGGCGATCGACCAGATCCTCGGTCGCCGGGCCTTCCCAGAGCAGGTTGACCTCCACGCCTTCGCCCTTCAGTTCCTGCACGGCCTTCAACGCGCCGGCATGGACGACCTTCCAGTAATCGTTGGAGGTGCCTTTCGGAATGACGGCAATCTGGTAGGGCTGGGCATAGGCTGCCGCGCCAACGATCAAAAACAGGACAACGAGGGATTTTTTCATAGATCGAGAATCGGTTTGATTTCATCGGCACGAACGGCCCGTGCCTTGAACAGAATTGAGCTTGGGAAACGTCTAAATTTTCAACTCCACGACCACCTGGATCTCGACGGTCGAGTTGCGGGGCAAACCGGCGACGGCCACGGCGGCGCGCGCATGTTTGCCGGCATCGCCGAAGACCCGCACAAACAGGTCGCTCGCTCCGTTGATCACCGCCGGACTGTCGGCAAAGCCGGCGACGGCGTTGACGAAGCCGCTCACGAAAACAATCCGCGCCACCTGCTCGAGCGAGCCGGCCGCGGCCTTGATGCTGGCCAGGGTGTTGAGGGCGCAGACTTCGGCGGCGCGATACGCGGTCTCCACCGTCTGCTCCCCGCCGACCGGTCCGGTATGCGTCATCCGGCCGTTGACCAGACAGATCGTCCCGGCGCAGAAGAGCAGGTTGCCGGAGCGCACGGTGGGCACGTAGCTGCCGACGGCGCCGGGCGGCGGAGGGAGTTGCAGGCCAAGTTCGGCCAGGCGGGCTTCGGGAGTCATGGGGAGGCGGATTTGATGCGCGGTGGGCGGGCCGTCAGGCGGTATTTGCTACGGCGGCGATTCCGGCGGCAAGAAGTCTTTCGTCGCCACCGTCCGGACCGGCAGGGGCGCGTCGATGATCTTCAACTCCCACAGCAGGTCGATCGCCTCGCCGAGGCGCGTCAGCGAAAGCCGGCCGATCCCCTCGCCTTTTGCCGGATCGCCCGCCACGAGACGGCGCAGGATGAGCTCGCTCCGGGAATAGGCGAGAAACTCGGGGGTCATTCGGGCGTTGCGGGCCAGGATGAGCCGGTGCGCCGGCGCCGGGTCGCCCTCGATATAGTCGCGCCAGCCCCGCACGGAGGCGGCGACAAAAGCCCGCGTCACCCCGGGATGGGCAAGGGCGAAATCGCGACGGCAAAAGATCACGTGATAGGCGTCGTAGCCGGATTCGGCGATCGGCAGTGTCTTCACGCGCACCCCCTGCTGCTGCGCGAGGTAGGGCTCGTTGGTGACGACACACTGCTGGATGGCGGTCGGATCCGCCAGGAAGGCGGCCAATCCGTACGGCAGCGGCGCCAGGTTGAAATGGATGCCGTATTTTTTCTGGAGCAATTGAATCCAGACGAGCGTAGGCGAAGCGATGATCGTCCGGCCCTCGAGCTGCCGGAAGGAGTCGACCGGGTCGTCGGCGTGCAACAACAGGGCCTGGTGATCGTGCTGGAGCACCACGCCCACGATGAGCAACGGCAGGCCGCGGCTCGCGGCCACGATCACGTCGGTGCTCGGGTTCATCGCGAACTCGGCATCGCCGCCGACGATCTTCGGCTTGATGTTGGCACCGGGACCGCCCGGCAGCAGTTCGACGTCCAGGCCGGCCTCCCGGTAAAAACCTTTCGCCAGCGCCTGATAGAAGCCGCCGTGCTCGGCCTGGGGAAACCAGTCAGTCTGCAGACGTACATGGCGGAGTCCGGCGGGAGGCGACACGCCCTTGCCCTGCGGCGCGGCCGGCCGGGAACACGCGACGAGTCCCGCGAGCGCGCCAAGGAGCAGCCAGAAAAAGTGACGCCGTGCAGCCATGCGAATTCACCGAGCGAAACCAAAAGTTGCGCCAACGCGAGCGCGTAGCGATATTGGCGGCGTGACGACGCTCCCTCCACTCTCCGGGGCCGACTGGCAGGCCCTTGCGCACCGCGATCCCGCCGGCGCCGCGCGCGAGGTGCACCGCCGCGTGGCGGTCTTGCTGCCACCGGCACAACAACGCGCCTGCCTCGCCGCCGTGGTGGACGAAACGCCGCTCGCCGCCGCCTTCGCCGCAGCCCGGGCCGACGCACCGCTCGCGGGAGTACCGTACTTTTTGAAGGACTTGTTCGACCTGGCCGGGTACCCGACCCGCGCCGGTTCGTCCTTTCTGGCCGACGTGCGGCCCATGCCAACGCACGACGCGGCCCTGGTGCAGGCGTTGCGCGCCGCCGGCGCCGTCTGCGCCGGCAAGACCCACCTGCACGAATTCGCCTACGGCATCACCGGCGAGAATCCGCATTTTGGCGACTGCGAACACCCGCATTTCCCCGGCCGCACGACCGGAGGATCGAGCAGCGGCTCGGCCGCGGTGGTTGCCGCCGGCATCGTGCCGTTTGCCATCGGCACCGACACGGGCGGGTCCGTGCGCACGCCGGCGGCCTTTTGCGGCCTGTACGGATTCCGTATGACCCCGGGTCACGCCTGGATCGCCGACGCGTTTCCGCTCGCGCGAAGTTGCGACACCGCCGGGTGGCTGACGCGCACCCCGGCCGATCTGCTGGCCGTCAACGGCGCGTTGCTCGGACTCGGCACCAGCCGGCGCGAGCCGCGGGGATGTTATCTGGAATTCGGCGAACTCGACCCCGAGGTGGCGGTGGCCTGCCGTCAGGCCTCCGCCCGGCTGGCCGCGCCTGCGGACCACGCGACCAGCGCACAATTGACCGATGCCTTTGCGGAGGGGGCGTTGGCGTACCTCGTGCTTACGAGCACCGAGGCTGCTCACGCGCATGCCGCCTGGCTCGACCCCCATCGGGCGGAGTACAGCCCGGCTGTCTGGCAGCGGTTCGACCGTGGCCGGCATTGGTCCGAAAGCGAATCTATCGCCGCCGAGGTCCGCCGCCGATTCATCCGCCACACGCTCACCAGCTATTTTCTCACCTTCGATTTTCTCGTGCTCCCCGCG
>DATJPQ010000117.1:0-4508 GCA_035506315.1 Opitutaceae bacterium
CCATAGGCCGCTGGCTGAATCGAAGTCGGGCTCGCGGTAATACCAGTCGTCTCCGCCCCAGATCATGAAGTCGGCGCCACTGTCCGCCATGTGACGGAAGATCTCGGTGCCTTTGCCGTAGGGCGGACCCGGGCGGTCATAGGCCGCTTCATTGAGATAGGCGCAGGACCCAAAGATGAAGCTGAAATCTGGTGGTGGCGTCCGCCATTCCCAGAGGGGATGGGTCTTGAACCGAAGCGGATAGGCGAAGCTTTGGCGGACGCCGTCGATGTCGATCGCGTATTCGTAGGCGGCACCCATCTCGAGCAGGCCGGGACGGAACTTCACGATCTGACCGCCGGCCGGCGTGACCGGCGGATCCGCACGGGCGAGCTTTTGCGCCGCCTCAGGGTGACCGGCCAGCCAGTACTCGAGCGTCACCTGTTTTGCGCCCTTGACCTCGAGCCACACCAGGACCTCGCGATGGGCCGCATAGCCGAGCATGGGACCCGAGACCAGCGACCCCACTGCCCCGGCAATGAGCGGCAGGAAACTGAATGCAAGCAGCAGGCCTCGGCGAGCCTGCTTGGGAAGATTCATGAGCGACAAGCTATACATCGGGCGACCCAACGCAAAGTTCCGTGAGTTACGATCGCGGAAACTTCTCACTGGCTGCGCTTCCCGCGACGTTCTTGCTTTGGGACGTTGCCAGAGGCACTACACACCCTGCACCACCGTCCTCGGGAGGGCCGTGATCTACGGAGCCATCCGGCTCGCGGCGTTTTGACGAACCGAGGCGACGGTGAGTGCGATGTTCGTGCCGCGGCTCCGGCGTGATCAGCGCCCGATTGAATGCGACGCGTACGCGTCGACCAGACCCGCGGCGACACAATCCGCGTATTCTCGGAAAATGCTGGGGCGCGGATGGCCGGCAAGATCGCGCAGGCCGGGATAATCGCCGGCGACGAGGCGGGCCAGCGTCACAGGCTGATTCATGAAGTAGGGCTCGGTGACGACAACGGGGCCGTCATGCTCCCGGTTGAAATCGAGATTGCGGGCGACGACGTAAGGGTTGTCGGGCGCCACCAGCCGGGTCGTCGCCGAGTCGCCATAGAGCACGGGAGGAAACCCCGTCACCGCCCGGAACCGGGCCGCGATGGCGACAGCGACCGTAGTTTCGGTCGGAGTGACATTGCCGAGGAGCTTGCTCAGGAGGCGGAAACGCTGCCACGGATCCTGCAGCTCCGATGGCAGGTAGGCACCCTCGACGAAGAAGATGTTCCGGTTCGTCGGCGTGAGGCGTCCGTCCGCACTGCCCGGCGTTGCGTCATGCTGGAGGACGATCGTGATGTCGGGATGGAATGACCGTCGCACCTGGGCGGTCCGGGCCCGGGTTTCCAGCGTTTTGGTGAGCAGCAAGCCCGCGGTGAAACGCAATCGGGAGGAATCCCCCGGCCGCAGACCAGCGGCCAGACTTTGCATGGAACCAGGCAGCAAATCGGGATGATCGCGCAATAGGCGCTCGGCGACGGCCAAGAGATGGTCGCGGGCGATCGGCAGGATCGGCTCGGGGCGGTCGCGAACCAGATACACGTCGGCCCCGAGTTGCACCAGCCGACTCCGAAGAATCAGCGCCACCTTGAGATTGAGATCACCTTCGTTGACGCGGCCATAGCCGGGAAAATCAACCGAGCGGTCTTCCATCGCGGCCCATGCGCCGCCGATGTCCGCAGGCTCGATCACGACCCGGAGCCCGGCCAAAGGCCGGTCTGTCGCAACGGGCGGATCCGTCGCCCCTGGGTTTCGATAAGCCTCCGGTGGCGCGCGCACGCCCCGCGACCTCTGGGCGAAACGAATCACCACCAGCGGCTCTCGACGGTCCCGCGCCGATGCGTAGATGGCGACACTGTCGCGCCCCAATCGCAAATAGTCCCGAAGTCCGCCCCAGGGATCGAATATCCGGTCCATGCGGCTCTCGAATTCCTGACGCGTGAGTATCCCATCAAAACGCGCCAGTCCGCGCCAATCCCCGGCCATTGGCTCTGCGATCAGGCCGGCGAGTCGCACCTCATCGGCTGGAGGAGGCTCGCCGGCAAGCTTGGCGGCGAACATCGCGACAAGCATGACGATCGCCCGAAGGAGATTCCGCTGAGAGGCTCGATCCCGTGATCGATCGCCTTGATGTCGTGCGGGTGAAGAACACGGACGGGGGCGTCCAGCGGACGGCGGAATCCGTCGACGGCCGAATCGCATGTTGGCCTCCTTCCGTTGCGAGAAAATGGGGTGAAACTTCAGGGCGGGGGCTTGCCAGTTTTCTCCGGTCCGGCAAGACCTGCCAGGTCGCCGGTGGAAAGGGCGCCCTGGTACGTGCGGACGACGCGGCCATCCTGCAGCAACACGGTGAACGGAAGTGCCCCGCGGGCATCACCGGCGGCCCGCAGCAACCCGATAACGTTGGTGCCCGCCCGGAGCGCAATGAGGGTGATGTGGTGCCGATCGAGAAAGACGCGCGCCTCCTGCGGCGGATCGGTGCAGACAAGCAGCACGGTCCAATTCCGGTGGTCACCGGCAAAAGCCTGCAAGCGGGGCAGTTCCTCGATGCACGGAGGGCATTGACTTCCCCAGAAATTGACCAGCACGGGCCCGGCCAGCCGGGATGCGCGCACAAAGCGGTCGCCTGCCAGCGTCGGCAGGGTGAAATCCCAGGCGCCGCGATCCGCCGCCCGCACCCAGAGGACGGCGGCACAGGCGACGCCGGCCAGCCGGGCCGACCGCCCCCATCGCGAAAGGACTCTGATCGTTGGTGTCAACGGGCGCGATGCTAGAAGGTGAGTTTTCCTCCCAACACGAACGTGCGACCGATGTTGGGCCCCCAGATATGTGTCACGTCGAGATTGCCGTCGCCATCGAGCCAGAGAAAACTGTCCTTCTTCGCCTGCTGGTAGTCGAAAACGTTGTTCACGGCTAGGTAGGTGGAGAAGTATCGGCTCCACTGATAGGATACTCGGAAATCGACGACCCAGAAGATCGGGCTCCAGTCGGGCTTCGGCGTGCCGTCCAGGTTGTATCGCTGGGTGTCCGCGTAATCGTAGAACTTGGCCAGATCCTGCGGCCCGGTGAGTGTCGCGCGAACATTGACGTCCCAGGGCCCGGCGTCGTGATCCACGGAGAATATCGCGCGCCAGTCCGGTCGCGCAAACAGGCTTCCCTGGAAATCCACGGTGTTGAATCGGTATTGATAGCGTTCAAAACCGGCCGTGACGGTGTCCCTCGGCGTGGCCTGCCACGTGCCGACAATGTCGGCGTTGTCGATCGTATAATCGCTGGGAGCAGGGCGCAGGAGGAAATCTCCGGAGCTGGCCGTGTCGTCGATGAACAACGCCATGTTCTTGATGCGGGTGTGATTGAGGGAGGCCGTGACTGCGAACCGCTCGTTGGCGTAGTTGAGCGCGTAGGAGAGGTTGTCGGATTTCTCGGCCTTCGCCCCAGAGCGATCGACCGCCGGCGCGGAAAGTATCGCGTGCTCCAGTTCGAAGAACGACGTCGGCATGCGGAAACCCTGGCCCGCGGCCAATCGGCTGGAGAGGCGGTCGGAATGGTGCCACAGCAGGTCCAGACGCGGGGTCGTGATGTCCCCGTAGACATTGTTGTGATCGTAGCGCAAGCTGGCATTGGCTTCGAGCCTCTGCTCAAAGAACGTTTGATAGCCCTGCACAAACACCGCCGGGGTGCGATAGGTGTAGGTATCGGCGTCGACCTGTTGGATGCCGTAGGTCGCAGAGGATGGATCCTCGCTGACGGAGCGGCTGTGCAGGTCCTCGAATCGATAGTTCAAGCCGGCGGTAACGAGCGCAGATCCGAGCCTCAGCTGTGCGCTTGCTTCGAGGTAGTATTGTTTTTGCCGGCCGAAGTAGTCCGCGTCGCCGCCATACCAGCTATCCTGTCTGTGCTTGGCGTAGCCTGCGGCCAGGCGAAGGTGCGTGTCGCCGATCTGCTGCTCAGCCGTGCCGACCATCTGATCGCGTTTGGTAAAGATGATCTGGGCCAACCCGAAACGCCCATCGTCATAGGGATCGACCAGGGTGCCATCGGAGGGATTGACCCAACTGTCCGGACTGGGCGAGCCGTGCGGGCCTTTGCTGAAATCGAACGGATTGCCAGAGGTGTCGGCGCGCACGGCATCATAGTCGTCGCCGAGCGGGCCGCCCATGCGTTTCTCGTCGATGTGGTCGTAACGCGCCTTGAGCTTGAAGCCGCCGACATTGTCGAGGAACAGGCCGACGCCCGCAAGTTTTCGGTTGTAGCCCGTATACTGGGATATCCCGTAGCCCACTCCGTCGACGCTGTCGTGCTGTTGCAGCGTGCCGTTGACCGCGATGGCTCCACCCGGAAACGTGCTCGCAGCATAGACCGCCGCGCGCTCGAAGCCGTCGTCGCCTGCGCTCACATCGATCTCTGCGCCGGTTTGCGTGGGCCGGCGGGTCACGAGGTTAACCGTGCCGGCGAGCGAATCCGGGGCAATAGGGCTG
>DATJPQ010000118.1:0-53993 GCA_035506315.1 Opitutaceae bacterium
TCCAGGGCTCCGCCCCGTACGCCGCCGGTAAATTTGTGACGTAATACGTAACAAACGCCAGGGCGAGAACGGCGACGCGGAAGACTTTACCCACGTAAAATGTGACGAGCGACGTGGTGGCGCCGCGGCGCGCCCAGACAAAGTTTGATACGTAATACGTAACAAACTGGATTGGCTGGCCGGGCGCTGCGGCAGGAAGGGGAGGGCGGTGCATGGGGAATCTAGGAGGCGCGGGCGCCGGGTGCGAATAGCAGGCCGAGGCAGCCGCCGTAGAGCGCGCCGCGCCACCACGTGGAGGTCAAGGGACACGTACCGGAGCTGCACTGGCCGAAATAGCCGAGCAGTGCGCCGAGGCCGGCGCCAATGGCGACGGCGAAAAGGAAACGGATGGCGGGGTGGTGCATGGTTACGGCTTCCCGGCCGGCTTCGCACAACAGGCGCCGTCGCCGAGGCCGAGCTTGTGGAGGAAGATTTCCGCCGGGCAGAAGCCGGTGAAAACGGACTGGATCAGGTTGCAGCCGACGAACACGGCGAGGAGCAGCCACCACGGATTGACGAAATGAGCCAGCGCGACGCTGAGGAGGACCATGGTGCCGGCGAGGAGGCGGATGTAGGATTCGGTTTTCATGGGAGGAGAAAGGCTTGACTAATGAATGACTATATGCGTATATAGGTTAAAGATTGAAAACATGTCAAGCCCTATTGCAAATTTCTGCCCCGTCATGAAAAAGCACCGCCCGATGCCCGAGGGAGCGCTGGAACTGGTGGCGCGGCGTTTCGCCGTGCTGGCCGAGCCGATGCGGCTGCGCCTGCTGCAGGCGCTGTTCGACGGCGAGCAGAACGTGACCGCGCTGGTCGAGCTGACCGGCGGTACCCAGGCCAACATCTCCCGGCACCTGCAGACACTCACCGAGGCCCATCTGCTCAAGCGCCGCAAGGACGGCCTGCAGGTTTTTTATGCGATCGCGGACCCCTCAATCTTCCAGTTGTGCGAACTGGTGTGCGGCAGCCTCGAAAAGCGCCTCGCCGAGCAGGCGGAGGCGTTCGGACCGCGGTGAGGATCGGGCCGGGGACCGCGGAATTTCACCGGCGGAGCGCCTGCCACTCTGCGGGCTCCTGTAAAAATCAGATATTCGCGTTCCTTCGCGCCTTTTCGCGGTTTAGTCGCATGGTTCCGACTTGGGGGGTAAACCTTTTTTTGCCGGGCATGGCCGGCGGCGCGCTACACTTTGGCGTCGGCCATCGCGGGGCCGTTTTTGATCCAGAGGCCGCGGACCACAATCACTGCGAGGCCGAAAAAAACCAGGAGGTGACCGGAGAGAAGGCGCACCTGCACGGCTTGCGCGGTGCGAAATTCCTCCGGAGACACCACGCGCACGAGGCTGGTCCTGGTCTGCAGCACGAGGCGCCCGTCGTGGAGCCGGGCGGGTTCGCCCCAGTCGTTGAGCGCGCGGCAGACATAAAAATTGGCGAAGGCATAGACGAGCAGCGCGCCGGCCAGATATTTCATCCACCGCGGAATATTACCGAAGACTTCCGAGACGAAGTTGTGGCGCGGGGTGCGGCGCCACTGCCAGATGACCAGCGGCCAGACCACGAAGAGCAGGGCCACGAAAAGCAGCAGCACAAGGAAGATCACGGGAGAAAACGCCACGCCGGCAAAGGACAGCACGTGAACCGCCGCACAGCAGGCCGCGCTCAGCGCCGAAACCCAAAAGAGCAGACGAAGACCTAAGGGCATGTGGCAAGTAGCGCACATGAACCGTCGGCAATCAACTCCCGTTGTCGCGGCGGGCGTCGTAGCGTGGTGTAAAGCCGGCTGATAATCAAGGTCTCGGGCGCTAATGGCAAAAATCCGGGGGGAACTCTTGGGTGAAGTCGCGATCAAACCCACCGCTCCTCGGCTTCACCGCCGGTGGGCATCCTAACTACAAACCTCATGATCAAACAGAATATTAACTTGAAAAATCTCATTCTCGTCACCGCAGCCTCGTTGGGCCTGGTGGCGTCTGCGTCTGCGCAAAGCATGCCGGCGACCGCCAGCTTGAGTGGCAGTTTGCTCGGCCAGAATTACGTCGGCACCGAGTTCACCTACGTGCATTACGACAAGGGGCTGCCGAAACTCGCCCGCGATTACGGTCTGACCTTCAACCAGGCGTTGACGACCGGCCTCGATCTGGGCGTGAGCTATGATTATCTCCGCGCCACCCAGGCCGGAGTGTCGTACCAGGGCAACACCGCGAGCCTCAATCTGACCGGCTACCTGGATCAGGGCTGGGGCAAGCCCTTCCTCATGGGGAGCGGCGGCTGGACCTGGGTCAACAACGGTTCGGTCAAGCAGCACTCGTATGCCTATGCCTTCACCACGGGCGTCGAGTTTCCCGTGGGCCCGTCCGTCGCCGTGGCGCCGTTCGTGAACTACGCGGAGGCGCCCAGGATCGCCGGCGCCCACGACTGGAACTACGGGGTAAAAACCAACTACCGTATCTCCAAGGAGTGGAGCACCAACTTCACGGTCTCGATCGACAACGAAAAGGACATGAGCTACGGGATCGGGGTAAATTATCACTTCTGAGTTTTTCGCGGCGGACCGCGAAAAACTTGGGGCATACTACGAACCACGGCGCGATGAACGCCGTGGTTTTTTTGTGGCGGCATCCGCCTTCGTCACCCTACGTCGGGCGCAGTGCCAACACGGCGTTTTAGCCGCAACCAAGGCGCCGGAGTTGAGACACAGCGCGCACAGAGACTCTGGTCGAGTTCACCGAGGAATGCGTCTGCCTCCGCGCCCTCCGGCGAACTCTGTGCCCTCTGGGGCGAAAATTGTGTTCGGAAAACAAGACTCCGCGGATGGATAATGCATGGGGGAGATGCAGAGGTCCACTCGCTGGCGCTCGCGGCTGCGCTACTGACCGATCGGATTCGGCCTCACTTCGTCAGCTCGTAGAGCGCGTAGCCGGCGAAAAGATTGGGCGCGAAGGCGCAGGGGGTCTTCCAGTCGCCACGCAAATGGGAACGCCGGGCGATGCGCAGGTTTTTGGCCGCGCAGAAATGCTCGAAGTCGGAAATCGAAACCGGATTGGCCGGGCGGCTCTCGAACCATTCGGTGGTGTAAACGGCGTTCTTCGGCTTGCGGCCGTGGGCGAGCACGGCGAGGCGATTTTTCCAGAAACCGTGGTTCACAAAACCGACCGCGAGGGCGCGGCCGACGCGGAGCGCCTCGGCGATGATGGCCGCGGGATCCTGCAGCTCCTCCAGCGTGCGGGAGCAGATCACGCGGTCGAAAAACCCCGCGGGGAAGGCGCGCATGAACTCCAGCATGTCGCCCTGGTAGGCGGTGACACCGCGGTGCACGCAGGCGGCGACCTTTTCGAACTCGAGGTCCACGCCCACGCCGAAGACCTCCTTCGTCTGCCCGAGGTAGTCCAGCAACACGCCGCGGCCGCAGCCCAGGTCGAGCACGCGCGAGCGGGGTTCGACCCAGTCGCCGATGATCTGCATGTCGACGGTGCGTTTGACGGCGAGTTTGCTCATGGTGGTGGCCGGGTCAGTCGTGGCCGCGCTCGAGGAAATCGCGCACGAGGTCGTAGAGCAGCGGCGACTCGATCAGGAACGAGTCGTGGCCGAGATCGGTGGGGAGCTGCGCATAGGTGGCGCGCTTGCCGGCGCGCAGGAGGGCGAGCGCGATCTGGCGGTTCTGCTCGGGCGGGAACAGCCAGTCGCTGTCGAACCCGAGCACGAGCGATTCGGCCTGGACCGGGGCGAAGGCCTGCTCGAGCGAGCCGTACGCGGCGGTCAGGTCGAAATGATCGATGGCGCGGGTGATGTAGAGGTACGAGTTGGCGTCGAAGCGATTGATGAAGCTCTCGCCCTGGTGGCGCAGGTAGCTCTCGACCTCGAACTGTACGTCGAAGGTGTAGGCGGCGCTGTCGGCCGTATCTTTTTTCCGGCGACCGAATTTGCGGTCCATGCTGGCGTCGCTCAGATAGGTGATATGGGCCATCATGCGGGCCACGGCGAGGCCGACGCGCGGTCCGCCGCCCCTGGGGTAGTCCCCGTGGTGCCACTCGGGATCCTGCATGATCGCCTGGCGGCCCACCTCGTTGAAGGCGATGCCCTGGGCGCTCTCGCGGGCGGTGGTGGCCATCGGGAGCAGGCGGCGCACAAAACCGGGATATTCGATGCCCCATTGCAGCACCTGCATCCCGCCCATCGAGCCGCCGAGCACGCCATGCAGACAGGCGAGCCCGAGGTGATCGCAAAGGAGTTTCTGCGCGCGCACCATGTCGCGCACCGTCACAAACGGAAACGTGATGCCGTAGGGCCGGCCGGTTTCGGGATTGAGCGACGACGGGCCGCTGCTGCCCTGGCAGCCGCCGAGGACATTGGCGCACAGCACGAAATATTGGTTGGTGTCGACCGCCTTGCCGGGGCCGATGAGATTGTTCCACCAGCCGGGCTTGCGGTCGGCGAGCGAATGAATGCCGGCACAATGGTGGTCGCCGCTGAGCGCATGCAGGATCAGGATGGTGTTGTCGCGCGCGGCATTGAGGTGGCCGAACGTTTCGTAGCGCAGGGTGAAACCGGGCAGCACCTGTCCGCTTTCGAACGTGAACGGCGCGGCATAGTGAAAATCGCGCGGCTCGACGAGGCCGACCTCGCCGGGCTCGGGGCGCAGCAGAGGCGCGATATGCTCCGCATCGTTCATGGTGGTGAAGTCACGGAACACACGGCGGGCGGCACAAAAAGGCAAGCGGGGAGGAAGGCAGGGACCGGGGCGAAAGTGTCATAACCGGCGTGACGGTGGCTGAACCAGGGCAACTATAAGCGAGGGAACAGGACGGCAAGCAGGCCCGCTTAGCTGGGCGCCCTTGGGGCATAAGACTTGCTTTTGCCGTGGTGAATCCGCCCAACTTCCTCTTGCCGGATCGAAATCCGAACCTTTATCTTGCGCCGTTTTTGTCTACGCACACGTTCACGCATGACTATTCGCGCCTATCTCAAACCACACTGTGGCTGGTCCAACGGTGTCCGGGCCATCATGCGCAAATACGATCTGGCCTATGAGGATATCGATATCTTCAACGACCGGAACAACTACGATGAGATGGTGCGCAAATCCGGCCAGGGCATGTCGCCATGCGTGGAAATCGATGGCGTAATGCTCGCGGACGTGTCAGGGGAGGAAGTCGAGAACTACCTGCTCAGCAACCATCTCGTGGAGCCCAACGAAATTTCTTCCGACGTGCCGACCAACAGCGGTTGCACCGACGAAGCTGCCGCCAAGATGGCGACGAAAACGGTCCGCTTCTTCTAAAACCCGGCCTTTGGCCGACCCCCACATGGGTCCCGGCACTGGCCGCCACCCGGCCGGGCGACCCTCCACGATAAACAACCTTTTACCAGGCACGATTGTGAACAAAGCGCAGCATCCAGATCCTCACCGCAGACGCAACCAGGCTCGCGATCCGCAGCCCCGACAGCTGGGGCTGCCGCCCAAGCAGGGATTGTACGATCCCTGGTTCGAACACGACGCCTGCGGTGTCGGCTTTGTCGTGGATATCAAGGGTCGGAAATCGCACCAGATCCTGCAGCAGGCGATCCAGGTGCTGAAGAATCTCGACCATCGCGGCGCCAGCGGCAGCGAGGCCAACACCGGCGACGGCGCCGGCGTCCTCCTGCAGATGCCGCATGCCTTCCTGCTGGAAGTGTGCAAAAAGGGCCGCATCGCCCTGCCCGGTCCCCTCGAATACGGCTGCGGCCTGGTTTTCCTGCCACGCAATCCGACGCATCGCCGCCGGCTGGAGGAGCGTTTCGAGCAGATCGTGCAGTCCGAGGGGCAGAGCTTCCTCGGCTGGCGGACCGTGCCCGCCAACAGCGCTTCACTGGGCGACACCGCGCGCTCCTGCGAACCGTTCATCCGGCAGGTCTTCATCGGGCGCCATAAAAACCTCACCGACGATCTTGCCTTCGAACGCAAGCTCTACGTCATCCGCAAGCGGGCCTACAGCGAGATCCGCGCGGCGGGCCTCGACGGCGGCGAGTACTGGTATCTGCCCAGCCTCTCGGCCCGGACCATCGTGTACAAGGGCATGCTCCTGACCGAGCAGCTGCCGGAATATTTTCCCGATCTGGTCGATCCGGCGATGGAGACGGCGCTGGCGCTCGTCCATTCGCGTTTCAGCACCAACACCTTTCCGAGCTGGGAGCGCGCCCACCCGTACCGCTACATGGCGCACAACGGCGAGATCAACACGCTGCGCGGCAACATCAATTGGATGCATGCCCGCGGCGCACTCTTCGAGTCGGACCTGTTCGGCGACGACATTAAGAAGGTTTATCCCATCATCGATCCCAACGGCAGCGACTCGGCGATGTTCGACAACACGCTCGAACTGCTCGTGCTCGCCGGCCGTTCGCTGCCGCACGCGATGATGATGCTGATTCCCGAGCCGTGGTCCAACCACCAGACGATGGCGGACGAGAAACGGGCCTTCTACCAATATCACAGCTGCCTGATCGAGCCGTGGGACGGCCCGGCCTCCATCGCGTTCACCGACGGCCGGAAGATCGGCGCGGTGCTCGACCGCAACGGCCTGCGCCCCTCGCGCTACTACGTCACGAAGGACGAACGCGTGATCATGGCGTCCGAGGTCGGCGTGCTCAACGTGCCGGCGGACCAGGTGGCGCAGAAGGGCCGCCTCCAGCCCGGCCGCATGTTCCTCATCGACACGGAAGAGGGTCGCATTGTCGCCGACGAGGAGATCAAGGGCAAGATTGCCGCCGAGCGCCCCTATCGCCTCTGGCTGAACGAGCATCTCGTCCACCTTGACGACATGCCGGCCGCGCCCAACCTGCCGGTCCCCGACGCCAGCACCCTGCTCAAGCGGCAGATCGCGTTTGGCTACACCTACGAGGATCTGCGCATCCTCCTCACGCCGATGGCGCGCGATGGCGTCGAGGCCGTCGGCTCGATGGGCAACGACGCGGCTTTGGCCGTGCTCTCGAACCAGCCCCGCATCCTCTACGATTATTTCAAGCAGCTCTTCGCGCAGGTCACCAACCCGCCCATCGACAGCATCCGCGAGGATCTGATCATCTCGGCGGAAACCCGGCTCGGCTCCGAGGGCAACCTGCTGAATCCGCAACCGTCGGCGTGCCGGCGCGTGGAGCTGGAGTGGCCGATCCTCACCAACGAGGAGATGGCGAAGATCCGCCGCCTCGACCTGCCCGGCTTCAAGGTCGGCGTGCTGCCCATCCTGTTCCGCGTGACGCGCGGCGAGAAGGGCCTCGCCAAGTCGGTCGAGGAGCTCTGCGTCATGGCCCGGCGCATGATCGAGGAGGAGGAGGTCAACATCATCCTCCTCAGCGACCGCGGCGTGACCCAGGATTACGCGCCGGTCCCCGCGCTGCTCGCCGTCGCCGGCCTGCACCACTATCTCATCCGCGAAGGTCTGCGCACACGCATCAGCATGGTGCTCGAGACCGGCGAGGCGCGCGAAGTGCATCACTTCTCGCTGCTCATCGGCTACGGTTGCAGCGCCGTCAACCCGTACCTCGCCTTCGAGACGGTCGACGAGATGATCCAGGACGGCCTGCTGCCCAACGTCGACCACAAGACCGCCTGCAAGAACATCGTCAAGGCGGCCTCCAAAGGCGTCATCAAGGTGATGTCCAAGATGGGCATCTCCTCCATCCAGAGCTACCGCGGCGCGCAGGTGTTCGAAGCCGTCGGTCTCCGCCAGGACATCGTGGACAAATATTTCACCTGGACGCCCTCCCGCGTGGGCGGCGTCGGGCTCGATGTGATCGCGCAGGAAGTGCTCGCGCGCCACCACCAGGCGTACCCGGAGCGGGCGGTCGACGGCAACGTGCTCCCCGTCGGCGGCCAGTACCAGTGGCGCGACGAAGGCGAGGCCCACCTCTTCAATCCCGAGACCATCCATCGCCTGCAAAAGGCGGTGCGCACCGGCAGCTACGCCGTGTTCAAGGAGTACGCGAAGCTGATCAACGACCAGTCCAAGAGCCTCTGCACGCTGCGCAGCCTGCTCGAATTCAAGGCCGCCACCGCGATCCCGCTCGACCAGGTCGAGCCGGTGGAGAGCATCATGAAGCGGTTCAAGACCGGGGCGATGTCGTATGGCTCCATCAGCAAGGAGGCGCACGAGAATCTTGCCGTCGCCATGAACCGCATCGGCGGCAAGAGCAACACCGGCGAGGGCGGCGAAGACCCGGCGCGTTACCAGGCGCTCGCCAACGGCGACTCGCGCAACAGCGCCATCAAGCAGGTTGCCTCGGGCCGCTTCGGCGTCACGAGCGAATACCTCGTCAACGCCCGCGAGCTCCAGATCAAGATGGCGCAGGGCGCCAAGCCCGGCGAGGGCGGCCAGCTTCCCGGCACCAAGGTGTATCCCTGGATCGCCAAGGTCCGCCTCACCACCGCCGGCGTCGGCCTCATCTCGCCACCGCCGCACCACGACATCTACTCGATCGAGGACCTCGCGGAGCTCATCCACGACCTCAAGAACGCCAACCGCGACGCGCGCATCAGCGTGAAGCTGGTCGCCGAGGTGGGTGTGGGCACGATCGCCGCCGGCGTCGCCAAGGCGCACGCCGACGTCGTCCTCATCTCCGGCCATGACGGCGGCACCGGCGCCTCGCCGCTGACCTCGATCAAGCATGCCGGCCTGCCCTGGGAACTTGGTCTCGCCGAGACGCACCAGACGCTCGTGCTGAACAATCTTCGCGACCGCATCGCCGTCGAAACCGACGGCCAGCTCAAGACCGGCCGCGACGTCGCCATTGCCGCGTTGCTCGGCGCCGAGGAGTTCGGTTTCGCCACCGGTCCGCTCGTCGCCTCGGGCTGTATCATGATGCGCGTCTGCCATCTCAACACCTGCCCGGCCGGCGTGGCCACCCAGGATCCGCGCCTGCGCGAGAAATTCGCCGGCAAGCCGGAGCACGTGATCAACTTCATGAAGTTCATCGCGACGGAGCTGCGCGAGATCATGGCCCAGCTCGGCTTCCGCACCGTCGAGGAGATGGTCGGACGCGTCGATTGCCTCGAGCCCAGGCAGGCCGTCGATCACTGGAAGGCCCGGGGCATCGACTTCAGCAATATTCTCTATCAACCCGACGCCGGGCCCGAGGTCGGACGCTTCTGCCAGGTCAAACAGGACCACGGCCTCGACAAGTCGCTCGACCTGACCGCGCTCCTCGACCTCTGCCGGCCCGCCATCGAGCGCGGCGAGAAGGTCGAGGCCGAGCTCCCGATCCGGAACATCAACCGCGTCGTCGGCACCATCACCGGCAGCGAGGTCACGAAGAAATGGGGCGCGGCGGGCCTGCCCGAGGACACCATCCGTCTCAACTTCCAGGGATCGGCCGGCCAGAGCTTCGGCGCCTTCATGCCTCGCGGCATGTCGTTCACCCTTGAAGGCGACGCCAACGACTACGTCGGCAAGGGTCTTTCGGGCGGCAAGATCGTCGTGCGTCCGCCCGCCGGCAGCACCTTCGCCTCGGAGGAGAACATCATCATTGGCAATGTGGCCTTCTATGGTGCCACCAGCGGCGAGGCCTACATCGGCGGCATGGCGGGAGAGCGCTTCTGCGTCCGCAACAGCGGCATCAACGCCGTGGTCGAGTCCGTGGGCGACCACGGTTGCGAGTACATGACCGGCGGTCGCGTGGTGGTGCTCGGCGCCACCGGGCGCAATTTCGCGGCGGGCATGTCGGGCGGCATCGCCTACGTGCTCGACGAGCAAGGCGATTTCGCCGGCCGCGTGAACCAGCAGATGGTCGGCCTCGAAAAAATCACCGACCCGGCGGAGGCCGCCGCGGTCCGCGCCCTGATCGAGCGGCACTTCGCTTGCACGAACAGCGTCCGCGCCCGGCAGGTGCTCGACGCCTGGGAGCAGAAATTGCCCCGCTTCGTGAAAGTCATGCCGAAGGATTACCAGCGCATGCTGGCCTGCATCGCGCGCGTCCATGAGCAGGGCCACACCGGCGAGGAGGCGATCATGGCCGCCTTCGAGGAAAACGCCCGCGACCTCTCGCGCGTCGGCGGCAACTGAAGCGGCCCTCCGGGCCGAAATTCCAAATCTCAATTTTCAAATCTCAAATATCCCCCCGATGGGCAAACCAACTGGATTCATCGAGTATCTGCGGGAGCTGCCCGTGGACCGGCCGCCGCTGGAACGCGTGAGCGACTGGAACGAGTTTCACCACCACATGGAGCAGAAAAAGCTCCGGGCGCAGGGCGCGCGGTGCATGGATTGCGGCATTCCGTTCTGCCATACCGGCAAGCTCATCAGCGGCATGGCCTCGGGCTGCCCGATCCACAACCTCATCCCCGAGTGGAACGACCTGGTTTACCGTGGCCTCTGGCGCGAGGCGCTCGCCCGCCTGCACAAGACCAATAATTTTCCCGAATTCACCGGTCGCGTCTGCCCCGCGCCGTGCGAGGGCTCCTGCACGCTCGGCATCATCAACCCGCCGGTCACGATCAAGAACATCGAGTGCAGCATCATCGACAAGGGGTGGGACGAAGGCTGGGTGCTGCCGGAACCGCCGCGGGTGCGCACCGGCAAGAAGGTTGCCGTCATCGGTTCCGGCCCCGCCGGACTTGCCGCCGCCGCGCAGCTCAACAAGGCCGGTCACTGGGTGACGGTCTTCGAGCGGGCCGACCGGCCCGGCGGGCTCCTCATGTACGGCATCCCGAACATGAAGCTCGACAAGCAGGAGGTGCTGGCACGCCGCATCGAACTCCTGTCCCAGGAGGGCATCCGGTTCATCTGCAACGCAGATGTCGGCGAGAACGTCGAACCGCAGATTTTCCTCAAGGAATACAACGCCACCGTGCTCTGCACGGGCGCCACGCAGCCGCGCGACCTGCCCGTCGAGGGCCGTAATCTGCCGGGCGTGCATTTCGCGATCGAATACCTCACGGCCAATACCAAGGCGGTGCTGGCCGGCCAGCCCGACAAGAGTCCGATCCACGCCCGCGGCAAGGATGTGGTCGTCATCGGCGGCGGCGACACCGGCACCGATTGCGTGGGCTCCGCGATCCGGCAGGGCTGCAAAAGCATCGTGCAGATCGAGATTTTGCCCCAGCCGCCCATGGAGCGCGCGGCCGACAATCCCTGGCCCGAATGGCCCAAGGTCTATCGCATGGATTACGGGCAGGAGGAGGCCGCCGCCAAGTACGGCGCCGATCCGCGCATCTATCTCACCACGGTGAAGAAATTTATCGGCGACCAGGCGGGCCGTGTGCAGCAGCTCATCACCGTCCAGATCAAGTGGGAGAAAAACGAGAAGGGCCAGTTCGTGCCGAAGGAACAGCCCGGCACCGAGCAGACGCGCCCCGCGCAACTCGTGCTCCTGGCGATGGGCTTTCTCGGACCGGAGCAGGCGCTGCTCCAGGAGCTCAAGCTCGAGACCGATGCCCGCAGCAACATCAAGGCCGAGCACGAGAAGTACTCGACCAACCTGCCGGGTGTTTTTGCCGCCGGCGATTGCCGTCGCGGCCAGAGCCTCGTGGTGTGGGCGATCAACGAAGGTCGCGGCGCGGCCCGCGAATGCGACCGCTACCTGATGGGCGCGACCGACCTGCCGTAAATCCCGCGCCGTGACCGGCGCGGCTGCTTACCGGTCGTAGCCGCCGCGGTTACGCGGCGGAGCCCGGAACGGCTTGCCGTTCCACGCTGGTCCGCACGGGAGCGCGGGCACTCTTGCCCGCCAGGCCACCGTCATGCGTTCCAGTTGCCGTCGCATCACCACTGGGAATAGAGGGCATAAGCAAATCGTGTTTGTGGCGCGCGGGGCGCATTAATCGCAAATAACTCCATCTTTGGATTAATCGCGGCGGTGTTATGTGCCGATAAAAGGCCACTGGTTATTTATTTTGACCGTTCATCGATGGACCACGAGTTGACCCGCGATATCTTGGAGGTCGAATTGCACCGACTTTCCGCCGCGCCTCGGATTATTCCGAAGCTGGCGGCATTGGTGCGCGATCCAAACATGAATCCGGAGGATGTGATCGACGTCATCCGGCATGATCCGGCGTTGACGGTCCGGTTGATCGCAGCATGCAAATCGGCGGCGGTCCACCGGCAGGTGGAGGTGAACAATGTCATCGAGGCCGTGCAGTGCCTGGGTTTTGCCGAAGTTTACCGGATCGCGACAGTGGTGGCGTTTCGCAGCGGTTTTAGCGGTCCGTTCCAGGTCTATGCGGAATCGGCGGAAGATGTCTGGCAGCGGGCCATCGCGACGGCGTGCTTCATGGAAGAGTTTGCCCTGGCGGAAGAGGGCGACCACTGGGCGGCCTACACCACAGGTTTGTTGCACATGATCGGGGTGTTCTTCATCGACTGGCATTGCGCACAGCGTCCCGGAACCGTCATCCCGCTCCGGAGCATGCCCGAGCAGCTCCGGCTCGAGGTCGAAAGGGCGGGATTCACCCACATGGAACTGTCGGCGCTGGCGCTCGATTACTGGGGCTTCGCGCGCGAAATTTACGAACCCATTCGCTGGTATCACGAGCCGGCGCAGGCGGGCGCCTACGCGCATCAAGCCGAAATGCTGGGTTTGTCGTTGGATTTTTCGCGGGCCGTCCTCGCCGAGACGAAACTTACGGCCTACCATCGCTGGTGGTATGCGCACGTCGTGCGCTCGGCCGACCCGTTGGCGGAAGTCGCCGACCGGGTGCAAAGCCGGCTCCAGACGATTTCGGAATTCTTGCAGGTTTAGGAGTTTGTCGGGTTTGGGATAAACCTAAATTCCGCAGATCGATCTCGTCCCAGAGGACCTGGGGCGGCGGAGCCGCCACCAAAGGCCGATTCGATTAGCCACAAAGATCGCAAAAAGGGGTTGGGGCTTCAGCCACAATCGTCCGCGCGCCCATAGGCGCGACGCTGGGTACAGCATCTACGCAGGATTTTTCGGGCTTTTTATGGCCATCGATTCTTCGCACCCCGACCGCCAGACTCCTTATCACAGCTTCGTCATCTGGTGCACCCGGACGAGCTGGTCCTGCAACTCGGGCAGGGAGGCGAGCACAGCTTCGCGGCTCAGACGGAGGCAACCAAAGATTTCTTCTTCGTCGCCGGTTGCGGCGGGCTGTTGATGGTGGCAGACAATGGTGCGCAGCAGGCGCGCTCCATACAACAACGCCGCCATCCGGTCGTGCGGTTCATCGGCCTCCAGGGGATCGTACTGGTGGCGGATGGGCTCGACGATGGTCGGCGCCAGATCCCATTTCTCCAGCATGTAGGCGCCTACATCCGCCTGGTTGAATCCCAGCAAGGCAAACTCCGCTCCGCTATGGTCGAGTGGGAAGCCTTCGTCGGAAAGCCGCTTGAGGAGGTCGCCCGTCGTGACGAGGTGGTGGTCGATGGCGAGCCGTCCGATCCCGTGCAACAGACCGGTGGTGTACGCCACCGAGGTATCCTCGCCCAAACGCGCGGCCAGCGTCTCCGCCGCAAACGCGCACGCCACTGACTCACGCCACTGGGTCATGGCGTCGCGTCCGTAGGCCGCGAGCGGTTCGGCGACGATGGCACCCGAAGCCATGACGGCCACCAAATGGTAAACTTCGCGAAACCCCACGCGGCTCACGGCATCCTCGATCGTCTGGCAGGACTCGCCGCGGCCAAACCAGACGCTGTTGCTGATCTGAATGATTCGCGTCGCGAGTGCCGCATCCAATCGGATCAGGCTGGCGACGTCGGCGATGCCGGATTCCGGATTGGAGAGCAATCGCTGCAACCGCGCCAGAACGCGGGCGACGGGAGGAAGTTGATGCAGCTCGGCGACCAGCTTCTCCGGCGTAAGATTTTTCGAGGATGGCTTCTGGAAGGCCATGGGACCAACTTGGTTGAAAGTCGCGCGAGAAGCCAGCATTATACTGGTAGACACTGATTTTCAAGCTGCGGCCGCATTCCTCCCGACCAAGGCGTGGTGACGCCAATACGTCTGACCGGGCGTGGCTATCGGCCTTTGCCGGCGGCGCGGGTGGCCTGCACTTCGTGAAAGCCGCGGACCAGGGCCTGTTGCAGCTGGTCGAAAATCACCGGCTTGGTGAGAAAATCGTTCAGGCCGGCGGCGAAGGCGGCCGAGCGTTCGCTGGTGAACGCCGCCGTGGTGACGGCCACGATCCAGGGCGGGCAACCCGGCCCGCGCTCCGCGCGGATCTTGCGGGTAACCTCGAGGCCGTCCATCACCGCCAGCTGGGTCTCCATCAGCACGACGTCGTAAGTGGTCTGGCGCATCGCGGCGAGCGCCTCGGCGCCGTTGGTCACGACGTCCGCCTGATAGCCCAGGCGCGCGAGCATCATCTGTGCGACCTTCTGATTTACGTCGTTGCCCTCGGCCATGAGGATGCGCAGCGGCATGCGCATCGCCGTATCGGCCAGATTGGGTCCCTTGGGGAAGGCGTCGGCGGCGTCGGCGGCCGGACGCAAGACCTGCCGCAGCGCGCGCAACAGGGGCTCCGGTTTGACGGGCTTCTGTAAAACCAGATTGACGCCAGGCCCCTTCGTCCGGCCGCTGAGACGGCTGTAGAGCACCACGGGGCCGCCGGGGAATTTTTCCTCCGCCATGATCTGTGCGCAGGTGAAACCGTCGGCGTCGGGCAGATCCTCGGCGAGCAGCACGAGATCGAAGGCATCGCCGTTGTGCAGCAGCGCGAGCGCTTCTTCCGCCGCGCCGACCAGCGTCGGCTGCATCCCCCACGCGGAGGTATAGCGGCGGAGAAGCTTCTGGTTGGTGGCATTGCTTTCGACGACGAGCAGGCGCTTGCCGGCCAGTTCGGGGGGGACAAAGGCCGCGCCCTTCTCCAGCTCGATGGCCTGGGTTTCGATCGTAAAATAAAACGTGCTGCCCTGGCCGACATCGCTTTCCACCCACATGCGCCCGCCCATCATCTCCGCGAGTTTTTTGCTGATGGAGAGGCCGAGGCCGGTGCCGCCGTGGGTCCGGGCGGTGGAGGCGTCCATCTGCGCATAGCTTTGGAAAAGCAGCTCCTGTTTTTCCTTCGGGATGCCGATGCCGGTGTCACGCACGCTGAAGCGGAGCGTGCAACGGTCGCCGGTGCGTTGCTCGACCCGGGCCTCCAGGACAATCTCGCCCTGGGCGGTGAACTTCACCGCGTTGCCGGCCAGGTTGAGCAGAATCTGACGCAGACGGATCTGGTCGCCCACGACGATCTGCGGCACGCCGTCCTGCAGCACAAAGGCGAGTTCCAGTTTCTTGGCGAAGGCCCGCTGGGCCACCAGATCGACCGTCTCCTCCAGACAGGAGGCCAGATCGAACTCGATCTTCTCGAGTTCGAACCGCCCGGATTCGATTTTGGAGTAATCGAGGATGTCGTTGATCACGGCGAGCACGGCGGCGCCGGAGACCTTGATCGTGCGGAGACACTCGCGTTGCTCGTCGTTGAGCGGGGAGTTCTCGAGGATGTGCGTCATGCCGATCACGCCGTTGAGCGGGGTGCGGATCTCATGGCTCATCGTGGCGAGGAACGCGCTCTTGGCCTGGTCGGTGACGGCGGCCTCGACGGCGAGCCCGTTGGCGCGGGCGATGGCCGTCTCGAGCTGGTTGTTCAGATCCTCCAGCGCGGCGTAGGCGTGGCGGATTTCCTCCTCGGACTTTCTTTGGGCCGTGACGTCATGCGCCAGGATGACGTACGAACCGGCGGCGCCGTCCGCGCCCGGCACAGGCTGGGCCTCAAGATCGAGCCGGCGGTCCTGGCCCGCGAGAGACACCGAGACGGTGAACGCCTCGTGCGAACGCAGATGCCGGCGCAATTCCTCCGGCTCGGTCACCAACTTCTCGAGGGGCTTGCCGGCCAGCTCTCCGGCGGCGACCCCGACCATGCCCGCGAATCCGCTGCTCATCCAATGCAACCGGCCGTCCGTCTCGGTGACCGCCACGGCCAGCTGGCCCGATTTCGCGAGCGCGGCGAGCGCCTCGGGCCCGAGGCTGTCGGTCCGTGGCTCCCGGGTGGTTTTCCGCCGGCTCCACCACATGCCCGCCAGCAGCGAGGAGGCCGCGAGCCGCCCCAAATCACCCATACCATCGCCCACCCACCAGCCGGGCGGAAACCAGCCGGAAAGTCCGGCCAGTCCGTGAGCGCTGAGGTGAAGGTGTGGGGTAGCGGAGAAAAGGGACGCTACAAAAGAGAGCACGAGGAAACTCGACTGAAAATAAGGATCTATCGGGCCTTAACGGCTATCAAAGTCTGGCCGGTAAAGTCGAGCTGTTCCGCTGGGCCGGCGGTGGCGGGAGTGCATTCGCTCTTCCCGCAAAGTTGACCGCAGGGTTCTTTCGCCCGGTCACCGGAGGCCCGCCTGCAGCCGGGGGCCGTCGATCCTGTCCGCGGTATTGAGCCGTACTTCGCCTCCAGACGGCCCCCTATGTGTCACAATCGATCGCCCGCCCGTTGTCGGGCCGGGTCAAGCAGACGCGGCGGGTGCAAAATTTCCCGGTCGCACTCGGGGCCAACAATGCGAAATCAAGCCGGATACAAATAATAAAGAAGGTTAATCCGGTTAAGTAGCATGAGGGCGGTCGCATTGCGCGCGGTGTTTTGCGTCGTTCGCCAAACGGGAACAAAACGCTCCGGTGACCCGCTTTGGAAACACCGGTGGCGCGCCGCAGGCACCACACCGCGCGCGAAATTTTTCGGCTGCACCGCGCGTAATTTTCAAGCGGCCGCATGGAGCCGGGTATATTTGCGCATTTGCCTTGCCCGACACCGGCCTGAATCATCTCTTCACCATTCCGAGATGAGCCCTAATTTTCGGATTGCCCTAAAATGCCCTCCCCAGGCGATGGTTTTTCGTACCCAACGGACGCCAACGTGGTCGTTGGTTGGCAGCAATTCGAACACCGAACACCAGCCCGTTGATCCCACCGGCTGCACCCCGGCCGGTTACCCAGTTGGCCAAGTTGGGGCTGACTGGATGTGTGATGGTGATCAATAGGAAACGGAATCCAACGATCCCACTTTTCTTTCGCAAACGAAGAAACCTAGAACCCATGAAACTGGCCGAAGAATTTAGAAAAATCGCAGGCGACGTGAGAGTTCTCGACAAACCCGCGCAGCGGGAAATGTACAGTCATGACATCGGAGATGTTCCGACGATCATGACCGGCACGTTTTTCCGGACGCAGCCGGATTTTGTCGTCCAGCCCAGAAACGCCGACGAGATAAAAAAGGTTCTGCAGTTTGCCAACGACCACAAGGTCCCCGTCGTGACGCGAGGCGCCGCCTCCTGGGGTTTTGGCGGCGTGATTCCGACCAAGGCCGGCATCGTCATCGATCTGTCCCCCTTCCGGAATATTCTGGCGCTCGATGTTACGCAAAAGACCGTGACCGTCGAGGCGGGCGCCCGGTGGAGCGACATCGACATCGCGGCGAAGAAACAGGGCCTGTGTTTGCGCACCTATCCGTCGAGCAAGTTCTCGACGGTGGGCGGCTGGGTCTCGACCGGCGGGTGCGGCATCAACAGCTTCAAATACGGCCACCTGTCCAGGCAGATCGTGTCGATGACGGTCATCACCGGCCGCGGGGAGATCAAGCAGCTCAAGCCCACCGATCGCGAATTCACGTACTTTGTCTCCGGCGAGGGGGAGTTCGGCATCATTGTCGAGGTCACGCTCAAGCTGCGCGAGACGCCCCGGGCGTCCTATCCACACCTGCTCTACTTCCGGGGCGATCCGGAGGCCTTCACCTTCGTCGAGCGCGTTGTGCAGGGCCGGGCCCGCCAGGAACTCAACCCCAATGTCATCCGGTTTCTGGATGAAAATCATCTGAACGACACGAACGAAGTGATGCGGGTGGACCTCTTCAAGAAATCCGCCGGCGTCCTCGTGGAATTCGACAACGCCGAGGACGACGATCGCTTTGTCCGTTTCCTGGCCCAGGCCGGGCCGGTCGAGGAGGCGCCGCGCCACGTGGCCGGCTATCTATGGAATGAGCGCCTGTTCGGCATGAAATCAAAGCGCCTGGGGCCGACGATCCTGGCGAGCGAAGTCATCATCCCGATCGAGGCGGCGGCGGGTTTCATCGCCGTCGCGAAGCAACTGGGCCACCGCTTTGCGGTCGAGATCTGCATCGACTCCTATATTGTCGACGAGAAACGGGCGCTCATCATGGCGACGTTCCTGTGCGATTCGCGGAACCGGCGGTATTATGTCGATCTGCCCCTGGCCACCCTGCTGACGCACGCCGCAGTGAAACGGGGCGGGGAGCCGTACGGACTGGGTCTCTGGAATGCCGCATTTATAAATTATCTCTACAGTCCCGAAAAACAGCGGGACTTGAAGGCCTACAAGGCCGAGGTGGATCCGAACAACATCCTGAACCCGGGAAAATACCTGCGGGTCAATTCGAACCTGGCCGCGACCGTGGTTTTCCATCCCGCGGTTTTTGGGTTCTCCATGGCCATGTTCACGCTGCTGTCGCCTGTCATCGGCAAGGCCGCCATCGTTTTCCTGGGCAAGGACCGGAAGGTGGACCAGCTCGATTTCGAGCTCAGCGTCCACGCCTGCGCCAAATGCGGGAACTGCCTGGCGGTCTGCCCGGCGTATCTGGTCACTCAGAACGAGGCGATCAGCGCGAAGGGCAAGCTGGCCCTGGCCAAGAAGTTCATCTACAACAAGAATGTGACGCCGGAAGAAGCGGCCAATGCCTTCATGTGCATGCATTGCCGGGCCTGCGAGGAAATCTGCCAGACGAACCTTGAGCTGATGAATCTCTGGGACGCGCTGGAGAAGAGGATCGAAGGCCGGTTTGGCCGGCCGGAGACCCAGATCGTGGATTTCATGAAGAAAGTCGACGAAAGCAAAGAATACTGGGCCATGGTGGAGCGAAACAACTGAGCCCGGCCCGGACTCCGCCCACCCCGACGCCCTTGGCAGATCTGCCCCCCGTAATCAGGAAAGATCGGATTATATAAAGTACTTTAACCGCCATGCCCAAAAAATACCACCTGCACGCGAAAGCCACGCCGCTGGATCTGGACTTTATATTCAAGTTCAAGATCGTGCGCGGGGAGAATTGCATTAATTGCGGGAGATGCACCAAGGTCTGCATCTATGAAGCGCACAAGCGGCGGAAGAACGACCCGCGGAAAATGGCCGACCCGAACACCGTGCTCTGCCGTAACTGCTTCCGGTGCATTCAGGAATGTCCGCGCGGCGCCCTGGAGAAATCGCTGGCCAGGGACTTCTTGAATATCGGCGGCTCCCACTGGAAGCCGGACATGATGATCAGCCTCTGGAAGCAGGCGGAGGACGGAAAGGTTCCCGTCACCGGGGCGGGGTACCGGGGCCGGTTCACCGGCCCGGGCTTTGACGGCATGTGGACGGACATGTCGGAAATCGTCCGCCCGACCCGCGATGGAATTCACGGTCGCGAATATATCAGCACCGGAGTCGAGTTGGGCCGGAAGCTCAATCACCTGACGTTTGCCGCGGACGGGCGGTTGCAATCGAAGATTTTCGCCACCATCGATATTCCTCTCCCGATCATCTTCGACATCCCGGCGGAAAACCTGAGTGCGAATGTCAGGCTGGCCCTGGTCACGGCGGCGGCGGAGATCGGCACCTGCATCTTTCTGCCGGCGGCCGGCATCGAGCCCGAGCTGGAAAAATACCGCGCGAACATCATCCCTTGTTTCCCGGCCGGGGAGATCGAACAGCACCGGGCGGCGATTTCCAGGGCGCGGCTGGTGGCCATCGAATATAACGAAGCGTTGCTGGGGGAGCTGCCGCGTGTGCAGGCCGCGATCAAGCAGATCGGCTCGGCGCTCACCATCATCCGGGTCCCGGCGGTCAAGAATGTGGAGACGATCGTTTCCCAACTGGCCCATGCCGGCGCGGAAATCATTCACCTGGTGGCCGACTATCGCGGTATGGAAGTCGGCGGCAAGGCGGGCTCAAATCCGCGCTTGCTCAAGGATATCATCCGGGCGGTGCACCTGCGTCTGGTGGAAGCAGGGATTCGCGACGAGGTCACCCTGATGGCCTCCGGTGGCATCGCCATGGCAGAGTTCGTGCCGAAGGCCATGCTCTGCGGCGCCGATTTGACGGCGATCGACCTGCCCCTGTTGATCGCGGTCGGTGCCCGGCTGTACGAGAATCCGGAGAAGCTGTTGGTGCTCCCGGAAGGGCTGGACAAGGTTCCGGTTCAGATCGTCAAACAGCGGATGGTCAATCTCATGGTGGCCTGGCATTCCCAGCTCCTCGAGGTGATGGGCGCCATGGGCATCCGGGAAGCCCGTCGTCTTCGGGGCGAAACCGGGCGGGCGATTTTCTTCGAGGAAATCGACCACGACACTTTTGGAAAACTGTTTAAAAAAGGAGAAGCGGCGCGCGTATGAGACCTGCAACCGTCACGATCAAGAAAACGCCTTCGCGATTTCGGCACCAGGTGCCGAAGTATAAAGTCACGCGGTCCGATGCCTGCATCAATTGCGGCACGTGTGCCAGGACTTGTCCGTACCAGGTGCACGAGAGGCGCGAGGGTCATAACCGCGTCAAACCGCCGATCGACTACAAGTGCATCGGGTTTGAGTGCCAGAACAAGGAGTTCTGCTGCGTGGGCAAATGCCCGCGCAAGGCCCTGAGCCTGTCGCTCAATCCCATGTACGAGACGCTCGGCGACCCCCGCTGGACCGCCGACATGATCACGGGAACCTGGATCATGGCGGAAACGGGTTTCCCGCCGGAGCGAAAGGACCTCGAATACAATACGGGAAACTCCGGCGGCGGCTTCGACAAGCTGCGGTTCAAATTCCCCGCCCAACCGGCCAAGGTCGATCCGGCGGAGATTTCGACGGCCATTCCGCTGAACCGGAGAAATGACGGGCGGGCCGATGTGGTCATCTCGACCCCGGTCTACGGCGGCGGCATGTCCTTCGGCTCCGTCAGCCTTCCCACCATGGTTTCCAAGGCGCGAAACGCGTCCATTTGGAATACTTTCAGCTGCACGGGCGAGGGCGGTTATCCCGAGATGCTCAAACCGTACGATGACCACATGATCACCCAGGTGGCCACCGGTTTGTTCGGCGTGCGCGAGGAAACCATCCAACGGGTCAAGATCGTCGAGTTTAAATACGCCCAGGGCGCCAAGCCGGGCCTCGGCGGGCACCTCCTCGGGGAAAAGAACACCGAGAGCGTGGCCAAAATGCGCGAAGCCGTGAAAGGCACGTCGCTGTTTTCCCCGTTCCCGTTCCACTCGGTGTATTCCATCGAAGATCACAAGAAACACATCGACTGGATCAAGCAGATGAACCCGACGGCTCTGGTCTCCGTCAAGGTTTCGACCCCGAACGACGTGGACATGGTGGCCGTCGGTTCCTACTACGCCGGCGCCCATATCATCCATATCGACGGCGGCTATGGCGGCACCGGTGCGGCTCCGGACATTGCCAAGAAGAACATCGCGATGCCCATCGAGTATGCCATCTCCAAGGTGCATAACTTCCTTAAGTCCGAGGGGGCGCGCGAGACCATGACGCTGATCGCCTCCGGCGGTATCCGGACGGCCCACGACCTGGCCAAGGCCATCTGCCTGGGCGCCGACGGCGCGGTGATCGGCACCGCGGAGCTGGTGTCGCTGGAATGCGTCCGCTGCGGCAACTGCGAATCGGGCCGCGGCTGCGCCCGGGGCATCGCCTCGACCGATTCCGAGCTGGCCGACCTGTTTGGTGAGGAATGGGCGACCCAGCGCCTGACCAACCTCTACAACGCCTGGAACGTCCAGCTCGTCGAAATTCTCCAGAAGTTCGGCCTGAAGAGCATCAGGGAGCTGGTGGGCCGGACGGACCTGCTGGAGCATGTGGATTACAGCAAATAACGCGGAGTTCGCCTACCATGGATAACGCAGACAAAATACTACTTTCCCGCACGGAACTTTGCCGTCAGGTACCGCCGCTCGCCCCGAACACCGAGGAGGAGGGCGGTTGCGGCGTCACCGGCTTCATCAGTTCCATTCCCGTGACGGGAAAGAACATCTTCGAGCCGTCGGTGCAGATGCATAATCGCGGCAACGGCAAGGGCGGCGGCATCGGGGCGGTCGGATTCGTACCCGAGGCGCTCGGGGTTTCCCGGCAGGTGCTGGACGAGGACTATATGCTGCACATCGCCCTCCTGGATGCGGGCGTGGCCGGCGAGATCGAGAATACCCATATCAAGCCCTTCTTCCAAATCGACAAGTCGGAGCAGCTGCCCACCATCGCCGACCACCGCAGCATCGGACTCGACGTCCGGCCGCCAGACATCATGCGGTACTTCGTCCGCGTCAAAAAAGACGTCCTGGATAAATATATCGCGGATAATAAATTCTCGTCCCTGGACCGGCGCGACGCCGAGGACGAATTTGTTTATCAAAACAGCTTTCGCATCAACTCGAAATATTATGCCTCGCTCGGCGAGAAGAAGGCTTTCGTCATGTCCCATGGCCGGAACATGATGATCCTGAAGATCGTTGGTTATGCCGAGAACGTGGTCCGCTACTACAAGCTGGACGATTTCAAGGCCCACGCCTGGCTGGCCCACCAGCGCTATCCGACGCGCGGCCGTGTCTGGCATCCGGGCGGCTGCCATCCGTTCAGCGCGCTCCACGAGGCGCTGGTGCACAACGGCGATTTCGCCAACTACCAGTCCGTTCTGGAGTATCTCAAGCAGCGTAATTATTTCCCCCTGTTCCTGACGGACACGGAGGAGGCGGCGCTGCTGCTCGACCTGTGGAGCCGGGTCTACAAATATCCCCTGGAGTACCTGATCGAGGCCATGGCGCCCACCTCCGAGATGGATTTCGACCGGCTGCCGCCGGACAAGCAGGAGCTCTACAAGGCGATCCAGACGCACCACGTCAACGCCTCGCCCGACGGTCCCTGGTTCTTTATCATCGCCCGCAACGACGTGCGCAACGACCAGTTCCAGTTGATCGGCATCACCGACACGGCGATGCTGCGCCCGCAGGTCTTCGCCCTGCAGGAGGGCGACGTGCAGATCGGGCTGATCTGTTCGGAAAAGCAGGCCATCGATGCGACGCTCATTTCCCTGCAGCGGGAGGATCCGCGTTTCGGGCCAGTGGCCGACAAATATTGGAATGCCCGTGGCGGCAGCTATACCGATGGCGGTTCGTTCATTTTCAGTCTCAAGGATGCCGGCGACGGTTCGGACAACAAGCGGCTCATCTGCACCGACAAGTTCGGCAAGGTGATCGAGACCCGCAAGGAGAAGATCCGCTGCGACCCCGCCCGTCCGATCGCGGCCACGGAGGCGTGTCTGGCCACCGGGAAGAAACTTGCCGAACTATTTGCCCAGAAAGACGCGGCTGCGGTCCGGAAAACATATACTTACCTCCGGGACAACATGGCGCAAGCGGACGACAACTGGCTCCGTTCCGCGATCCAGACGGTCCAGGAGCTGGCCCGGAAGGATGCCGACACCAAGCAAACGGCGATCGACGTGCTGACGCAGTTGCACGACCGGCAATATAACACCGGCAGGATCAAGCGCAGCTCCGTCCAGCATGTGCTGAGAATCGGCCTGGATGAAATGCTGGCAACGACCCCGATGATCACGGAGAAGGCAAACAACCGGTTCGCCCAGATCGATTTCGCCACCCGGGGTCAGTTGCGGGCGCCATTGGAGCGGGAAAAGGTTCTGGTCATCAATGCGGAGCGCTTCGAGCCGGAGGGCGACAGTTGCGACTCGGTGTTGATCGTGGCCGCCCACAAACTCGGCTGGAAACGATTCATTGTATATAAATACCGCGGACAGCGGTTCACCGGCTGCGGATTCGGTCCGGCGACCAAGGACGTGCGGATCGATGTGTACGGGGCTTCGGGCGATTATCTGGCCTCGGGCATCGACGGCATGGAAATCCAGGTCCACGGCAATGCCCAGGACCAGCTCTGCCAGATCATGAAAGACGGCAAGCTGGTCGTGCACGGCGACGTCGGCCAGACGTTCATGTATGGCGCCAAGGGCGGCACGGCCTATATCATGGGGAATGCCGCGGGGCGCCCCTTGATCAACGCCGTCGGCAAGCCGCGCGTGGTCATCAACGGAACGGCGCTGGATTACCTGGCGGAATCGTTCATGGCGGGCGATCCGCTCAATGGCGGCGGCTTCGTCGTCCTGAACGGCATCGGCTTCGACGATCAAGACGGCTCGATCCGCGAGTACGATTCGCCCTATCCGGGATCCAACATCTTCTCGCTGGCGTCCGGTGGCGCCATCTACGTCCGCGATCCCCACAGCAAGCTCGTCGATGAACAGCTCAACGGCGGCAAGTTCGTGGAGACCTCCGACGCGGACTGGAAACTGATCCAGCCGTATCTGGAGGAGAACGAGAGACTGTTCGATATCCCGATTGACCGGCTCTTGACCGTTTCCGGCCAGAAAAAAGCGCCGAAGGAAGTCTACCGGAAGATCGTCCCCGTTTCGCACAAATAAAAAGACCCGCCTCGCACGCAAGCGAGGCGGACCTTTTCAAATGCTGAACCGGCGCGCCGCGCCGGTTCAGACGTAGTTGCGATAAACCGGCTGGAACATGCTATTGCGGATGTCGGCCTCGATATCTTTGGCGCGCGGCAGACGGGCCAGCCCCTCGCGGTGCACTTCCTCGGCCACGGCAGTCGCGATTTTCAGCGAAACCTCGCGGATCTTCGAAAGCGCCGGATAGATGCGGCCCATCACCAGGTCTTCCTCCCCGACCAGCGAGGCCAGCTTCCTGGCGGCGGTCAGGAACATGCCGTCCGTGACCTGCCGGGACTCGCAGGCGAGGGCGCCGAGGCCGACGCCCGGGAAGATGTACACGTTGTTGCCCTGACCGGGCACGAACGTGCGGTCGCCGAGCTTGACGGGCGGGAACGGACTCCCGCTCGCGAAGACGGCCCGCCCGTCCGTCCATTGGTAGGCTTCCTCGGCGGTGCACTCCGCCTTCGAGGTGGGATTGGACAGCGCGAAGATGATCGGCCGCCGGTTGAGCGCGGCCATCCGCGTGACAATCTCGCGGGTGAAGGCGCGGGCCTGCCCCGACACGCCGATGAGCGCCGTGGGCTTCACCGCCTCGACCGCCTCGGCGAGCGTGGCGACCACCGGATGGTCGTGGGCGTAAAGCAGCTTGTGGTGGGCGAGCTTGCCGGGCCGGTTGCGCACGACGAGCCCCTGCGAATCGACGAACCAGCAGCGCTGGCGCGCCTCGGCCTCGCTGAGGCCTTCCTGCCGGGCGGCGGCCACGAAGAGATCGGCGATGCCGGTGCCGGCCTCGCCCGCGCCTAGGAAGAGCAGCTTCTGGTCGCGCAACTTGCCGCCGGTGAGGCGCAGCCCGGCAAAGAAGCCGGCCAGCGCGACGGAAGCCGTGCCCTGGATGTCGTCGTTGAAGCTGCAAATCTTCTCGCGATAGTCGTTGAGCAGGCGGAAGGCATTGGTGTTGCCGAAATCCTCCCACTGGAGCAGCGCCTTGGGATAGGCTTTTTGGACCGCCTCGACGAACTCGGCGACGAACGCGTCGTATTCCGCGCCGCGCACCCGTTTTTGCTGGAGGCCGATGTACATCGGGTCCTCGTGCAACTTCATGTTGTCAGTGCCGACATCCAGCGTGATGGGCAGGCAATAGTACGGGTGCAGGCCGGCGCACGCGGTGTAGAGGGAAAGCTTGCCGACCGGGATGCCCATGCCGAGCGCGCCCAGATCGCCCAGGCCGAGGATGCGCTCGCCGTCGGTCACGACGATCATGCGCACGTCGGAGTTGGGCCAATGGCGCAGGATGTCGGAGATGCGGCCGCGTTCGCGGATGCTGATATACATGCCGCGCGGACGGCGGAAGATGGCGCCATACTCGAGGCAGGCCTGACCGACCGTGGGGGTGTAGATGATCGGAATCATCTCCTCCGCGTGCTCCTGCACGAGGCGGTAGAAGAGCGTCTCGTTGCGGTTCTGGAGGGTGGTGAGAAAAATATACTTCTCGAGCGCATCCTGCTTGCGGCTGAAATTGCCGTACACGCGCTGCAGCTGTTCCTCGATCGTAAACACCCGGGGCGGCAGCAGACCGCGCAGCCCGAGGGCGTCGCGCTCGGCTTCGGTGAAAGCAGTCCCTTTGTTGAGCAGGGAATTGGCGAGAAGGGCGGTGCCGCGAGGCAGCATCGGACCTCCATGAGGACTCAGACCGCCGGAGGCGGGTTGGGAGTTGTTCATAAGATTGAGAAAATAGCGCGCAGATGGAACCGAACGAGGGTCATTAATCAAGAGCGCAAAAAAGCACTATTTCCGCCGGCCGCGGATTTTCTCCTTACCCCTCCAACCGTAGCCTTTTGCGGCGATTCACCTGCGCTTGGATGAATCTGAAGATCGGCGGGCCGGGCTCATTCCACCGCTACGACAACATGCGTGACCGGCCCGGAACGGCCGGGGAGGGCGACGGCCGCGCCCAATTTCTGCCCCACGAGCTGGCGACCGAGGGGCGAGGCTGCGGTCACTACCATGATCGACGTGCCGTTGAGCTGTACTTCGAGCCCGCCGTGCTGCGGACCGAGGAAATACCACGAACGGCGTTTGCGTACCTCCAAGGTGACCAGTGCGCCCGTGGCCACGGGCTCACCCGGATTGAACCGGCGCACCGGCAGCGCCTCGTAGGCGGCGATGGCCTCGGCGATTTCGCCGGCCAGCTTGGCCTGCCCGGCCGCCAGGTAGGCGGCGCTTTGGCTGCGCATGTCGTATTTGTCCTCGGCGCGGCTTTCCTCGTTCGTCGCCTCATCACGGGCGGTGTTGGCCGCGTCGGTCAGGAGCGTGAGCTCGGACCGGAGTTGGGCGAGGATGGCTTGATGCAGGGCGGTTTTGTCCATGGGGACCGAGGAGAAATAAACGCCTAGCACAGGCAGCCTTTGATCGCTTTGCCAGCTCACATTTTTCTTTCCGATGCAGAAAGAAAAATGGTGGACGCTACTGGACTCGAACCAGTGACCCCTAGTGTGTGATACTAATGCTCTAACCAACTGAGCTAAGCGTCCCCAAGTGAGGGGGTGACGTTTGCCGTAGCTGCGCGCCCGAATCAACACCGTTTTTCTTTTCCGAACGCCGCTCGTGGGTTTGTAACGTATTATGTGACAAACCGGATTGGGCAGCGAGGCAGCTAGAGCCGCTTCTCCGGGCTTCGAGCCTGCTGGACGCTTCCGGCACGCACGAGCTTTTGCCGCCCGGGAAAAAGCGTGCGGCAAAGCTCGCACACCGTGCCGTCGCAGCCACGCGCCGTGCAATGTTCGCGGCCGTAGAAAATCATCCGCAGGTGCAGCTGGTTCCAATGGTCCCGCGGGAACAGCGCCTTCAGGTCGCGCTCCGTTTGCTCCACATTGCGGCCGCTGCTTAGTCCCCAGCGCTGCGCGAGCCGGTGGATGTGCGTATCGACCGGAAACGCCGGCACGCCGAACGCCTGCGCCATCACCACCGACGCCGTCTTGTGGCCCACGCCGGGCAGCGCCTCCAACTCCTCGAACGTGCGCGGCACCTGACCGCCATGTTGTTCGACGAGAATTCTCGAGAGCGCGGAAATCGCCTTTGCCTTCTGCGGCGCGAGGCCGCAGGGGCGGACGATGGTTTCGATGCGCGCCATCGGCAGTGTCGCCATAGACTCCGGCGTGGCGGCGGCGGCGAAGAGGGTGGGGGTGACCTGGTTGACACGCTTGTCGGTGCACTGCGCCGACAGCAGCACGGCGATCAGGAGCGTGTAGGCGTCATGGTGCGCGAGCGGTACCGGTGTCTCGGGATAGAGTTCCGCCAGCCGCCGGTCGAGAAAGGCGGCCCGTGCGGCCTTCGTGCGGAATGGATTTGCCCGTTCCATGCTGGTCGCGAACCAGAGCGAATTTGCCGGCAAACACAAATCCTTACAGCCGGCGCCAGAACATGCCGCAAATCGAGAGGAGCATGCCGATGCGGATCGCACCCTCGAAAGTGAGGATCACGAGCACCCATTTGAGCCCGCAATTGCGGCGCAGCGTGTACCCCAGCGCCGTGACGACGAGCATGCTGAGCGCCTGCACGCGGCCGTAGCGTTCGAAAAGCAGCGCGAGCATCCACACCCCCTCGGTGAGCAGCGCAATGCTCCAGAACGCGGCGCGCAGCTCACTGAGGTCGAGGCTGCGTGGATCGGTGCCTTGTTCGATTTGCTTGATGCCGAGGTAACGCTCGCCCACCACGAGCTGCCAGAGCTCGAAGAGAACCCAAAAGGGAGCGAGAAGCAGAAGCGGCGACACGACCCGCACGGTAATCGGGAGTGATGCAGCGCGCTAGAAGAAATAAATCCGAAATCCGAATTTCGGAATCCGAAACAAATTCGAAACTCGAAATCAAAATGCACGACGCGGGCGTTGGCTCTTTTTGAATTTCGTACCTTCGTGCTTGTTTCGGATTTTGATATTCGAATTTCGGATTTCCCGCCGGGGTACTATTCCTCACCCTCGAAGTAGTCCGTCTCGGTCAGGCGAAAAACCTTTCGCGAAGGCACGAACGCCCATTTGTTCGAGTCCGGATAATGGCAGACATCGACCGGCGGGTTGTCGGCGAGGATGTAGAAGACAAAATCCTCCGGGCCGGAGTTGAGGATCTGATGCGCCTCGCCCGGCGGATGCAGCACTACATCGCCCGCCGTCACCGCCTGCCGTCCGCCGGCCGTGCGCACGATGCCGGCGCCGCTGACAAGCATGAACATCTCCCACTGGGCCGCATGGCTGTGGTACGGGCACACCGCCCGGCCGGGCGGCAACCGGACGAGGACGAGATCGAAGGGATGTCCGGTTCGGGGCCATCCGTCGCGCACGCCGCCCAGCGCGAGAGAGATGGCCTGGTAACGGCAGCCGAATTTGCCGCCTGGTGAGCGCCGTTCCTCCCACGGCAGGTCGGCGATCCGGACACGGCGCATGCCGGAGGACGCCACTGCCGTCGCCGGTGCGGAAGAAGCCGCGAGCGCCGGTTGCCCTTCCTCCTCGCCGTCGTAATAATCGACCTCCGCCATCCGAAAGACGTTTCCCTGCGGTTTAAGCATCCATTTCCGGGAGTTCGGATACCACGTGCTGTCCGCGGGCGAGTTGTTCGCGATCACGTAGAATTCCAGGTCAGTACCACCGGAATTGATGATCTGGTGGGCGGCGCCGGGAGGTTGCATGAACGCGTCGCCGGCCGCCACTGAGTGGGTCTCGGTGCCGGCGCGGACCGTGGCCGTACCGGCCAGCACGACGAACAGCTCCCATTGGACGGCATGGGCATGTTGCGGGCAGACCGCCGCGCCGGGCGGCACGCGCCGGAGTTGCAAGTCAAAGGGATGCCCGCCGCCCCAAGGCCCGATATCGCGCACGCCGCCGAGCGCGAGCGAGATGTTTTTGAAATACGAATGGTACCGGCCGGTGGGCGACCGGCGCTCCTCCCACGGAAGATCGGCAGGGCGAATCTGGTGCATACGGAAGAATGAACGGCACATGGGGCGCCGCAAGCAACTGCGACCGGCGCCGGACCACGGGCCCGGCCAGGGTTCAGGTCTGCTCGTCCACCACCGGATTGGTGAGCGTGCCGATCTTTTCAATCTCGATGCTCACGGTATCGCCAGGTTTCAACCACACCGGCGGGGTACGGGCGAAACCGACGCCATGGGGCGTGCCGGTCATGATCACCGTGCCGGGCAGGAGCGTCTTGCTGCCGCTCAGGAATTCGATCAGCGCGGGCACGCCGAAGATCATGTCGTTGGTGTTCCAGTCCTGCATGGCCTGGCCGTTGAGCACGGTGCGGATCTGGAGTGCGTTGGGATTCGGAATTTCGTCTTTCGTCACCAACACGGGGCCGAGCGGGCAGAAGGTGTCGAAGCTCTTCGCCTCGCACCACTGGCCGCCACCGAGCGGCCGGCCCTGCCAGTCGCGGGCCGAGACATCGTTGCCACAGGTGTAGCCAAGCACGTAGTCGAGCGCGTGGGCGCGGGAAACATTCTTGCAGCGCCGGCCGATCACCACCGCGAGTTCGCACTCGTAGTCGACCTGCGTGCTGGCGAGGTGACGCGGCAGCTCGATGGGATCGCCGGGGTTTTGCAGCGAGCTGGTGGCCTTGATGAAAAGGATCGGCTGCGCCGGCGCACCCTTGCCGCCCTCCTCGGCGTGTTTCTTGTAGTTGAGGCCGATGGCGAGAATGTTGGCCGGCGCCAGGGGTGCGAGGAGCTTGCCGGGCGCAACGACGCGGCTGGTCACGCGGAAATCGCCGGGAATATCGCCGGTGATCTCGTGCGCCGAGCCGTCGGGCTGGAGCGCGGCATAGGCGGGACCGGCGGCCGTGAGGTGGCGGATGATTTTCATGGCGAGACGATGACATCGATGCCACGCAGGCCAAAATGAGGTGCGGCAGTGAGCAGGTGGCGGTCGTGGCTGTAGATTTCTTTCAGGCCGGCATCGGCGGCGCAGACAAGATGGAGGGCATCGGCGGCGCGCAGGAAAACGGAACCGGGCAAATCGGCGACTTTGCGGCAGGCGACATCGATCAGGCTGGTCGTGAGGGGCAACCATTCGATGAGAAGGGACTTCTCGTCGGCCTCGATTTGGGCGAGCGCCTGACGGAAACCGCGCGCGTCGAGACGGCCCTCGCGCAGATGCCGCTTGATCCCCGCGAAAAGTTCAAGCCGCCCATGGTGCGCGCACACGAAATGACTGCGGCCCGTCATCCAGGCCTCGACCTCGCGGGAGCCCGACTCACGGACGTAAGTCTTCAGCAGATAGGAGGTGTCGAGATATTGCACGATGGTATCAGCGGCCGTCGCGGTCGTCGGAGATCGTCTTGGTGGAGTCGAAATCGATCTTGGGTAGCTTCGACCAATTGCGGCCGGTGTAGACCGGGTGCGGCGGATCGGTCGGAACGTGCGCCTGCAGCGAGGCGATTCTTTCGCCACGATCGGTGACAATCAAAGGCTGCTTGCGGGCGGCGCGCACCCATCGGCCGGTCTCGGCATGGAGTTGCTTGATGGAAATCGTCTTCACGGCCAACAAGGTGTCACCAGTGACACTTCATGGCAAGGGGCAAAATTCAGCTCTTCGGCCCGGCATGGGCTTCCAGGCCGGCGCAGGAGCAGACGAGGTTGCGGTCGCCGTAGACGTTGTCGACGCGGCCGACGGCGGGCCAGAACTTGCTGGCGCGCGTCCACCGGTCGGGGAACGCCGCCGTCTCGCGCGAGTACGGCCGGCCCCACGCATCGGCGCAGACCACCGCCGCGGTGTGCGGCGCCTGCTTGAGCGGGTTGTTGAGCTTGTCCGCCTCGCCGCTCGCCACGGCTGACATCTCGCCGTGGATGGCGATGAGCGCATCGCAGAAACGGTCGAGCTCGCGCTTCGATTCGCTTTCGGTGGGCTCGATCATGAGCGTGCCGGGCACCGGGAACGACATCGTCGGGGCGTGGTAGCCATAATCCATGAGGCGCTTCGCCACGTCATCGACCTCGAGGCCGTGCTTCTTCCACGGGCGGAATTCGAGGATGCACTCGTGGGCGACGCATCCGTCCGCGCCCTGGTAGAGCACGGGAAAATGATTCGCGAGGCGCGCGGCCACGTAGTTGGCGTTGAGGATGGCGACCCTCGTGGCATCGGTCAGGCCGTCCGGTCCCATCATGCGGATGTAGAGCCAGGGGATGACAAGGACGGAGGCGCTGCCGTAGGGCGCGGCGGAGACGGCCCCCATTTTTGATTTTCGATTTTCGATATTTGACTGGTCGGACGCGCCGGAGAACCAATGACCCGGCAGGTAGGGCGCGAGGTGCGCGGCGACCGCGATCGGGCCGACGCCGGGGCCGCCGCCGCCGTGCGGGATGGCGAACGTCTTGTGCAGGTTGAGGTGGCAGACGTCGGCGCCGATGTGACCGGGCGACGTGAGGCCGACCTGGGCGTTCATGTTGGCGCCGTCCATGTATACCTGGCCACCGTGCTGGTGGACGATCGCGCAGATGTCCTTGATCGCGGTTTCGAACACCCCATGTGTCGAGGGATACGTGACCATGAGTGCGGCGAGATTCGGCGCGTGCGCCTCGGCCTTGGCGCGAAGATCGGCGACGTCGATGTTGCCCTGTAGATCGCAGGCTACCGCGACGACCTTGAAGCCACCCATTGCGGCGGAGGCGGGGTTGGTGCCGTGGGCACTGGTGGGAATGAGGCAGACGTCGCGGTGGCCGTCGCCGCGTGCTGCGTGGTAGGCACGAATCGCGAGGAGGCCGGAGTATTCGCCCTGCGAGCCGGCGTTGGGCTGGAGCGAGACGGCCGCCAGGCCGGTGATCTCGGCAAGCCAGGTCTCGAGATCGCGGATGAGTTTCTGATAGCCGCGCGTCTGGTCGGCGGGCGCGAACGGGTGCAGCCGGCTCCATTCCGGCCAGGTAACGGGCAGCATCTCGGTCGTGGCATTGAGCTTCATCGTGCACGAGCCGAGCGAGATCATCGAGTGGCAGAGCGAAAGATCCTTCGCTTCGAGGCGCTTGAGGTAGCGCAGCATCTCATGTTCGCCGTGGTACGAGTTGAAAACCGCGGCGGTCAGGTACGCCGACGTACGCGCGTGCGGTGCCGGGAACTCGGCGAGCTGCAGGCCGACGGTCGTAAGCTGGAATTCGAGCGTCGCCAGCGGAGCGGCGAGCGTGGCGGCGTCTCCGAAGAGCGCGAGCAGCTCGTGGACCTCGGCCAGCGTGGTGGTTTCGTCGAGCGAGAGGCCGACGGTATGGGCGTCGACGCGGCGGAGGTTGATCCGTTTCGTCGCGGCGGCCGCGTGGACGCGCTCGGCGGCGACATTTCCGATGGTAAGCGTATCGAACACCGGCTCGGCGTTCACGCGGGCCCCGAGCGAGGTGAGGCCCTGGGCGAGCAACTGGGTGAGCAGCCGCACACGTTGGGCGATGCGGCGCAGGCCCTCCGGGCCGTGGTACACCGCGTACATCGAGGCCATCACGGCGAGGAGCACCTGGGCGGTGCAGATGTTGGACGTGGCTTTCTCGCGGCGGATGTGCTGCTCGCGCGTGCCGAGCGCGAGGCGGAGGGCGGGGTGGCCCTGCGCATCCTTCGACACGCCGACGAGCCGGCCGGGCATCTGGCGCTTGCAGGCGTCGCGCGTGGCCAGGAACCCGGCGTGCGGGCCGCCGAAGCCGAGCGGCACGCCGAAGCGTTGCGCGGAGCCCACGGCGACGTCGGCGCCGAATTCGCCCGGCGGGCGCAGCAGTGTGAGCGCGAGCAGATCGGCGGCGACGACGCAGCGCGCGCCGGCGGCGTGGACCCGGGTGAAGAAATCGGCGAAGTCACAGACGCTGCCCAGGGTGTCGGGATATTGCACGAGCACGCCGACGAGGCCGGCGGCCGGCTGGTAGTTGCGGTGATCGCCCACCACGACCTCCAGCCCGAGCGGCCGGGCACGGGTCAGGACGATGTCGATCGTCTGCGGATGACAGGCGGCGGAGACGAAGAACGTGTTGCCCTCGCCCTCGTGCATCCGGGCGCAGAGCATCATCGCCTCGGCGGCGGCGGTGCCCTCGTCGAGCATCGAGGCGTTGGCGATCTCGAGGCCGGTGAGATCGCAGATCATCGTCTGGAAATTGAGCAGCGCCTCGAGGCGGCCCTGGGATATCTCGGCCTGGTAGGGAGTGTAGGCGGTATACCAGCCGGGATTTTCGAGGACGTTGCGCTGAATAACGGCCGGGGTGAGCGTATCGTAGTAACCCAGGCCGATGTAATTGCGAAAAACCTTGTTCTCGGCGGCCAGCGCGCGCAGCTCGGCGAGCGCAGCACTCTCGCCCGCGGCGGCGGGAAGATTCAACGGGCCGCGCCGGATGGTGGCGGGCACGGCCGCATCGGCCAACGCGGCGAGCGAAGGCTGGCCGAGGAGCTGGAGCATCCCGGCCGTGGCGGCGGCATCGGACCCAAGATGGCGGCGCGCAAAAGTATCGGACGGGGCAAGCAGGTCGCGAGGAGAAGGCATGAAGAGGGAAAGATGGGAAGACGGTAGAGCCGGACTCCCGGCGCGCAACCGCGATTTGATCACCGGGCGGCTTTAGGACACCAGGAGATCCCTGCCCGTTGATGAAAGGATAAATCCGGGCGGGCATTTTCCCTGTAAAATAATGCCGCCGGACAACGGTATGTCCGGCGGCTGGCCCAAAGCAGAATCTATGAAGTTGGATCGTGCCTAGGCATATTTATCACCGTCGTCGCCACCACCGGGAGGAGGGGGAGGGGGCGGGGGCGGCGGCGGGTTGTCCGCCAGCTGGAACTGGGAAGTCTGACCGGTGGCGGCGAGCCGGGACTGGGTCGAGGAGGCGGCGAGGGCCAAAAGCGAGCACAGGGCGCTCGCGAGCAGGAGGGTGGAGAGGATTTTTTTCATGACAGGTTGGATTCCTCTCAAACCTAACACGCTCGCGTATTCGCATGCGCGTGACGTTGGGAAAAAACAGCGGGAAAATATCCCGGCGATTTTTCCGTTTTTCCCGGTTACGTCGGAGCTCAGGCCGCAGGCGGTTTACCTCATTATGGATGGATTCGGCATTGTAGCCGGCGGCGAACTAGCTTTGAACTTCCCGCCATGAGCACCGCCCGCGTCGTCCTCATCGAAGACCATACCATGGTGCGCGATCTGCTCGGGGAGGCGATTGGCGCACTCCCCGGCGTCGCGCTGGTGGCGTCCGTGGGTACCGCTGCTGAGGGGCTGGCCGCCTGCCTTGCGCAAAAGCCCGAACTGGCCATCATCGACTGGATGCTCCCGGACGGCTCGGGCCTGGACGTGGTCCGCCAGAGCGCATCCAAGCTGCCGCAGACCCGTTTCCTCGTGGTGACTTCCAACGACCAGGGGCAGATCGTGCGCGATGCGGCGGCCGTTGGCGTCCATGGCTTCGTGATGAAAAGCCTGCCGATGGCCACGCTCCAGCTGGCCATCCGGACGGTGCTGGAAGGCCGGACTTATTTCTGCCCGGTGAGCAGCCAGTTGCTCGTCGAGTCGTTTCGCAACGATACGACGAAGACCGGGCCGACCCTGACTCCGCGCGAACGCGAAATCTTGCGCTGCCTCGCCCTCGGCCTGGGCACCAAGGAGACCGCCGAACACTTGAAACTCAGCGCCAAGACCGTGTCCAACCATCACACGGCGTTGAAGCTAAAGCTCCAGATCAACGAGCCCGCCGGGCTCGTGCACTACGCCATCAAGCACGGGCTGGTCAAGGCGCCGTGACGGTTTCTCCGGGCCGGCACGGATCGCGCCAGGAAATCTTCACGACGGACAGCAGCGGTTCGATCCGCGTTTCGTCGGCGGCTTCGGCCGCCAGTTGCAGCTCCCGGCAAAAGTGTTGCAGGCGGCGCGCACCCAGCGCATCGGCGCTGTTCTTCAAATAGTGGGCGAGCCGGTGGAGTGATACCCAGTCTTTCCCGTGCGCCGCGTCGACCATGCGCGCCACAATCCCGGGGGTTTCCTTCTCGTACTGGGTGAGCAGGCGCTGCCGGAGGGCGGCGTCGAGCGCATCGGCCGCCGTCACCGCCGCCCGGCCGGCAGCCGCCGGCGACTCGGCCACGGCGCGGGCCAGGACATCCATGGCCACGGGCTTGGTCAGAAACCGGTCCATGCCCTCAGCCAGGCCGCGCGCCTCGTCGGTCGCCCAGGCCTGGGCGCTCAAACCGATGATCCAGGGACGGCCCAGCGATCCGCCGGCCTCCCGCAAACGACGGGCGGTGGCGTAACCATCGAGCCAGGGCATGGCGCCATCGAGCAACACGACGTCGAACTCGCCCGCCTGGGCGGCCTCGACCGCCGCCAGTCCATCCTCGACCGCGGTCACAGCCGCGCCGTGCTCGCGGAAAAACGCGCCGAGGAGCTCGCGCATCACGGTATTGTCGTCGGCCACCAGCACGCGCAGTCCCTGCCAGGCCTGGTCGAGCGCGGCCACGGGCGGACTGGCGGCCGGTTCGCCCGTGGGAACCAGGGGCAGCCGCACGACGAAGGTGGCGCCATGCTCGCCATCGCTTTCGACCCGCACTCGGCCCTTCATCGCCGCACACAGCCGTGCCACCAACGCCAGCCCGATGCCGGCGCCTTCCGTTTGCGTGCCGGTTTCGAGCCGCGTGAACGGCTGGAAAATACGCGACTGGTCGTCCGGGTCGATTCCCGGACCGGTGTCGGCGACGCGCAATTCCACCCAGACGCCGGCGAAAGCTTCGTCCGGCGGCATCGTTGCTTTGTCGGGCGCCGGCGGCTCCCCCCGCCGCACGATGAGCGTCACGCGGCCGGCCTGGGTGAATTTCACCGCGTTGCCCAGCAGGTTGAACAAAACCTGCCGCAGGCGCGCGCCATCGGCCTGCACAAACGCCGGCGCATCGGCGGCGAAATCCTCCTCGAGCGCAAGGCCTTTGGCCGCCGCTTTCGGCTGCATCGATTCGACGCATTCCCGGGTCAGTACGCGCAGATCGACCGGTTCGAGATGCAGGCGGAACGCACCCGATTGCAGCGATCCGAGGTCGATGAGATCGTTGACCAGCCGCAGCATGAGCGCGCCTTGCGAACGTACGGCGCTTACGAGCGCGCGGTGCGGCTCGGCGAGCGACGACTTGGCCAGCATCTCACTGAAACCGAGCACGCCTTGCAGCGGCGTACGCAACTCGTGGCTGACTTGGGCGAGAAACTCACTCTTGGCCCGGTCGGCGGCCAGCGCCTGTTCGGCGCGTTGCAAGGCCTGCTCGCGCTCGGTCCGCCGCAGACGGTAAACCATCGCCAGCACCCACAAGCCCACGCCGATGGCCGTGACGGCAATGGATTGCAGGCGCGCCTGGGCAAAGGTGACGGCCCAACGCGTTCCGGAGATCGCCAGTACCGCCCAGGCGCGAATACCCGTCGGTTCGGCCGTGGCGTACAACGGCGCATATACCATCAAGAACGATCTCCAACTGTCACGAATGGGGCCCTCGATAAATGGCCGTTTTGTTTCGAAATTGCGGAAATCGGCCGGCGTGAGATAGCGCAGGACAACGCGTCCGCGTTGCCCCAGCATAGCTGGCCGGTCGTCCGCCACTGCGAAAAGTCGGGTCCGGCCGCGATAGATCAGCCACGCATCGTTCACATCCGGGTTCTCGCGCCGGAACCGGATCATCTGACGGCTGAGCTTCTCCAGGGGACCCAGTGCCTGGTCGTCCACGTATATATATTCATACGCCCGGCCGAGCGCATCCTTCGCTTTGGTCGATCCTCTCGCGTTGAAGTTCGCACCAAAGGCGTCGCGGACGGTGTTTTCATCGAGCATGGTGGCAATCGTTCCCACCCGCGCCTTCAGGCCGGATTCGTAGTCATACCGCGCCTTCTGACCGCTGTAGATTGAAAAACCTAGGCCGAGCGCCAGCCAGGCGCCCAACCCTGCCAGGCCCATGCGTAGATCGGTGCGCAAGTTGCGGGCGGCATAATCGGACGTCTGCGCGACCGCGTGCAACCGCTCATCCCACAAAACCCACGCCAGCCAGCCCGCCGCCGCCGTATGCAACAAGGCTGCCGGCAGTGCAAAGTGCCCCAGGTCGGTATCGCGTCGCCCTTCGAGCAGCACATACGCCAGCGGCCCGAAGGTGGCGATAATCGTCCAGATGGCGGCCAGCAACATTCCCACCTCGAGTCGGCCCTGCAGCTTCACCGGCAGGCCCGTGAGCGCCCGGCTGCTGCGCACGGCGCGCACCATGCAACCCACGCCTCCGACCGCCAGCAAGGACAGGGCCCAACCACCATAAACCGGATCGAGCACCCGTCCTGCCGCCAACGCCAGCCCCACCAATCCCATCGCCATCCGCCATACGACCGGGCGCACGCGCGGCAGCCATGCCGCCGCCGGCCACCAGAGCGCCATCGCACCCTGCGCTGCGACCGCTCCGAGAAAGAAATCCAAACCGATGTAGGGCTGCGCTTCATTGCGCGTAAAGAACCAGAACTCGGCCCCGGCATTGAGCACACCTGCCGCGGCCAGCCAGACCAGCCACAGTTCGGCGGGTTGCCGGCGCTGCTCGTCACACCGCCGCCACGCGGCAACGCCGACTGCAGTCCAGCCAAGCGCGGCCAAGAACCACCCATAGTCCTGGTGGCTCGTACATATTTCCAGGACACGCAGCCAATCGTGCATGGTAAATTCTGAAAGCCGAGGCGGGCGGTAAGTTACCGACCTCCCGCCCGAAGGCAATCAGCGAAAACCCCGGGCGGCAAACCGGACGGCGACTACATCGCCCGGATCGATTTCTTCACCGTCAACTCGTCATAGGCCGCTTCGAGGCAGGCCGGCAGACGGCTCGCCTGCCCCGGCGCCGGATCAAAGTCGGGGAACCCCGGCAGACTGGCGAGCTGGCGGATTTCCGCCCTGGTCTTGCCCGCAGCGATCTCCTTTTCCGTGTGGGCCAGCAGCGCCGCGAGGAAGTCGCGCATCACCAGCAGGTCGTCGCGCGTGCCGCTGACACCGAACTTGGCGTTGCCGTGACCATAGACGTAGATCGCGTCGGCAGGAAACTCGCGCGTCACCTGCTCAAGCGTTTGAATCCAGTTACGGATATTGGCGCCGCCCGGGCGGTCGATGGCCGGGCAGATGCGATTAAATACCAGATCGCCCATATGGACGACGTTGGCGCGCTCGAACGTGATGATGGCGTCGCCCCCGGTATGGGCGGGGCCGAAATGTCGTGCCGTCACGATCTCGTCACCACCGTCCTGGCGCCAGACCTCGTCGAAGAGCGTGTCGGCGAAAACCTGCTGCCAGGTGGTGTCCTTCTGCTCGGCGGCGCGTAGCTGGAGCTTTGGCACATGGCGTTGCGCCACGATGGTCTGGCTGACGGGTTTGAAAACCGGATTGCCACTCGTGTGATCGGCATGGTGGTGGGTGTTGACCACGACATCCACCAGGCGTGTGCCCCGCTCCGGCAGGCCGGCGAGGCAGAGCGCGGCCGTGTCGGGGAACTGGGTGTCCACGACCACGAGCGACGCCTTGCTGGCGAGCCAGCCGATGGTGCCACCGCGACCGAGGAAAAGGCCGACGTTGCGCCGGAGCGGGCGGAACTCGGTGTTGACCGTCGCGGGCGCTCGCGCCGCCGGGGTGGGGGCAGGCGCCGGTGAAGGGTTCTGCGCGAACATCTTCAATCGCAGGAGCCCGCCGGCCGCAGCCAGCACCGTGGATCGGGCAAGAAAGTCGCGTCGATTCATGGCTGGAAACCCTAGGCGTGATTCGGCCTGGATGCCCACCCGGAAAATCCCCGCATCTTGCCATCTGTCCGCAACCCGGTTGCCCTCTCTTCCTACCGTATGATGTTACAATTGCTACATTCTATTGTCGCTCCTGCTCGGAGGTTATAGGCTGGATTGGAGACATAAAAGAGGCTGCATCTGATCGGTTTCCCAATGGAGAAGGCCCTTGTCAGGGTCAGCGGGCGAAATCCAGCATCGGAAGGACTGGCGACAAAAAAATGTAGCAATTGCTACACTTTTTTGTCGCCAGGGCACGGGAGGGGGCTGGCCGGGACGCGGTGAAAAATGGAGATCAGCCTGTAACTTTTGTGCCGCCGGGAGGTTTCCCTGCTCATCCTGCTTCCATGAACGTCCGTCCATTCCGTGATCGCCGTGCTGACAGAAATTCGTGTTCATCCTGGTCCATCCGTGGTTAAGTCCGCGGAGGAAACCGTCGCCGTGGACTCCGTCGAAACCAGCGATCACGACCTCATGCTCGCCGTGCGTGCCGGTGAGATCGCCCGGCTGGGCGACCTGTTCGAGCGCTATCACCGGCCGCTCTACGGTTTCTTCGTGCGACTCACCGGCCAGCGCACTGCCAGCGAGGATCTCGTGCAGCTCGTTTTCTACCGCATCCTGAAATACCGGCACACCTATCGCGACGAGGGCAAGTTCTCCGCCTGGATCTACCATCTCGCCCGCAAGGTCGCCGCCGACCACTTCCGCAAGAACGCCCACGCTCCCGCCATCCTCGCCGAGCCCGACGAGCTGCACGAAGTGCCCGACCACGCACCGCACGCCGCCGAGCAGGCCGCGAAAGCCGACGACCTCGCGCTCATGCAACGCGCGCTCGGCGCCCTGCCGCTCGAGCAACGCGAGCTGCTCACCCTGCACCGGTTCCACAACCTCCACCACGAGGAGCTCGCGCGCCTGTTCGATTGCAGCGTCGGCGCCGTTAAGGTGCGCATGCACCGTGCGCTCGGCGCCCTCCGCGAACATTATTTCAAACTCCGCCAGGAACGCGTCGCCTGATCCGCGGCACTACGCTCCTGCCGGCCATCACTTTCACCCTTCCTCTTCTCCCATGAACTGCCAACGCGTCCAGGATACCTTCCTCGATTACCAGGCCGGCACTCTCGCCGCCGCCGAATCGGCCGCCGTGCGCGAACACCTGAAGACCTGCCTGATCTGCCAGCGCGAATGGGCCGGCCTGCAGGAAACGTTGCTCCAGCTCGATCGTCTCCCGCCCGAGGAACCCTCCGCCCGCCTGCGGACGAACTTTTACGCCATGCTCGACACGCACCTCCGGCAGGCGCGCGAACCCAGCCCCTTTGCCTTGATGCGCAACCGGCTCGACCGTTTTTTCGAAAACCTCGTGCCCACCCGGCCCGCGCTGCAGTTTGCCTTCTCGGCCGTGCTGCTCGTGGCCGGCGTCATCGTCGGCGCCCGCTATCTGCAGCCGGCCGCACCCATCGCGCCGCCGGCCACCGACCTCGCCACGCAAAGCCGGCTCGACGAGATGCAGAAAAAATTCGATTCGATGAGCCAGCTCGTCGCCTATTCGCTCGCCCAGCAGCAGCCGGCCAACACCCGCCTGCAACAGATTGCGGCCACCCTCGCCCGCGGCGATGCCGACGCCAAGACCCTCGCCGGGCTCGTCAGCACCCTGGCCTTCGACCCGAACACCAACGTGCGCCTCTCCGCCCTCGAGGCGCTGTACGCCCATGCCGACCGGCCCTTGGTGCGCCAGGGCGTGCTTGCCTCGTTGCCGCGCGAAAGCTCGCCGCTCGTGCAGCTGGCCATGATCGACTTCCTCACCTCCGTGCGCGACCGCGACGCCGCCCCGGCGTTCGAAGCGCTCACCCGGGACGCCGCCATCGACGCCGCCGTGCGCGACGCCGCCCAGCGCGCCCTGGTCCAGCTCTAAACCGCCACCTGCTCCCACGTTCACTTTCCCTCCCACCGTCCCTTTCCACAACCGAGCGACGAACGAACCACCAAAAACTCAATCCACTCCGCTCATGAAACCTGCCTTCTACCTGTCCACCATTCTGCTCGGCCTGGCCGCGGCGACGCCGGTCCTCGCCGCCGATGACAATTCGCCGCCCCTGCGTTCGCTCACCGAATCGTCCAAGACGAAAGAGACCGCGGAACCGGCGCACGAAGCCACGGACGGCCAGATCCGCTTCAGCGATCCGGCCAAGCCGGGCCGTCTGAGAATCTACATCGCCCAGGGCGATCTCACGGTGCGGGGCGATGCCTCCGCCAGCGCCATCGCCGTCCAGTCCAAATTGAACCCCCCGTCGAAGAAGACGAAACACGGCGACGGCCTGCGCGTGCTCAGCGACACGGCCGCCAGTTTCCTGCTCTTCGAAAAGAACAACGTCGCCGAGTTCAGCTACGGCCGGGACTCGTGGCCGATGAGCGAGGGCGCCAACTTCGAGATCACGGTGCCGGCCAATACCGCCCTTGAAATCCAAAACGGCTGGAACGGCAGCGTGAAAGTCGAGCGCGTGACCGGCGACGTGGAGATCAAGGGCTTGAATTGCGAAGTGAAGCTGATCGACCTGGGGGGCGGCGCGATTGTCGAAACCATGAACGGTGAGATCACCGCCTCGTTTGCCGCGCTGCCGGACAAGAAACCGGTTTCGTTCAGCTCGATGAATGGCGAGGTCAAGCTGCGCGTGCCCGCCGACGCCAGGGCCAATGTGCGCTTCCGCACCCACAATGGCGCGATCCTGACCGACTTCACGGACGACGTGCTCAAGACCAAGGCCGAGGATCTCGGCCGCACGGACTGGGGGACCGTCGCCGGCCAGCACATCGCCATGGCCGCGCAGATCGGGAGCCAGGTCGGTCGCGAAGTCGCGCAAATAGCGCGCGAAGCGGCCTCCGACGTGCAATCGGCCGTGCGCGAGGCGCAGGTCGAAGCCCGGGAGCGCGCCGCGGACAGCGTCGAAAAATCCACCGGGGAGGCGGCCCCCGCGCCCAAGCCGTCACCCCGCCCGCCGCGGGGCCCGCGCCCGCCGCGCCCCCCCAGCATCCCGGCCATCGCCGGCGGCAAGGTCGTGAGCGGCACGCTCAACGGCGGCGGTATCGAGATTCAGGTGACAACGATGAATGGCGACATCACGCTGCGGAAGCAGCCGTGACGGCCGCGGCGTAACGCGGACGGAAGCACCGCGCTACGAGAAAGTCGTACCGTTGCCGAAACCGGCCGCTGCGCCCGGGCCGTCTCGGCCCGGGCGATTTCTGTCGCATCTCTTTGCGGCTCTTGCATCATGGTGTACCTTAAGCGGTCGCCATGAATTCCCCATTGCGCGTTCTGATCGTTGAAGATTCCGAGAACGACGCCCGGTTGATTCAGCGGCAACTCACGACCGCAGGCTATGAGGTCGTGTTCCGGCGGGTGGAAACCGAAGCGGAACTGCGCACCGCCTTGGCCGACGATTCGTGGCAGCTCGTCCTGTGCGATTACCATCTGCCGCGGTTGAACGCGATCCGTGCCCTCGAGATCATCCATGCCTCCGGGCTCGATCTGCCCGTCGTGGTCGTTTCCGGCCAGATCGGCGAGGAGGCGGCGGTCGACCTGATGCGGCGCGGCGCGCACGATTATCTGCTGAAGGACAAGATGGCGCGGTTCATTCCCGTCGTGCAACGCGAGCTGCAGGAGGCGGAGGAGCGCAGCCGCCATCGGCAAAGCGAATTCGACCGCTCCCGCGCCGAACGCGCCCTGCGCGAGAGCGAGGCCCGCTACCGCTCGGTGGTGAGCGCCCTGGCCGAGGGCATCGTGCTGGTCGACCGCAGCGGCCTGATCGTCGCCTGCAACGACAGTGCCGCCCACCTCGTCGGCCTCCCCAAGGAGCAGTTGCTCGTCAGCTCCCTCGATCGGGCGCTCTGGCTGCTCTATCGGGAAGACGGCACGCCCATTCCCGACGCGGACCGGCCACTGCGCGTTTGTCTGAACACCGGGCGGCCCCTGGACGACATGGTCATGGTCATGCAACGCGCCGACGGCACGCGCCGGTGGATCTCGGCCCATGTCCGCCCGTGCCTCCATGATGCCAGCGGCCGGCCCGCGTTGGTGGCGATGTCCTTTAGTGACATCACCGCGCAGCGCGACGCCGAGGCGCGCATCCGCGAACAGGCCCGGCTCATCGATCTGGCGCGCGATGCGATCGTCGCCTACGACCTCGACGGCACGATTCGTTTTTGGAACCAGGGCGCCGAACGCATGTACGGTTGGAGCGCCGCCGACGCGGTGGGCCAGAATGTCATGAAGCTCTTTGCGCCGATGTTCCCGCCGGAGTGGGAGAAATTCTGCCAGACCGTGATTGAGAAAAACGCCTGGGAAGGCGAGCGCCGGCACCGGAACAGGGAGGGCCGGGAAATCATCGTGTACACCCGCGTCTCGCTCGTGCGCGACACCGAGCAACGCCCCCCGGCCTTCCTCATGTTCGGCAGCGATATCACCGAGAAGAAGCAGCTCGAGGAACAGTTCCTGCGGGCCCAGCGCCTCGAGAGCATCGGCACGCTTTCCAGCGGCGTGGCCCACGACCTGAACAACGTGCTCTCGCCCATCATGCTCGCCATCCCCATCGTACGCCTGCGCGTGGCCGACCCACAGACGTTGCACCTGCTCGATACCATCGAAACCAGCGCCAGCCGCGGCGCCCAGATCGTGCAGCAGATCCTCACCTTCACCCGCGGATTGCATGCCCAGAAAATGGCCGTCCAGACGCGCCACCTGCTCAAGGAGATCGCCGAGATGGTCCAGGAGACCTTCCCGCGCAATATTGCCATCGAGGCCGATTTTCCCCGTTCGCTCTGGATGGTCGAGGCCGACACCACCCAGCTCCACCAGGTGCTCATGAATCTCTGCGTCAACGCCCGCGATGCCATGATGCCCCGGGGCGGCACCCTCACATTGCGCGCGGAGAATATCGCGCTCGACGAGGCCTCCGCTGCGCACCTCGCCGAGGCCCGGCCCGGGCGCTATGTCCGGTGGTCGGTCATCGACAACGGGGTGGGCATTCCCGCTGAGGATCTGCCGCGGTTGTTCCAGCCGTTTTTCACCACCAAGGCCCCCGGCAAGGGTACCGGCCTCGGCCTGTCCACCGTGGCCAACATTGTGCGCCAGCACAATGGATTCCTCCGCGTCGCCAGCCGCGTGGGCCAGGGCACGCAGTTCGATATCTACCTTCCCGCGCTCGATGCCGCCGAGGAAACCGCTCCGCTCCCCAAGCTCGCGCTCCCGCGGGGGCACGGGGAAAACGTCCTGGTTGTCGACGACGAATTCGCGGTGCGGCATATTTGTGAGAGCCTCCTCTCCGCCTACGATTATCGCGTGCTCACCGCCGACGGCGGCCAGGCGGCGCTGGCGCTCTTCCGTCAGCACCTGGCCGAGATCGAACTGGTCGTCACCGATCTGCTCATGCCGGGATTGAGCGGCTTCGAATTCATCCGCGCCGCGCGCAACCTCAAACCGAAGATCAAGATCATTGCCGTCAGCGGCTTTGCCGGCGAAGCCGGCAGCACCACCCCGCCGCCCGACGTCATTGTCGATGCCTTCCTGCCCAAGCCCTTCACGGCGTCACGGCTCCTCGAACTCGTGCACGAAGTGCTTGCCGAGCGCCCGCCCGCCGGCGGCCGCGCCTGAACCCCGGCCATAAGATCGCGCATTCCGGCACCGGCCCGCTTCCCCCCCTTCCGTTTTCTCCATGAACACCAGCCCTGCCACCGTGGGTGTGCCCGCCCCGGTCACTCCGCCTCCCCCGCGGTTTCCCGGCCGCGTTTATCCCGGCAGTTTGCATCGGCTCGAACTCGCCGCCCTCGACCGGCGTCGCGACGCGCTCCGTAGTGCCTACGCCGCGGATACGGAACTCAAGTCCGTGCCGCCACCGGCGCCCGTTGCCGGCGAGGCGTTTCCCGCCGACACGGTGGGTATGGCGGTGTCGGGCGGCGGCATCCGTAGCGCCACCTTTGCACTCGGCGTGTTCCAGGCGCTCGCGGCGAAACGGCTGCTCGGCGCGGTGGATTTTCTCTCCACCGTTTCGGGCGGAGGCTATGTCGGCGGCTTTTGGGGCGCGTGGCTCAACCGCCTGCGCCCGGGGGGCGGTGGCGCCGCCGGCGGGGCGAAAGACTTTGCCGGGGCACAGCGGGCGCTGGCCGACCCGTATTCGGCCGAGGTCGAGTGGCTGCGCGAAAATGGCCGCTACCTCACACCCGCCGGCGCCACCGACGCGTGGGAAGCCGCCGCGGTTTATCAGCGCAGCCTTACGGCGATCCATCTCCTGCTCGGGCTCGCGGTTTTCGCCGGCCTCTGCCTGGTCACCGCCGTGCGGTGGCTCCTGGTCCGGAAAGCGCTTTGGACCGGCTGGACGTTTGCCGTCGGCCAGCTCTGGACGATCCAGGTGAGCCCGTTGCTGGGATTCGTGCCGGTCTACTTCGTCGTGGCCCTGGCCTACGGCGCAGCATACTGGTACAAGTGGGTGCGCTCGTCGGCGGTGCGCAGCCATGCCATCACCGACGATCTCGCCAATCTGCTCAAGTTCATCGCGATCCTCGTCGGACTAGCCGTGGTCGACTCGGGCGGCCTCACGCTGTTCGAGATGGCGAAACACTACCGTCACGCGCCGTGGACGTTGGTGACGGCGCTCGCCACGGCGCTCGGCGCGGCCTTCGCCCTTGGCCTCAAGGTGAAGAGCCTGCTCGAATCGCTCGGCTTGCCCGGCAAATCGGCGCAGAACGCCGGCGGCCCGAGCTTGCCGGCCAGGATTGGCCCCCCGGTCGCCGCCGTGGTGCTGGGCGGCCTCTGGCTGGTCACGCTTTCGTTCCTCGCCTCGGGCGCGGTGGCCGTGACGTTCAAGTTGCTCGGCCGTCTCCCGTGGTTCCAGCAAGGCATCGGTGGACATCTGCTGCTCTACGTCGCGACTTTCGGACCGGGACTGCTGGTCCTCGCGCTTGCCGCCTGGCTCGGGCGTCATGTGTGGTTCGCCAATCTCTCCTCGATGTCGTCACTCTACAGCGCCCGCCTCACCCGCGCCTACCTTGGTGCCTCCAACCCACACCGGAAGCACCCAGGACCCGCGCCTCACCGGAGCGCCACGATCCATGACGATCAAGTGGGCTACACCGACTACTTTCCCTACGAAACGGGTGGCCCGCTGCATATCGTCAACGCCACGCTCAACCAGACGGTCGATGCCGCCTCCAACCTCGTGCAATACGACCGCAAAGGCATGAATCTGGCCGTGGGCCCGGTCGGCCTTTCGGTGGGCGTAGACAACCATACCCGCTGGGTACGTGCCGGCGGCAACACCGGCCCGCGCACCGGCCAGATCGTGGCCCTCGACACCGCGCACGGCCGGTTTCACGCCTTCGGTGCCGAACCTCCGCCACCAGCCGCCGATGCCAACGTTGTGGCTGGCCCGGCCAAGCCGCCGCCCGTCACCGTCGAAATGCTGTCGCTCGGGCAATGGGTGGGAATATCGGGCGCCGCTGTCGCCCCCGGCCTGGGCGCCCGCACCAGCCGGGCGCTCGGTTTTCTCCTCTGCTTTTTCAACGTGCGGCTGGGCTGGTGGTGGGATAGCGGCCTGACCGACCCCGACGCGCGACCCGGCGTGCAGATCAAGCGGGATCTGCGTCGTACGACCGACACCCTGGCCCTTTTCGCCCTGCGGGCCCAGACCTTCCTCTTCAACGAAATGAACGCCCGCTTCAGCGGCACCGCCCGGCGTTTCTGGTATCTCTCCGACGGCGGCCATTTCGAGAATACCGCGGCCTACGAGCTCATCCGCCGCCGGCTGCCGTTCATCGTCGTGTGCGACGACGGCTGTGACCCGACGCGCACCTTGGGCGATTTCGCCGATCTCGTACGCAAGGCGCGGCTCGATTTCGATGCCGAGATCACCGTCTTCACCGCCCAGGAAATCGCCACCCTCGTGCCCGCGTCAGTCCGCGACCGGATCGGCACACTGGAGGAACTCGGGCGCATCGATCCGGCGACCGGTTTCACTGCGAAGGCCGCACTGCTGGCCTGGGTGCATTATCGCGACGGCCGGACGCCCGACTCGCTGCTCCTGCTCCTCAAGCCCACCATCACCGGCCACGAGCCGGCCGATGTGCTCAATTACCACGCCCAGCATCGTGATTTCCCGCAGCAGTCCACGGCGGACCAGTTCTTCGACGAGGCGCAGTGGGAGAGCTACCGCCGGCTCGGCCAGTGGATCGCCGGCGAGCTCTTCGCCGCGGTTGCCCCCGGCCAGCCCCTGCGTCAGGCCTTTCTCGTCTGACGCCAATTTTCACTGATCCGGAATTCGCACCGCTTCGCGACCCTTCGCGGTTGAACTGCGTTTTCCACCTCATATCTGCCGGTCCGAGAATTAGCGCCCATTAGTGTTCATTAGTGGTTAAAATCCGTGATCGCATCGTCGGCTTGGGGTCAGCCGGCCGTGAGGTCGTTGTCCTTCGTCTCGGGCAGCGCCAGGGCGCCGAGGATGCAGGTCAACAGCGCGATCGCGATCGGATACCACAGCCCGGAATAGATGTCGCCCGTGAAGACCACGATGGAGGCGGCGATGAGCGGCAGGAAGCCGCCGAACCAGCCGTTGCCGATGTGATACGGGAGCGACATCGACGTGTAGCGGATGCGCGTGGGGAACAGCTCCACGAGAAACGCCGCGATCGGCCCGTATACCATCGTCACGTAGAGCATGAGTAGCGTCAGCAGCGCGACGACCGCCGGCCGGTTGATCCGGGCCGGATCGGCCGTCGTCGGGTAACCGGCCGGTCCGAGCGCCGCCTCGAAAGCTTTGGGCTCGAAACCGACGACCGTCTGCGCGCCGACATCGAGCACCACCGCCGCCCCGGGATGCGCGGGCGCGAGCGCGAACGGTATGCCGCGGTTGTTGAGAAACGTGCGCGCCCGGTCGGTCTCGGTTTGCGCCTTCTTCACCCCGACGATCTTGCCGGACGCATCGATCATGGCGGTCACCGCCAGCTCGACATTGTTGCGGTAATCGGCGGTGTGCAGCACGACCGGCGTGTGCTCCATGGCCTCGGCCAGCGCCGGATTGGCGGCGCGGGTCAGGCCGCGGAAGACCGGCATGTAGGTGAGCGCCGCGAGCAGGCACCCCGCCAGCATGATGCGCTTGCGGCCGATCCGGTCGGAGAGCCGGCCGAAAACGAGGAAGAACGGCGTGCCCAGCAGCAGCGAGTACGCCACGAGCAGGTAGGTGTTGACGTAGTCGACCTTGAGCGTGGAGCTCAGAAAATAGAGGGCATAGAACTGGCCGGTGTACCACACCACGCCCTGGCCGGCGGTCGCGCCGAAGATCGCCGTGAGGACCAGCCGGGCGTTGTCCCAGTGGGCGAAACTCTCCCGCAACGGATGCTTCGAGCTTTTGCCCTGCGCCTTCATCTCGGCAAAGACGGGAGATTCCTGCAGCTTCAGGCGGATGTAGATCGAAATGCCGAGCAGTACCACCGAGACAAGAAACGGAATCCGCCAGCCCCACGCCGCGAAGTGCGCGGCCGACATCGCCGACCGCAAGCCGAGGATGACCGCCAGCGACAGAAAAAACCCCAGCGTGGCGGTGGTCTGGATCCAGCTGGTGAAGCGGCCGCGTTTGCCCGCCGGAGCGTGTTCGGCCACATAGGTGGCGGCCCCGCCGTATTCGCCGCCGAGCGCCAGACCCTGGGCCACCCGCAGCAACACGAGAATGACCGGAGCCCAAAAACCGATTTGCGCATACGTCGGGAGCGCCCCGACCAACGCCGTCGAGAGCCCCATGACGACGATGGTCACGAGAAACGTGTACTTGCGCCCCACGAGATCGCCGATGCGCCCGAAGAAGATCGCGCCGAACGGCCGCACCGAGAAGCCGACGCCGAACAGTGCGAGGCTCGCCAGGAAACCCGCCGTTTCGTTTTCAGGCGGGAAAAACAGTTTGCCGAAAAACACGGCGAGCGTGCCATAGATGTAGAAATCGTACCATTCGAAGACCGTCCCGAGGGAGGACGCGAAGATCACCAGCCGGTGGCTGCGGTCGAGTGGATCGGAGGCTGCGGGCGAATTCATGAGAAGGGGAGGGTGAAGCGACGCACACGGAACCCAGCTGCTGCGCCGCCGCAACTCGCTCCGCCAGAAAACGCCCCCGGGCTCCGCCGCGCAATCGCGGCGGCTAGTGCGGAATGTAGCCACGCCGGTTACGGCGCGGGAGGCATCGGTTGGTCCATACCGTGACGATTTCGTGAGAGAAACTGTAGCGGCGGTCTATGACCATCGTGCCCAGGAGCGATAAGAGCGGCGTTCACCGACCGCCGCTACAGCAAACCACCATCACCCACCGGGCGCCCAGCCGGAACGAAGCAGTAGAGGTAGGGCGAGTTATCCCTGACGCGCCGGGTTTCTCTGATCGAAATCGACGGCGGACTAGGGATAGTCCGCCCGACCTTTTACGGAGCCATCGGATGTGATCCGGTCCAACGGCATCATCCCGACTTGGCGTCCCGCCCGGTTCACGGCAGCGGAGTGCACAGCTCGACGAGGTGGCCGTCCTTGTCCCGGAGGCACGCCACAGTCTGCCCCCACGGCTTGGTCTCGGGTGCGCTCACCGCCGTCGCCCCGGCCTTCAGCGCGCGGGCATACAGCGCCGGCACGTCGGACGTGACCAGGGCGATCTCGAAGCCCAGGGGCGCTTTGTCGGGGGAGGTGGCCACGAATTCCTTCACCTGCGTCTTCGCCAGTTCGAAATTGTAGAACGCCAGCCGGGCCGCTCCGGTTTCCAACTCCCCATAGGCCTTGCCTTGGTCGTCGTTGAAAAAGCGCCGCGACAGGCCGAAGGCCTCTTCGTAGAAGGCAAGGGTCGCGGCAACATCTTTGACGTACAGGACTACGTAACCGAGCGAGACGGAGGGCGTACTCATGTTTTTATCCTTGGGCTTCACGGCTTCTGGGGTGGTTTCGGAGGTAATCCCGACGCTCGCGAGCACGAGCGAGCAGACGACGAGAAGAAGAGACTTTTTCATATTCAGGGCAATCGAGGGAAAGAAACGGGCGGCATGCTAGCCCAAATCGCCCGGCGTGTCTTGAAGAAATTCGGTGCTTGCAGGCGAATTTCGTCGCCCGCCGTCGCCGACCGTCCTCGGTGTACGTCTTGCCTTGGAATTCTGCCAGGCTGAAAATTGCCGGGTTGGCACCTCGGCCAACCCAGATCCCTCGTCGCTTCCCAGATATTCGATCGTTTCCCATGAGCCAAAACCTCCGCGTCCGATGCTGCTTCGTGATCGTCCTTGCCGCTTGTTTCTCTGGCGCAGCGGTGGCGCGTGACACCCGTTACATCGTCACCGATTACGGCGCGGTCGGCGACGGCACCACCGTCAACACCCAGGCAATCCAGGCTGTCATCGACCGGTGCGCGGCCGAGGGCGGCGGCGTCCTCGTCGTACCGCCGGGCACATTTCTGAGCGGCGCCCTCTTCTTCAAACCAGGGGTGGACCTGCTGGTCGAAAAGGACGCCGTGCTAAAAAGCACGATCGTGCTGGGGGACTTCCCGCCGATCTACACGCGCTGGGAAGGCATCGAGCGCTATTGGACCGCGGCGTTCCTCAATTTCGTCGGTCTGAAGAACGTGACCGTTTCCGGCGCAGGCACGATCGACGGCTCCGGTGACGCGTGGGCCGGTTACGGCCGGCGTGTTCCTCGCGGCCCCAAAGCGCAACCCGGAACGAAATCCGCACCGGTAGACTCGGTTGCCGGACGGGCAGCCAAGTCGATGTCCGGGCCTGCTGAATCGGAAACGCTCGCTGCCGCTCTCGCCGGGCCGCTCCCGCCACCCGAGGAGGTCTACCCCCAACCGTTGCCGACCCCCGCCGCGCTCAACTTTGCACCCGATCCGGCCCACCTCCCGCCCGTCAACGCCGCGGGTTTTGCGCTGCCGCGCGATCGTCTCGGCTCGCCCCTCAGCCCACCCCGCGCCCTCGTGTTTCAGAGCTGTACCGGCGTCCGTGTCTCCGGCCTGACGCTGAAAAATCAGGCGCGCTGGGGCTACGTTTTCCTCTATTGCGAAAACGTCGTCGCCGAAAACCTCACGGCGCGCGCCGTGCACTACATTCCGAGCTCCGACAGCATGGACATCGACTCCTGCCGCCACGTACGCGTTGCCGGCTGTGACTTCGATTGCAACGACGATTGCCTCTCGATCAAGGCCGGCAAGGACGAGGACGGCCGTCGCGTCGCCCGACCAAGCGAGGACATCGTGATCGAAAAAACCCACTTTCGGTACGGCCATGGCGGTGTCGCCCTGGGCAGCGAGGTCTCCGGGGGCATCCGCAACGTCGAGGTGCGCCAATGTGTGATGGATGCCGACAACTGGGCGCCGATCCGTTTCAAGTCGCAGCCGAGCCGCGGCGGCGTGGTGGAGAACGTCACCTACCGTGACATCGAACTGCACGACACCCGTCTGATGGTCGAATTCGACCTGGAGTGGAACATGCGCATCAACGTCGCCGGCGATGCCCGCGTCGCCACCGCGATCCGCAACGTGAAGATCATCAACGTCAACGGCACCGTGGGCAAAGTCGGGATCATTCATGGACTCAAGGACAGCCTGATCGATGGCGTGGTCTTCGAAAACTGCGCGATTACGGCCCAGCATGGCCTCCGCATCGACCACGCCCGCCATATCGATCTTTATGGCCTCAAGCTGGACGTGAAAGAAGGCGAGCCCGTCACCCGGAACGACGCCGAGTGATCAGGGCAGCGGCATCGGCAGTCTCAAGATCAGTAAACGATCCCGACCGGCCGCACCCTCGCGTGGATGCCGGACTCCGATGGATTTTCTCTTGTAGACGACCTTATGGCCGCCTACTTATCGCAGTAGACGGTCTTACTCATCCAGCGGAAAATCCGAATGACACCCCGGCGTCTGCTACCCTGGCTACTTGTGCTCTTTGTCGTCGTTGCCAGGCTGTCGACCGACATCCATGGGATGCAAACGGCAGGAGATTTCCTGAGCATAGCCAAAGCAAAAGAGGATAAAGGGGATCTCAACGGTGCCATTGCCGACCTCTCCCGAGTTATCGCGTCCAAGCCAGACTACGCTGAGGCCTACTACAACCGGGGGCCCGCCAGGCAGGCCAAGGGTGATCGCGAAGGCGCAACGGCGGATTTCGCCAAGTCCGCCGAGTTGACGGGCAAAGCCCTGGGCACGCGCTGAAGAGAGGATGCGATGCCATCGCATGCCAAAACCTTGAAAGCACCAAACCTCGCCATGGATCAGCAAATCGCAGAGCAACGTTTTAGGGCTCAGTTGATGATACCGACGGGTCGTTCTTTCCGACGACTGGCTGGTATGTTCGGGGCAGGCATTATTGCGATAACAGCATTTCCAGCCGAGCCCCAACCTACTGGTGCCATAACCGTGTATAAGCCAGATCCAGCGATCAAATCCCAGATGGGGGCGATTGAAGCCGAAAATACTTTTCGGGATTTGCTCGGGCGGGCGACCTATTTCGTCGGCGGCGAAATTCAAGAAGCTAAAGTTTCTCCGGAGGAATATTCATACGTCCAGGGTGGCAAGACGCATCGATACCGCTTCCTTAACTATGAATCTCCCAAAGTGGAGGATGGGACGTCCGTGGGGTACAACTACGCGGTCGGCGTATTGGCATGGAAGTCCGAAAAGGAGGCACGTTCGTTCGCCGACGCCATGCTGGCGATGAATCAATATGCTTTCGCCGATTTTCAGAAGAAAGCGCAGGTCTGGCGCGAGCTGCCGGCAAAACCCGCGTTGGCGGAAGAAGTGCAAAGGTGTCGCGTGCTGGCCGAAGAAGCCCTCCGGAATAGGAACACGAAAGATGCGTGGTTTTATTACTCGCGGGGCGTGACCGAGGAGCCGCTTTGGGCCGAGGGGCATTTCAATGCCGCATTATTGGCCGCAGAATTGGGGAAGTACGAACAGGCGGCAGCACACATGAAATGCTATCTCGAACTCAAGCCGGAGGCCAAGGATGCCCGCGCCGCCCGCGAGAAGATGTGGCTCTGGGAGGACAAGGAACAGAAGTTCGAGAAGGACCAACGGGGGGGCTTCCCCGTCGGATTCGGAGCCGGCGTACCCGATCTCTTCGCAATGGCAGAGTTGGACCAGCAACCGGTCGTCCGCTCGCAGGCATTTCCCGTCTATCCTTCCGAACTGCGCAACAGCGGGATCTCCGGCGGGGTAGTGGTCGCGTTCATTGTCTCGACTACCGGAACGGTTCTTGAACCCACGATCGTGTCGTCGGACCGACGCGAATTCGAAGCGCCCGCAGTTCAAGCGGTCAGCAAGTGGAAATTCAAGCCCGGCCGGAAAGGTGGTCGCGTCGTCAATACCAAGGTACTGGCACCGGTTGGCTTTGCCGTTGGCGGTGACTAGCCCACGCATCGCGTTTTAGTCTGAATGCATTCTACAAAAAGGAGTACGATGAACATCGGACGCCATTGCTTCGAAATCACACTTTTGCTTGCAGGGTCCGTTGGATTTTCCGCCATGCCTGCGCTCGCGCAGGTACCTTCAGTCGGCGAGGGTCGAGCGGTCGGATGCTCCATATGCGGACATCCCAACACCTATCCGTATCACTACAAGAGCTGCAAATACTACGGCCTTGGGTTGAACAGCAGTTCGAGTGGCGGCACTAACTCCGGCGCTTCCACCCAGCAGCTGCAGGCGGCTTCGAATCTCGGATACGCGATTGGTCAGGGTATCAGCCAATTGCTCTTCGGC
>DATJPQ010000119.1:0-2984 GCA_035506315.1 Opitutaceae bacterium
TTGGCGGTGGAACCGCGGCTCGCGGAATTCATCTTCGAACGCGCACCCTATCCGCAATGCCACGCCTCGACCCTGGCCGAAGTGGCTCCGGGGAAACTGGTGGCCGCCTGGTTCGGCGGCACGCACGAACGCGCGCCCGACGTGGGCATTTGGGTAGCCCGCCAGGAGGGCGGACATTGGCTGGAAGCGATTGAGGTGGCCAATGGCGTCCAGCCCGACGGCACGCGCCTGCCCACCTGGAATCCCGTGCTCTTTCAACCCAAGGAGGGGCCACTGGAGCTATTCTACAAGGTCGGTCCGTCGCCAAGCACCTGGTGGGGCATGACAATGACCTCGCCCGACGGTGGAAAAACCTGGAGTCCGCCGCGGCGGTTGCCCGAGGGCATCCTCGGGCCAATCAAGAACAAGCCAGTGGAGCTCGCCGACGGCGCCTGGTTGTCGCCTTCCAGCACCGAGGGCAACGCCGACGGCTGGCGTGTGCACTTCGAGCTTTCGCGCGATGCGGGGCGGACCTGGCAGATCATCGGTCCGGTGGACAAGGGCGGGAAGTTCGATGCGATCCAGCCGAGTGTGCTGTTTCATCGCGATGGGAAACTGGAGGCGTTGTGCCGCACGAAACAAGGGGTGATTGCCATGACGTGGTCGCAGGACGGTGGCCGGACTTGGAGCGCGCTTGCCGCCACCAAATTGCCCAATCCGAACTCCGGCACCGACGCGGTCACGCTGGCAGACGGCCGGCAGTTGATCGTCTACAACCACTCGGCGAACCGCCCCGAGTCGCCGGGCAAGGGCAACCGCTATCCGCTCGATGTCGCAATCTCGTCTGACGGCGTGGCATGGAAACACGTGATCACGCTGGAAACCGAGCCGCGCAGCGCCGGCTACGCCTATCCTGCCGTGATCCAGACCGCCGACGGTCTCGTGCACATCACTTACACCTGGAATCGCGAACGCATCAAACACGTCGTGCTCGATCCGCGCGACCTGACGCCGTGAAACGCCTGTTCGTCGTTTTTGCGGTCTTCTCCGGCCTGTCATTTACCGCCGCACATGGCGCGGAAGCTGGCGCGCTTGTCCCCTCCCAGTTGCGTTGCGAGTATGCAGTGGATCCGCTCGGCGTCGATGTCGCCCAACCACGTCTCTCCTGGCGGGTGCAAAGCTCCGAACGCGGGCAGCGGCAGACGGCCTGGCAAGTTCTGGTCGCGTCGTCCGCCGAGTTGCTCGCCGCCGACCACGGCGATTTGTGGGACAGCGGTCGCGTCGAAACCGATGCCACCACACATCTGCGTTACGCCGGCGCGGCGCTAACGTCGTCGCAACAGGTCTTCTGGAAGGTACGCGTCTGGGATCGCGGTGGTAAAGCTTCACCCTGGAGTACGCCCGCCACGTGGACGATGGGTTTGCTCGCGCCGACGGATTGGAAGGGCGCGTGGATTACATCGTCCGCCGGCGCCGAGACGCTGCTGCTGCGCGGCGAATTCGACGTGAAGCCGGGTCTGCGCCGTGCGCTCGTCTACGTCTGCGGCCTCGGCGAGTACGAGGCGGATTTCAACGGCACCAAGGCCGGCACTGACCTGCTCGCACCCGGCTGGACCAATTTCAACAAGACCACACTCTACGACACCTACAACGTCACGGCGCTGCTCCGAACCGGCCGCAACGCCGCCGGTCTCACGCTGGGCAATGGCATGTATCACGTGGTCCGGCGCGACAACCGCTTCGCCAAATTCACCGGCTCGTTCGGCCCGTTGCGCGCCACCCTCCACCTCCGGCTCGAATACGCCGACGGCTCGGTCGCCTATTTTGGCACCGACGCCAAATGGCGCACCCACGCCGGCCCGCTCACATGCTCCAGCATCTACGGCGGCGAGGACTTCGACGCCCGCCTCGTCCCGGCCGGTTGGGACCGGCCGGGATTCGACGACCACCTGTGGCCGGCTGCCGTGCCCGTCGACCGACCGGTCGACACCTTGCGTGGCCAGAGCCATGCCGCCGAGCCATTGCGCGCCATCGAGACGCGTCAAGCCGTCGCTGTACGCGACCTCGCCCCGGGTGTCGTACTCTACGATTTTGGCCAGAATGCCTCGTTCATGCCGCGCCTGCGCGTCGCCGGCCCCGCCGGCTCGACGGTGCGGATGACGCCCGGCGAAGTCGTCAATGCCGACGGCACCATCGACCGCGGCACGATGGGTGGCGCCCACCGGGGCAGCGCCTGGTGGCAATACACCAAGGCCACCGATGGCGAGGAGACGTGGTTCCCGCAGTTTTATTACGTTGGCTCGCGCTACCTTTACACCGAGTTGATTCCGCCGCCGCCCGGGGGCACGCCACTGGCCGCCAAGCCCGCCAACCTGCCGCGCATCGTCGCGCTCGACGACGTGATCGTGCATTCCAGCGCTGCGCCCGTCGGCCAGTTCGCCTGCTCCAACCCGCTGCTCAACCGCATCCGCGATCTCGTGCGCTGGGCCCAGCGTTCGAACATGGTGTCCGTGCTGACTGACTGCCCGCACCGCGAGAAACTCGGTTGGATCGAGCAGTATCACCTCAACGGCCCGTCGATCCGCTACGAGTTCGACGTCGCGCGCATCTTCGCCAAGGGCATGCGCGACATGGCCGAGGCGCAGACCGACGAAGGCCTCGTGCCCAACATCGCGCCGGAATACACCGAGTTCAAAGGCGCCTTCCGCAACGCCGCCGAATGGGGCGCTGCGTTCCTGCTCGTGCCGTGGCAGCAATACGAGTTCACCGGAGACGCCGACCTCATCCGCACGAATTACGACGCGATGAAGCGTTACTTCGCGTTCCAGGAATCTCGGGCCAAGGACGGCATCCTCGCTGACGGGCTGGGCGACTGGTATGACTTCATCATGCCGGCCCGCAACCGCCCCGGCCTCACGCCCGCGCCGATCACGGCCACCGCCTTTTATTTCAACAACGCCCAGTTGCTTGCCCGCATGGCCGGTCTGCTCGGCCGCGCCGACGAG
>DATJPQ010000120.1:0-2391 GCA_035506315.1 Opitutaceae bacterium
CGTGCGAAGGCGGTTGCCGCCGAGCTGGTCAAGGATGGCGTTCCGGCTTCCGAGATCGAGATCCACGGCTTTGGCGAGACGCATCTGCTGGTGCCGACCGGCCCGAACGTGCGCGAGCCGCAGAACCGCCGCGTCGAGATCGTGATGCACTGATCGCTTCGGCCTCGTCGCCAAAAGCAGACCCCGGCGGGAAACCGCCGGGGTTTTTTCGTGCCCGCAAAAACAAAAAACCCGCCAACATGGGCGGGTATGGGCGGGTCAAAATGTCGGGGGAAACTCCTGGGGCGAACGACGGGGATCGAACCCGCGACAACCGGTACCACAAACCGGCGCTCTACCAACTGAGCTACGTCCGCCATCCAGGGTGCGGCGTCGTAACGCGGTCAGGCCAATGCAGTCAATGGCCTTGATGCCACCCAGCCTTCCAAACGGTGCAATGCCGCCTCCAGAACCGCGTTTTGCTTGCAAAAGGCGAACCGGGCGTAGTGCCGGGGCGGGTTGTCCACATAGAAGGCGGAGACGGGAATCGCCGTCACCCCGGCCTGTTCGGTGATCGTACGGCAGAAGGCCACGTCATCCCCGGTAAAGCCCAGGCCGGAGAAGTCGGCGGTGATGAAATAGCTGCCCTGGGCGGGCAGGGTGCCGAACCCCAGGCGCCGCAGCCCATTCTCAAGCACGTCCCGCTTGGCCTGCAGCTCATCGGCCAGGCTGGTGAAATATTCATCCGGCTTGCCCAGTCCGTAGGCCACGGCGCGCTGCAGATCGGGGGCGGTGGTGAAGGTGAGGTTCTGGTGCGCCTTGGCCACCAGCGAGATCAGCGCCGCCGGGCCGGAGACGTACCCCACCTTCCAGCCGGTGAGGGAGAAGGTCTTGCCCGCGCTGCCGATGCGCACACAGCGCTCGGCCATGCCCGGCAGGGTCATCAGCGGGATATGCTTTGCGCCCTTGAAGACCAGATGCTCATACACTTCGTCGCACACGGCATAGGCATCGTGCTCGCGCAGCAGCCCGGCGATGAACGCCAGCTCCTCCGGCGTGAACACCTTGCCGGTCGGGTTCATCGGCGAGTTCAGCAGCAGCAGCTTGGTCTTCGGCCCAAAGGCGGCGGCCAGCTCGGCGCGGGGCAGCTCCCAGCGCGGCGGCTCCAGCCGTACCAGGCGGGCGGTGGCGCCCAGCAGCTTCACCACCGGTAGATAGGTGTCGTAGAGCGGCTCGATCAGCACCACCTCATCCCCGGGGTTGAGCAGCGCCATCAGGCTGGCTGTGATCGCCTCCGTGGCCCCGGAGGTGACGCAGACACCCGTATCGGCATCGATCGCCAGCCCATAGAACCGGGCATTCGCCGCCGCCACGGCCTGGCGCAGCTCGGGCGTGCCGGTGAGCGGGGGGTATTGGTTGCGGCCATCCAGCAGCGCATCCGCCGCGGCCCGCACCACATCGGCCGGGCCTTCCGTGTCGGGGAAGCCCTGGCCGAGATTGATGGCGCCGTGCCGCACGGCCAGCGCCGACATGACGGTGAAGATGGTGGTGCCCGTCTGGGCCAGGAGCGTGTTGGCGGGTTTCACTGGGTCAATTCCTTACTTGGAGGCTAGACTAACCTGCTCAACCACAAGGCGGCAAGTTCGCTCAAATTTTAGGCAAAAATCGCCATCCCTTGGGGCAGGGGCGGTGGATTTGTTTTTGTTAAACTAGCCGCAATCCCGGTTTCGGGCCGTAAACGGGTTGGCACGAACCGTGCTATATCAGCCTCGCCAGCCCAGTGGTTGGCGCGCATTCGCGCTGTCGCAGGAAACACAGAGGAGGACGCGGGCCTTGCGGCCCGGCGTGAACCAGATGAAGAAGATCGAAGCGATCATCAAGCCGTTCAAGCTCGACGAGGTGAAGGAAGCGCTGCACGAAGTCGGGCTGCAAGGCATTACCGTTGTCGAGGCCAAAGGCTTTGGCCGCCAGAAGGGGCATACCGAGCTCTATCGCGGCGCCGAATACGTCGTGGATTTTCTGCCGAAGGTGAAGATCGAGGTCATCTGTGAGGATGGCGTGGTCGAGCGCGCGGTCGAGGCGATCATGAATGCGGCCCGGACCGGCCGGATCGGCGACGGCAAGATCTTCATCTCCACGGTCGAGGAAGTGATCCGCATCCGCACCGGCGAGAAAGGCGAGGCCGCGGTCTAAGCTGCCATTGTCGCCGCGGGCGTGCGTGGTTAACATGCTGGTGCTGCGCGTGAACTGGGCGGGAGGCGCATGGTGTGCCCCCCGCGGGCTTGGCGGGTAACATTTTACAAAACGAGGACAATACATGGCTAAGAAGGCCGAGGGCGACGACGCCGTCGCGAAGGTTCTTAATCTGATCAAGGAGAACGGGGTCGAGTACGTCGATCTGCGGTTCACTGA
>DATJPQ010000121.1:0-4445 GCA_035506315.1 Opitutaceae bacterium
GCAGCAGCAGGTCATCCAGGTGCTCGACTATCCCCACGGCATCATCCTCGTGACCGGTCCGACCGGCTCGGGCAAAAGCACCTCGCTCAACGCGTTTCTCCGCAAGATCAACTCCACCGACCTGCGCCTCATCACCATCGAGGACCCGATCGAGTACGAGGTGCCCGGCGCGAACCAGATGCAGGTGCGCCCGGAGATCGGCCTCACCTTTGCGAGCGCCCTGCGCCACGTCCTGCGCCAGGATCCCGACGTGATCATGGTCGGTGAAATCCGCGATCGCGAGACGGCCGACATCGCCATCCGCGCCTCGCTCACGGGGCACCTGGTGTTTTCCACGCTGCACACCAACGACGCCGCCGGCGCCATCACCCGCCTGGTCGACATGGGCATCGAGCCGTTCCTCGTGGCCTCGGCCATCGAGCTGGTGATCGCCCAGCGTCTCGTGCGCCGCCTCTGTCCCGAGTGCGCGCGGCCCCAGCCCGTCAACAAGACCAAGTTGAAGGACACGCTCGCCATCCTCGGCCTCAACGAGGCCGATGCGGACCGGATCACCACCCTCAAGGGTCCGGTGGGCTGCGACCGGTGCCGTGGCACCGGCTACCGCGGCCGCATCGGACTGTTCGAGATCTTCCGGCTCAACGAAGAGCTGCACGATCACGTCCTCAAGCGCGAGAGCACGCGATCGCTCGCGGCCTGCGCCCTCCGCCACGGCATGCAGACGTTGCAGCAAAGCGGCTGGGAAAAAGTGCAGGCAGGCTACACCACCCTCGAGGAAGTGCTGCGCGTCATCACCGTGACCGACAAATGAACCTGCGAGGCGGAGCGCCCGCCTCGCCATTTTTGATTTTCGATTTCAGATTTTCGATTTCAGACATCCGCCCTCCGCCCTCTGACATCTGACTTCTGACATCCAGCCTCTTCCTTCCGCCCTCCGTCGCCATGCCCAGCTACACCTACACCGCCCGCGACCGTTCCGGCGCCGCCGTCTCGGCCACGCTTGAGGCGCCCACCCGGCGCGACGCCCTGCGGGTGCTCGCGGCGCGTGGCCTCACGCCCGTCCGCGTGAGCGAAGCCGGGGGGAGCCAAAGCGGAGCGCGGAAAGCGGAAAGCGGAAAGGCCAACACCACGGGCCAGAAAGGTTCCGACAATAAATCTCTCCGCTCTCCGCTCTCCGCTTTCCGCTCTCGGGGTCTGGTCGTGCCGCGCCGCCAGGAACGCCTGCCATTTCTGCAGGCCCTTTCCGATCTCACGACCAGCGGCCTTTCGGCCGGTGAGGCGGTGCGGCTCCTTTCCGTGCGCCTGAAGGAGCCCGCCCTGCGCGCCCTGTGCGCGGGCTTGTGGGAACACATCAGCGAGGGCGCGCCCCTCTCGCGGGCGATGGCGGCCTTTCCCGAAGTGTTCGATACCTCGTCGGTCAATCTCGTCGCCGCCGGCGAGACCACCGGTTCGCTCAACGACACGCTCTCCCGCCTCATCGCCCACCTCACCGAGCAGCGCGCCCTGCGCCGCCAGCTCCTGTCGGCGCTCGCCTATCCGGTCTTCATGATGTTCGTGGCCGGCGGCGTGATTCTCTTCTTCCTGTTCTACCTGCTGCCGAAGCTGCAGAGCCTGCTCACCTCCCTCCAAGGCAAGCTGCCGGTCTCCACGCAACTGCTGATCGGCCTCTCGAGTTTCGCGCTGCACTACGGCATCTTCGTGCTTATCGCCGCCGCGTTCCTGGGCGTCTCCTTCTGGCGCTGGCGGGCCACCGAGAGCGGCCGCGCCGCCAGCGACGCCTGGCTGCTGCGCCTGCCGTTCCTCGGATCGTTCGCGGTGTCGCAGACCGTGCTCGCCATCAGCCAGACGCTCGCGGTGCTGTTGGAAAACGGCATCACCACCGCCGAGGCGCTCAAGATGACCGAGCGGCAGATCGCCAACCGCGTGCACCGGGCCGCCTTTGGCGAGGCGACGGCGCGCGTGCTCGAGGGCGAGTCGCTCTCGCTCGCGCTCAACCGCACCCATTGCTTTCCCGACCTCGTGCTCGACCGGCTCGCCGTGGGCGAGAACACCGGCAACGTGGTGCCGAGCCTCAAGGACATCGCCCGCAGCTACCAGGTGCGGATTTCGGAGGAGCTCAATATCTTCACCCGGGTGATTGCCAGCGGCGTGCTGCTGGCCGTGTTCGTCCTGGTGGGCTTCATCGCCTTCTCGATCGTGAGCGCCGTCTTCTCGCTCAGCTCCAGCTTCAAGATGTAGCGGGAGCAGCCGGCCGTCCCGGTTTGCAGGAGCCCGCTAGCGAGCGATCGCAGCGCATTCCCGTAGCCATGAGATTGAGTGGAGTCCCCTGCCTGTCCGGCTGTTTTAAGGTGGAGCGCGTTGACCTCAACGCGCTGGGTCGAACCAGCGTCCTGGGGTCAAGCCGCCCCACCAAGGCAGCGCACATGGCGGGCGAACAGGCTGAGAGCGGACGATCGCTGTTCGCGATACATCCGCGCTCCCACGGTCGGGCGATGGGATCAAACGAATGCGGGCCGGCCCGCCGGCAAATTGGCTGCGCTCGATGTCTTACTGTACGATTTCGCGGTGGGTTGCTTCGCCGAGGTTAGCTCAAAACTTTTTCTTTGCAGCCCTGTCCCCCCATGAAAACCAGCATCGTCCGAATCCCGAGCGTTCGTCTCGCGGCCCAGGCCGCTTTTGTTCGATTGGCACTGTTCACCCTGGGTCTTCTTGCGCCTGCATCGGCTTTCGCCGCCTTCGGCTATACTGACAACGGCACAGCTTACGTCGTCGATACCGGCGCCGGCCTGGTCTTCCAGGTGAGGAAATCCGACGGCACTGTCACGTCGATCGTGTTCAACGGCACGGAATACAACGGCCCCTCCGGCAAGGGCTCGCACATCTCCTCCGGCCTCGGTTCTGCCACCGTCACGCCGCAGACTGACGGCTCCACCTACGTGATGATGACGCTACAGACCGACGCGTCGAACACCGCCGAACCGAGCATCACCCAGTACCTGATCGTGCGCAACGGCGAGAACACGATCTACCTGGCCACGTTCCCGGGGCAGGAGCCAGCCGTGGGCGAACTGCGCTGGATCACGCGGCTTTCCTACGACCTGCTGCCGAATGGTCCGGCGCCTTCCAACAACAACGGCAACACCGGTGCGATTGAGAGCTCGGACGTTTTCGGGCACGCCGACGGCACCACCACCTCAAAGTATTACGGAGACGGCGTCACGCACGGCAAAGACCGCGCCATGGACCTGACCTTCAGCGGGGCGACCGGAACCAACGTCGGGGTGTGGATGGTTTTCGGGAACCGCGAGAGCAGCTCCGGCGGGCCGTTCTTCCGCGACATCGAAAACCAGGGCGACGGTGCCGGGTCGGACCAGGAGGTCTACAATTACATGAATTCGGGTCACAATCAGACCGATGCCGCCTACCGGCTCGGCGTGCTGCACGGCCCATACGCCCTCGTGTTCACGACCGGCGCGCCGCCAAGTCTGCCGATCGATTTCAGCTGGATCGGGAGCCTCGGCCTCACGGGTTACGTGCCGGCCTCGGGCCGCGGCGCGGTCAGTGGCACTGCCACCGGCATTCCGGCAGGTTTCCAGGGCGTGGTCGGATTCGCCAATTCCACCGCGCAGTACTGGACCACGATCGCCGGCGACGGCACCTACACTTGCGCCGGCATGAAACCCGGCACCTACACGGCGACCCTCTACAAGGGTGAACTCGAGGTCGCGACGGATTCGGCGACCGTCACGGCAGGCGCGACCACTCCGCTCAACCTCACGTCTACCGAGCCCACGCCTTCGGTGATCTTCCGGATCGGCGACTGGGACGGCACGCCGGCGGGTTTGCTGAACGCCGCCAACATCGTGCAGATGCATCCCCAGGACGTGCGCAACGCCCCCTGGGGGCCCGTGACTTACACTGTCGGGGTGAGCGACCCGAGTACGTTTCCCGCGATCCAGTTTCGCGGCGCGAACACGCCGACGACGATCAAGTTCACCCTCGCACCGAACCAGATCGCCGATTTGACTCTGCGGATCGGCCTCACCTGCGCGTACAACAGCGGCCGGCCGCAGATCGTGGTGAACGGCACCACCGCCTCGCCCGCCACTCCCGCTGCGTCGAGCCAGCCGAGTTCGCGCAGCTTCACCATCGGCACCTACCGCGGCAACAACGCCCTCTACACCTACACCCTGCCCGCGGCCTCCCTCGTGGCTGGCACGAACACGCTGACGATCTCACCGATCAGCGGCTCGACCGATCTCAGTTCGTGGCTCAGTGCGGGCTGGGTCTATGATGCCGTCGAACTCGATGGCGCCATCGCAACGCCCGTCATCAGTTACGTCGGGGCGAATCCGCTCGTCATCAGCGGCACGTCGGAGCCGTCCCGCAACATCACCCTGACGCTCGACGGCTCGACGCCGGCCGGTAACACGGTCGCCTCGGCGGGC
>DATJPQ010000122.1:0-9817 GCA_035506315.1 Opitutaceae bacterium
GGGTTCGGGCAGCGAGGCGATCTCGAGCGGCTGGGTCAGGACATCCTTCGGGATGTCGATTGCCACCGGGCCCGGGCGCCCGGACTCGGCGAGCGTGAAGGCGAGTGGCACGACCTCGGCCAGCTCCTCGGCCGAGCGCACCAGGAAATTGTGCTTGGTGATCGGCAGGGTGAGCCCGTAGGTGTCCACCTCCTGGAACGCGTCGGTGCCGATCAGCGACTGGGCGACCTGGCCGGTGATGGCCACGAGCGGCACTGAATCGAGCCGTGCGTCGGCAATGGCGGTGAGCAGGTTGGTGGCACCGGGGCCGGAGGTGGCGAGGCACACGGCGGCGCGCCCGGTGACGCGGGCCATGCCCTGGGCGATGAATCCGGCGCCCTGTTCGTGGCGCGTGAGCACGTGGCGGATGGCGCTGCCGTGCAGCGCATCGTAGAACGGCAGGATGGCCCCGCCGGGAATGCCCGCGATGGTGCGGATGCCCTGTCGTTCGAGCAGGGTGCGCAGGAGGTTGGCTCCGGTGATTTTCATGGTGGATTTCGGGTTGGAGCCCGCTCCGTGGCCGCGAACCGAGGAGCCAAAAAAAAGCCCCTCCGGTGCGAGACCGGAGGGGCGAAAGTGTTTCTGGTGCTTAGAAACCTCGCGACCCGCCGGTCGGCATAACGACGACAACGACGACGAGCACCAGGGCGAGGCCGAGGCGGGCAGCGAACGTGGTTGTGGCGGAGGGTTTCATGAAGCGACGGGGAAGAAGGGCCGGAGCGGCGCGCTTGTCAAGCCGGCAGAAAGGGTGGTGCCGGATCGCGCCCGGCACTCATCATTCCAGGTTGTTGAGATCGTCGAGCAGGACCGCGCCAGCCGGGGCAAACCCGATGATGAACACATGCTTTTTGCCTTTGGTCTCAAGGGCCAGGACGGGCTCCTCGATCTCTTTGCTGCCGAACAATCCCCATTTGCTCATCTCTTCGGTTTGTAGTGCACGCACGGTCCCGCCGCCGTCTTTCTCGATCGCTTCCCTCAACTTTTCGTACAACTCGGCGATTTCATCTGCGTCGCGCAGCACGCAACTCTCCTGTTTATAGCTTTTGCCGGAGATCGTGATCAGGTTGGTCAGGACGAAGGCCTCCTTGGGGGGATGGACGCGGCTATGGCGGAATCGTTTCCACGCACCGGTCTGGACGAGGACGGCGGGGGCGAAAAACTCGGCGTCCTTGGGTGAGGTGGCCAACAATTGCTGCGCGATCAGATCGGCGGCTTTGACGACATCGGCGTCGCTGGCGAACTTGTAGCTGATGCCGGCGGGCAACGCTCCCGGACGCAGCACCGCCGGGCGTCCGATCATGGAGGGCAAAGCTTCGCCGGCCCGGCGCACCAGCGTGGGCGCCGGTTTGGCGGGAGGCAGCGGGGCTGGCTTGGCCTCTGCCGTGGGAGTGGGCGGCGGCAGGGGGGGCGCCTCGACCGGTGTCGCCGGCAGCTCGCCGGGGGTTTTCTTACGGCGGGCGGCCACCTTGGTCACTCCGGACAAACGCAAAGCCTCCAGCGTGCTGCCCAACTGATCCGGCCGGGGGCTGTCCGGCCCCATCCAAAGCACGTAATAGGCGTTTTTGGCGTAGCCATTTTTCCGCAGGTATTCCCGCAATTCGCTGTTGCGGATGACGACGCCCTTCGCGTCCACCAGATAGCCGCCGGGCGAAACATCGAAATCGTAGTGCTTCCCCTGCGAGATCTGCCGGTCGATTTCCTCGGGGGAAACCAGCTTGGGCGTCGTCTCGGCGGGCGGGCTGCCGAACTGGCCGAAAGCCAATAGAGGCCAGCCCAGCCCCAGGCAGAAAAGTAAAAACATCCGCAGCATCGCGCCGCACCGTAGGCACCGCGGAGCGCGGTGCAAGCATCCGTCGGCTTCACGATTCACCAGGCGGGCGGATGCCGGAGTAACATTGACGAATCTGCCCGCGACGCGACTCTCGGCTTTTCTCTCCCTTCTCTCCTCATTTAGTCTCCACCCGACCCGATGGCCAAAGCCGCCGAAGCTCCCACCGTCATCTTCTCGATGATTGGCGTCTCGAAGAAACACGAGCGCAAGGAAATCATCCGCGACATCTCCCTGTCGTTTTTCTATGGGGCGAAGATCGGCGTGCTCGGCCTCAACGGCTCCGGCAAGTCGTCGCTCCTGCGCATCATCGCCGGCCGCGACAAGGAATTCGATGGCGAGCTGCACATCGAGCCGGGCTACACCGTCGGTCTTCTGGAGCAGGAGCCGCAACTCACACCCGGCGCGACGGTGCTCGCGTGCGTGGAGGAGGGGGTGAAGCCCCTGGCCGATCTCGTCACCGCCTACGACGCCACATGGGACGAACTCAGCGCCGCCACCGATGAGGTCGCGAAAGACGCGGTCATGAAAAAGCAGGGCGATCTGCAGGAGCGGATCGACGCCGCCGGCGCGTGGGATCTCTCTGCGCATGTCGAGATGGCGATGGACGCGCTGCGTTGTCCGCCGCCCGAAACGTCAGTCGATATCGTCTCCGGCGGCGAACGCCGGCGCGTGGCCCTCGCGCGGTTGCTCCTGCAGAAGCCCGACATCCTGCTGCTCGATGAGCCGACGAACCACCTCGACGCCGAAAGCGTGGACTGGCTCGAGCAGCATCTCGCCCGTTACGAGGGCACCGTGATCGCCGTGACGCACGACCGCTATTTCCTGGACAACGCCGCCCAGTGGATTCTCGAGCTTGACCGCGGCCATGGCATCCCGTGGAAGGGTAACTATTCCTCCTGGCTCGAACAGAAGCAACGCCGCCTCGCGATCGAACAGCGCACCGAGGACCGCCGCCAGAAGGCGATGGCGCGCGAGCTCGAGTGGATTCGCTCCTCCGCCAAGGCCCGCCAGGCGAAAGGCCAGGCCCGCATCAACGCCTACGAGGCGATGCTCCAGGAAAATGTGGCCGAGAAGGAGCAGCAGTTCGAGATCGTGATCCCGCCCGGCCCGCGGCTGGGCACGCTCGTCGTCGAGGCCCAGGGCGTGGCCAAGGCGTACGGCGACAACCTGCTTTTCGAGCAACTGAATTTCACGCTGCCGCCGGGCGGTATTGTCGGTGTGATCGGCCCCAACGGCGCGGGCAAGACCACGCTCTTCAAGTTGATCCTCGGCTTGGAGCGGGCCGACGCCGGCGCATTGCGCATCGGAGACACGGTGAAGCTGGCCTACGTGGACCAGTCGCGCGATTCGCTGCCAGGCGGCGCCACGATCTTCGAGGCGATCAGCGGCGGACAGGAGTTGCTCGAACTCGGCGGGCGGACGGTCAACGCCCGTGCCTACTGTGCGCAGTTCGGCTTCACCGGCGCCGACCAGCAGAAGAAAGTCGGCGTACTCTCCGGCGGCGAACGCAACCGCGTGCACCTCGCGCGGCTGCTCCGAAGCGGCGGCAACCTCATCCTCCTCGACGAGCCGACCAACGATCTCGATGTGAATTCCATCCGCGCGCTGGAGGAGGGGTTGGAAACCTTCGCCGGCTGTGCCGTGGTGGTGTCGCATGACCGTTGGTTTCTCGACCGCGTGGCCACGCACATCCTGGCGTTCGAGGGCGACAGCTATGTGCATTGGTTTGCCGGCAACTACTCGGCGTACTTGGAGGATTTTCGCCGCCGCCGCGGCCACGACGCCGACCGCCCGCACCGGTTGAAATACCGCAAGCTCACGCGCGGTTGAAGCGGGCAAGAGTTTTGTATCTGGAGGCGGGGATAAGGCTTGCGTCGATTTCAGTATGAATCTTATCGTTGTTTAAACGGTTGCCATTCTGGCACTCGTAACCCCTAACCAGGACAAATCGGTATGAATAAGAAAATCGGTGCGCTCCTTTTTGGAGCATTGGTCGCAGTTTCCGTTCCCTTGGCAGAAGCGCAGCCTCGAACTACGGGTGGCCTGACATTTTACGCGCAGCCATCGGTGATCGTCGCCTTTCCGGGCTCGGACTTTAATTCCGTGGTCGGAGGCGCTCTTGCTTTGGGCGTCAATTTGAATCCGACCAACTCATTCGAGCTGGAAGTGACCCATTTCGAAACGAAGGCGAAGAGGCTCTCGTCGGAGAAGGTCGAATTCACGCCCATCATGCTGGGTTACAAATATCGCGTTCCTCTTACACAAAATCTATCCTGGCAGCTCGGCGCTTCGGTGGGAGCGCTATACGAGCGCGCGCATGTAGGTTACTTTTGGGGATATAGCGGAGGTCAGACCGCATTTGCCGCCGCGGTGCAGGGCGGAATTGCCTACACCATGAGTGAGAACGTCTCGTTGGATTTGAACGCCAAAGTGCAGTATTCGGCCGCAACGAATATTACGACGGCAGGCAGCATGGCTATTATCAATTTGGGGCTTAAATTCAGCTTTTGAGTGAGTTTTGCCCGTCTTACGTCCGGCCAGCCTTGAGGTTGGCCGGATTTTTTATGGGTCCCGGCGGAAGGCAAAACCTGGGCGGCGATACTTGCTGTTGGTTTGGTGCAGTTGCATGGTTGGCGGCGTTGGGATCGCTCATACGGGACACTGTGTGGCGTCGAGTTGCGGAATAAACCGTCCTCGCCAAGGTTCTCATCCTGATGAAACGCCTTTCTTTGCTTTTCCTGGGTTTGCTTGCATGGTCTGTTCGCATGAATGCCGCTGATGCCGCCATTTCCGCCAAGGCTGAGCCCCTCGTTGTGGGCGGGGGTTGCTTCTGGTGCCTCGACGCCGCGTACCGGATGCTGCCGGGCGTGACGCATGTCACCTGCGGCTATGCCGGTGGCACCAAGGCCGACCCGACTTACGAGGAGGTCAGTGCGCACGGTACCGGCCATGCCGAGGTCGTCAGGATCGAATACGATCCCGCGAAAACCTCGCTCGAGAAACTGCTCGATTACTTCTGGCATGTGCACGATCCGACGCAGGTGGGCGGCCAGGGAAACGACGAGGGCCCGCAGTACCGCTCGATCATCTTGTATGCGAACGACACCCAGAAGGCTGCCGCCGAAAAAGCGCGCACCGAGGCGCAAAAACGGTACCGCGCGCCCCTCACCACCGAGATCGTGCCGCTCGTGAAATTCTGGCCCGCCGAAGACTACCATCAGGACTATTTCCACAAGAATCCGAACGCCGGCTATTGCCGCGTCGTCATCGCGCCGAAGATCCACAAGCTCGAGCAGCAATTGGGCGCGGAGAAGAAATGATGAACGAGAAGCTTCGGCCAAACGAAGCTGATGCGATCACCTATTCTGGCGAAACGGGTTTCCAATCGAGCCGCATCCGCACAAAGTTGGGATCGATCGACGAATGCAGATAGGTCGCGAGTTGCGATGGATCGGTCGGGAATCGGCCGTTGTTGGCGGCCCTGTAGTTCTCGATGGCAGCCTGCACCTCCTCTTGGAACTTGCTGGTTTCCGCGATGCAAGAGTATCCGCCACTGCCGATAAACATCGTGGTGTCGAAGTAATCGTCCACGGTGGCTTTCTCGCAGAGAATCAATCGCTCTCCGTCCGGCAACTGAGGCATGTGCTGGCTCTGCTCAGCGGACGGCGGACCGTAGCGTTGCAAAATGGCGGGGTCGACCGGCGGCTCGAAATAGGGTGCGAGTTGTATGGCATCGCCCGGCGGCTGGTTGCGATTGGCTTTGAGATAGCTTTGGAGTGCGGTGCTGAGCGGCCCCTCCATTCGCTCTTTGGCCGAACGACGTAATTTGCTGAGTGCTTGCCGGACGCCCATGTTGCCGGAGCCGAGGTCGAAGTTGGCGGCATCGAGCCAGTCCTTTGCTTGCAGAAGTTTCAGTTCGGGAATTTTTTCGTTGGGCATTTGCTCAAGGCATTGCTTGAGGCGCGCGACTTTTCCCAGCCAGTCATTCAACGTATGCTCCGCCACGGGATCAAGGGAGGCGAGATTGTGGGAGGCTGTCGTCCGCGCGTCCGCAAGTTGCTGCAAGGCGGCGGCCAGTTGGCGGGCGCTTTCGTCGCGCTGACGCCGGGAGCTCTCCCGGAGCGCCTGCAACTCGGCATTCTGGCGCGCGATGACGCGCCCCTCATAAAGGTCGATGCCAAGCACGACGATGAGCGACGCGGTTACCAGGATATTCTGCGTCGTTGTCATGGAGGGGGAGCTGCAGCTTCGGCCGAGACGGGTTGAGGCGATTTCTCATCTTCGAGGCCTGCGAGCTGTTCCTGTAGATAAGCGGGATCGATCGCCGAGTGCAGATAAGGCGCTAGTTGCGATGGCTCGGTTGGGACATGGCCGTTGTGGCCGTCGCTGAACATTTTGATGGCCGCCTGCACCTCATTTCCGAACTTGCTGAAGGTGCGAAGCGAAAGGGTGCCGCCGCTGCTGACACACACCGTGGTGTCGTAGTAATCGTCCACGGCTGTTTTCTCGCAGAAAATCCACGGCGTTCCATCCTGCGCCGGGGGCAAATATTTGGTCTGTTCAGCGGATGGCGCGCCGTAACGTTGCAGGATTTCGAGGGCGATGGACTTCTTGGCGCGGGCATCGGCCGCCGCGAAAAAGCTCATGAGCTGGGTAGGATCGCGCGGCAGTTGATTATTGTCGTCGCCTTTCACGGTGGTAGTAAGGGCAACGGGCGGATCGAAATAGGGCTCGAGCTGGGTGGCATCGCTGGGCGGTTGGTTATTGTTGGCTTTGAGATAATTCTGAAATGCGATGCCGAGCGGCGCCACCAGCCGTTCTTTGGCAAAAAAGCGCAATTCGTTCAGAGCGCGTCGAACGTCCATATCCGAGTCGAGTTTGCTGTTTTTGGTGGCATCGAGCCAGTCCTGCTCTGTTAGAACTTTCAGCTCGGGGATTTTTTTCTCGGGCATCTGCTCAAGGCGTTGCTTGAGGCGCACAACTTTTTGCAGCCAGGCTTCCATTTCCGATTCCATCGCCGGATCGATGGAAGCAAGCGCAGTGGAGACTTTCGCTCGCTCGACCGTGGTTTTCTGCAAGACGGCGGCCAGTTCCCGCGCATTGTCCGCACGCTCGCGCCGGGAGCTTTCCCGTAGCGCCTGTAATCCGGCATTCTGTCGCGAAATCACATGCGCTTCGTAGAGGCCCGTGACTACGGCGACGGTGAGCGCGGCGGCGGCGAGGATCTTCTGAGTCGCGGTCATGGCGATAGTTTTGGCGGTACCGTGGATGGCGGCGGAGCCGGCGGCACTGCCCAATGTCGCGGCGGTCGATGCGATGGTCGCACCGAGCACAGCAGGCGCGGCCTGCACCGCATGCGTTGAAAGTTCAATGGCGAGCGCCGCGGAGCCGACGGCGACGCGACGTTTGGCAAAAAATGTCCGCAGTTGTTCAATGGCGCGACTGACGCGTTTTTGTGCGGCGTCCTCCGATATGCCCAGCGTCAGGCCGACGTCGCGCAGCGGCTGGTTCTCGAAAAAACGCAGGATCACAGCGCGCCGGTCGGCGTCGCCGAGCGACTCCATCGCCTCGTCGAGCAACGGTTCCACTTGTGGCCAGGGCGAGGGGGTTGAGTTCATGGCGGCGATCTCCACGGCGGTTTGTTCACGTGCCTGACGGCGCGATTCCCGGCGGACCACATCGATGGCAGTGCGGCGCGTGACGATATAGAGCCAGGCACCGAGCGGTTGGTCGACGCGAAGGCGGCGGGCATTGCGCGCCAAATCGACGAAGACCGACTGGGAAACCTCTTCGGCGAGCTGGGTCGACCGCACCTGCCGTCGTGCCGCCGAATAAACGAGGTTGACGTGTCGACGGACCAGTTCACCGAAGGCATCTTGCACGCCCTCCTGTACGTAACGACGGAGTAGCTCGTGGTCGGTCATGTTTACCCAAGTTATCGCCGTCAGGCGGCAATATCCGACAAGATAATCGATCGGGCCGCCTTCTCAGACCAAGCTTCGATCATGAGGCGATCAAGCAACGACAGAACCCCTCGCAGCTGCAGCGAACAGAAAAATGTAGCAATTGCTACATCCTATGTATCGACAGGACGTTTGGCTTCGGCGGGTTTGACCAACAATTGGCCCAGCTTGGCAAAGGCTTGCCGGCGTGCAGCCCAGGCTTTTTTCCCCGCATAGTCGGGAGGCAAAAGTGTTTGAGGCAGTAGCGGGTCGAGCCGCACCGCGGCGTGCCATGCCGTCCGTTCCCGGCGCACCCATTCGTGCAGGACGGCGATATCGGCGGTCGTCGGTGCATCGCGCAGCAGGCGCAAGTGTTGCTCGTAGAGCGAATTGATCTGGGCAAAATCCCAAGCCCCCGTGACCAGTTGTGCATCAGTCTCGCCTCCCGCCGGGCGTCCCTCGAACAGGGTCAACGTTTCCACTGCGATGGACTCGCGAGCGAGAACACGTTCGGTTTCGGCGAGCGAATCAGGAGTGATCCAGACGCTGTTTTGCAGGTAACCGAAGCCGGCCGCGCGCAAGTGGCGCCACCACCGCATGCGCAGTCCGCGTTTTTTCGAAGGCAAATCGAAGAGCACCATTCGCCAGCGCCCATCCCATGCGCGCGCCCAGCGCTCTAAGGGATCGCGCCCTCCCATTGCCGCCACTCGTCCGGTCTCGGTCAGCCGTACCACACGGCCGAGCTCCGCCGCGGGATGGCGTTCGAGGAGTTTTTCCTGTTCCAAATAACGCAACCGGCGCGAGAGGCCGTTACGATTCACCCAGATCTCAAAAGGGTCGTTCAAGTTGCGCCACGTGGGACGCATGGTGAGCGTATCGGCCGTCCAAAGCAGGAAGTAGAGGAATTCTTCGGTTGAGAATTGCATAATCAGAGGGCGACACAAAAATGTAGCAATTGCTACATTTTTATGTCGCCGGTTTTGAGAGTGGACAGGGCGGGAGGGGGCGCAATCTTTCCGGCCATGCCTGAATCGACTCCTGTAGATACGGCCGATCCCGGTCTGGAAGTGGGCACGCATTTCGTGCGCAGCCGCCGGGCGTTGCTGGCGCGCGCCGACTTTGGGCAGCTTTACGTCGACTATTACCTGCATCTCGCCGAACAGCAGATGCGACCGGCGCCGGAGCACGACGCGCTGTTCAAACGCGCCCTCGCGGTCTTTGTGCTGCACTGCGCCTCGCGGCCGGCGAACGAGCTGACGGCTTGGACGATCCATTTTCAGGAACCGTTCCTCAATATCTTCCTCAACGGGGACAACGAGACCGGCGCCGTCACCGGCCGCGTCTTCAGCGACAACGTGAAGGAGCTGCCGGAAAATATCTTCTACGCCGACGTCGTGCGCGGCACCCAGCCCTCGCGACGCAGCACGGTGCCGTTTCAGGGCGGAGACATGTTCGCCGCGCTAGAAACCTTCTATGCGAAGAGCGAGCAACGCCTCGCCCGCTGTTTCCAGCCTGGCGAAGAGGAATTCGCCCTGATGTCGGAGCATCCGGATTGCGATCTGGAGTGGCTGCGTAATCTCACTGACGCCGGCCTGCGCGACCTGGAAAAGTCCGAGACGGTTGTGCCCATGGAGCGCCGGGTTTACCGCTGGCATTGCGGCTGCAACCAGAAGCGGATGCTGCAGGTGCTCGCGCCGGCGTTTCGGAGCGACGCCGCCCGGCTCTTTGCCGGCGAGGAAAAGATCGAAATCCGCTGCCCGCGGTGCGGCGCCCGCCATACGATCACCCGCGAGGCCATGGAGGCCTACGTGGCGCAGCAACCTGCATCCCCGTTGCCGCCTCCCGCATGAGCCGGACCGAAATCCTTGGCACCGTGCTCGGCGTCATCGGCGTGGGATTGATGATCCGGCAAAACGTCTGGGGCTGGCCGGTGGGACTGGTCCAGGTGGCGCTGTATGCCTGGGTGTTTTTCGAGGCCAAGCTCTACTCGGATACGATCCTGCAA
>DATJPQ010000123.1:0-10442 GCA_035506315.1 Opitutaceae bacterium
GCCAGCGCCAGCGGCCCCAGATCGGCCAGGTACTGCCAGTGGTCCCAAACCCACGAGTAGAGCGATCCGAAGAGGTTGACAAAGCCCAGCACCGGGAAAAGCGAGCCGACAAAGAAGAGATAGGTCGCGAGCGGGGCGCGCGTGCGCCGCCGCAAAGCCCATAGCACGGCGCCGACCGCGAGCACGCCGAGCGGAAAAAGCCATTGCCACCAGACCGCCGCGTCCACGGTCCAGCGTGGATAGATAAAATTGAGACCGAATGGCCAGACCAGCTGGCCGGCATAAAACCAGACGGCCCGCCCCGCGACGAGCGTGCGCCCGACCAGCGACAATTCGAATGCCGTACCGCGTGCGCCGACATAGGCGTGTTCGACCCAACTGCTGAACAGTCCCAGCGCCGCACCGAGTATGAGCCAGGGCATCAACGGCCAGACATCGCGCCGCCAGCCGAGCCGTCCGCGTTTCCACCAGAAGACCACGAGCAGGGCGGCGGGCAGCGTTGCCGTGACGGTCTTGCACCACATGGAACAAACGAACAGCGCCAGCGCGATCAGATAGGATCGGGGCCGCCGCGACATGTCGAAGCGCAGATAGACCAGGGCGGCGGCGAGATAACACGCAAGTGAGAGGGTGTTTTTCTGCTCCGTAATCCATGCCACCGACTCGACGTGGACGGGATGGAGCGCGAACAGCAGCCCGGCTACCCATTCAGCCCCGGCGTAGGGCTGCGGCGTGGGATGATTACGCCGGTCACTGCCAGCGCCGACTGCGGATCGACCGCGGCATTCTGTCGGTACGTCGACTGGCGATGCAGCGTCACCTGCCAGCATCCTGCGTATGACGAGGGCAAAAAGCACCGCTGAGCAGACGTGTAACAGCAGGTTGACGACATGGTACCCCAGCGGGTGGTCCCCGAACAGCTGGTACTGCATCCAAAAAAAACTATGCAGAAGCGGGTAGTATTGCTCGGTCGCTCCCGGCTCGGCCCAGATCCGAACCAAGCCGGCCAGTGAGCGTAAGGCTGGCTTGGTGACGTAGTCGCCATCGTTCCAGATGAGGTTTCCCGCCAGTGCTGGCAGATAAACGAAGACCGTCGCACAGAATATCAGGGCGCATGGCAAGATCATCTTGAAGATGAGTGCCTTGCGGCTTGCCGTCCTGGGAAATGGTCCTTTCAGCACCAAAAAACACGAGCAAGTCCATCTATGCCCCGCAATCACTTTATCGCAAGAGACAGTATGGGCGCTCCTATTTACCGTAGGCAGCGAGCTTGCTCGTGCTCTGGCAAACCGCGCGGACAAGCTCGCTGGCCTACGAATACGGAGTTATTAGAAGTGCCCGTGTCGGCGGTCCTCCGGATTCGCGCCGTCTCCGCCGGAGCCAAGATCAATCCTCGCGCCGTGACCGTCGCCGCTGCAGCGTAGGTTTCGCGAGCCTTCGCGCCTACTCGCGGTTAACCCTCCCCTTCTCCGCTTTTCGTATCCCGGGTGTTTAGTGGTGATCGCCGATCGCATCGATCTGGATTCGCGTCGCTTCGCATTCTTTCGCGGTTACTCAATGCTACCCTCAGTTGCGGTTTCTTCGACTGCGGCTTCACTCTCACGCATTACTTTGATCTTGAAATACTGCCCGGACCAATTTCTTAGGTCCACTCCGCCGCCAGCAGCCATGCGGAACTTTTGTCCGTCCCAGCCATCTCACGGCGAACTCTTCCTTTCATATAAAATTCCGACCCACCCATGATCGAAGTCAAAGGTCTGGTTAAGGTTTACGGTACGAAACGCGCCGTCGATGGCGTGAGTTTCACCGTGAAGCGCGGCGAAATCCTCGGATTCCTCGGCCCCAACGGCGCCGGCAAGTCCACCACGATGAAGCTCATCACCGGCTTCGTCAGTCCCAACGCCGGCACCGCCATCGTCGACGGCCATGACGTCACCCGGGAGCCTGTCGCCGTGAAGCGCAAGGTCGGCTACCTGCCCGAGAATGCGCCCGCCTATCCGGAGATGACGGTCGAGGAATTTCTCACCTTCATTGCCGAGACGCGCGGTTTCCGCGGCGATGCCCGTGCCGCCGTCGTCAACCGCGCCGCGGAGCTCACCCATCTCACGCCCGTGCGTCGGCAGACATTCGAAACGCTCTCCAAGGGTTACAAACAACGCGTCGGTCTCGCGCAGGCGCTCCTGCACGATCCGCCGGTGCTGATCCTCGACGAGCCGACCGACGGTCTCGATCCGAACCAGAAAAACGAGGTGCGTGCGCTTATCAAAAACATGGCCACCGAGAAGGCCGTCGTCCTCTCAACGCACATCCTCGAGGAGGTTGAGGCCATCTGCACCCGCGTGATCATCATCTCGGCCGGGAAGATCGTGGTGGATGAAACCCCGGCGCAATTGCAGGCCCGCATGCCCGGCGCCCGCCTCGACGAAATCTTCCGTACCCTTACCCAGTCGGACGTGTAAGCCGCGCGTCAACGTCGCCCGGCCGGTCTATCCGCCATCCGCAATCCGCTATCCGCAATTTCCATGTCCCAGATTCCCCCTGTTTTCAAACGCGAGTTCTTCGGCTACTTCCGCTCGCCGGTGGCCTATGTCGTCCTGATCGGCTTCCAGCTGGCCACCATCGGCTGCGCGTTCTTCCTCGGCAATTTCTTCAAGGCCAATCTCGCCAGCCTGGACAGCTATTTCATTTTTTTGCCGTGGCTGTTCATCCTGCTCGTGCCGGCGGTCGGCATGCGCCTCTGGGCCGAGGAAAAGCGCACCGGTACGATCGAACTGCTTTTCACGCTGCCCGTCACCACGCTTGAGGCCGTGCTCGGGAAGTTTCTCGCCGCCTGGGCCTTTCTCGCGCTGGCGATCGTGCTGAGTTTTCCCATGATCATCACGGTAGGTTTCCTCGGCAGCCCCGACTGGGGCGTGCTCGCGACGGGCTACCTCGGCAGCATTCTCGCGGCCGGTGCCTACATGGGAGTGTGCTCGCTGACCTCCGCCCTCACGAAAAACCAGGTCATCAGCTTCATCCTCAGCGCGCTCGTGTGCTTCGTGATCGTGCTGCTCGGCTGGAGCGTCTTCAACGGCGCACTCGGCGCCGTGCTGCCCCAGCCGCTCGTGGACCTGCTCGCGAACTTCAGTTTCACGACCCATTTCGAGGCCTTCACCAAGGGCATCGTCGATCCGAAGGATGTCGTCTATTTCCTGTCGGTCACGGCGTTCGCCCTCTTCCTCAACGTCGTCGCGCTCGAGCGCTGAGCCCCGGCCCTGGCCAACCACCGGCAACCGACAACCAGCAACTGACAACCAATAACCGATAACTAATAACCCATTTCCGGCCTCCGCCATGAAACTCGGAAGCAAAACCCTCGCCATCGTCCTGCTCTTCGTCGGCCTCGTGCTGGTGAACTACCTGGCGTCGTCGCTGCCGCTGCGGTTCGACGCCACTGCCGACAAAATCTACACCCTCTCTCCCGGCACCAAGGCGTTGCTCGGCAAGATCGCGGAGCCGGTTGCTCTCGATTTTTATTTTTCGAAAAACGCCCGGGGACTGCCGATCGCCTACAAGAATTACGCCGCCCGCGTGCAGGAGATGCTCCGGGAGTATGTGCGGGGATCGAAGGGCCGGCTCACCCTCAACGTCATTGACCCGCAGCCCGACACGCCCGCGGAGGAGCGCGCCACCGCCGCCGGCCTCCGGCCGCAGATGCTACAGACCGGCGAACAATTCTACCTCGGACTCGTGGCCACCCAGGCCGATCAGCAGAAGACCATCGCGGCGTTCACCCCGCAGCGCGAGTCCTTCCTCGAGTACGATCTCTCGCAGCTGATCTATAGCGTGCAGCAGGTCGACAAAAAGAAGCTCGGACTGCTGTCGAGCCTGCCGTTGCGCGCGCAACCGGACATGATGGCCATGCAGAGCGGGCGGATGCCGCAGGACCAGTTCGTCGTGGGCGAATGGGAAAAGACGTATGAAATCGTCACCGTCGAACCAACCGCCACCGAGCTGCCTGCCAACCTCGACGTCCTCGCCATAATTCATCCGCAGAATCTGACGCCGAAACTCCAGTACGCCATCGACCAGTTCGTGCTGAGCGGCAAGCCCGTCTTCCTCGCGGTCGATCCGTCGTCGCAGTACTTCAAGCGGCAGGGCGGCCAGGCCGCGATGTACGGTGGCCCCCAGCCCAACGTGTCGAGCGATCTGCCCGCGCTGCTCAAGGCCTATGGCGTCGGGTACCGTCCGACGACGATCGTCGGCGATTTGCTCAACGCCACCAAGGTTCAAACCGCCCAGGGGACGATTTCCAGCTACCCGGTCTGGATCAGTCTCGGCCGCGAAGATTTCAACACGAAGGCGCTGCCGACCGCACAGCTCAAGTCGCTGATGTTTGTCGAATCGGGCTACCTCACGGACCAGCATCCGGCGGGCGTCACATTTGCTCCGCTGGTCTGGACTTCCGACCAGGCCGGCGACGTGCAGCCCATGTCGCTGCAATTTGCGCAGCCCGAAGAGGTCGCCCGCCAGATCGTGCCCTCCGGCAAGAAGACGATCGCGGCCCTGGTCACCGGCAAGTTCAAGACCGCCTTTCCCGATGGTCCGCCGAGCGATCCCAAGTCCGCCGACATGGCGACGAAACCGGGCGACCATAAGGTGGCCGAAGCCGATCAAAAGAGCGGCAACGCTCCTGGCGGTGCCAAACCCTCCGAAACGCAAGACTCAAAACTCAAAACTCAAAACTCTTTGAAGGAGTCGAAGACGACTTCCACCCTGATCGTCGTGGCGGACACCGACTGGCTGCTCGACGACTACAGCGTGCGCCGCTTCAACTTCCTCGGCGTGCAGGCGGCCGATCCGCTCAACGACAATATTTACCTGTCGGCCAACTCGCTGGAATTTCTCGGCGGCTCGCAGGATCTCGTGTCGATTCGCGGCAAGGGCACCTCGCTGCGGCCGTTCGCGGTCGTCCGCGCCATGGAGGCTGCCGCCCAGACGAAATATCAGACGCAGCTTACCGCCCTCGAAGCGCGGCTCAGCGAGGTGCAAAACAAGCTCAATCAGCTCCAGGGCAAGGCGGGGGAAACCAAGAGCCTCGTCGTCTCACCCGAGGTGCAGAAAGCCATCGAGGATTTCCAAAAACAGGAGGCTGGAATGCGCGGCGAGCGGCGGGAAATCCGCCGCGCCCTCCGGGAGGACATCGACCGGCTCGAAAATGTGCTCATCGTCACCAACCTGCTGGCTTCGCCGCTCCTGATCGGCGTGTGCGGCCTGTGGTTCTACCGCCACCGCCGGAAATGATCTTCCTGGGAATTGTCATTCTGAGCGCAGCGAAGAATCCATCAGGAGCCGACCAACCAACTGCCCATGGATCCTTCGCTGACGCTCAGGATGACAGGCAATATCTGAATTCTGCAATCGTCTGAACCCGGAATCAGCCGTTCCATGAAACTGAAAACCCTCCTTCTCACCATCGCCGTCCTCGGCGCCGCCTCGGCGATCGTCTATTTTGTCAACCGCCCTGCCCGGCCCGCCAGTGCCGATCCGCGGATCGGCACACCGTTGGTCGAACGTGCCGCGCTCGAGCAGGCCGCGGCGTTGCGCTTCGCAGACCAGGGCAAAACGGTGCAATTCGCCAGACCAGCCGACGGCGGATGGCGCGTGACCAGCTATTACGATTTTCCTGCCGACTTCGCCAAACTCAGCCAGTTCGTCGGCGAGCTGCAAAACGCGAAGATCGAGCGTCTGGTGTCGGTCAACCCCGAACGCCTCGCGCGCTATGAATTCAAGGACACCTGGTTCACCCTGCTCGACGCCGCCGGCAAGGAATTGATGTCGGTCACGCTCGGCAAGAATGCCGAGGGTGGCGGCCGCCTCGTGCGCTTTGGCAACGAACCCAAGGCCTACCTCGCGCGCTTCAGCGCCTATTTCGATACCGAGTCGCGCAACTGGGCCGACGCGCAGCTCGTCAACCTGAAGAGCGACGACATCGCCCGGGTGGAAATCGGCTTTGCCGACGCTCCCGCCGTCGTCGCCCGGCGGGCGAAAAAGGAAGATCCCTTCGTCGCCGAGCAGGCGCCGGACGGCCAGCGCCTCAAGGCCGACAAGATCACCGCGCTGCTCGGCGCGCTGACGTCACTGCGCTTCACCGATACCACCGCGACCGACGACGCCAACGCCATCGCGGCAAAACAGCATCTGCGCACCTTCAAGCTGACGACCTTCGACGGCAAGACGCTCACCGTTGCCCTCGGCCGCAAACCCGAGCAGAAAATCGTCAAGCCGCCCGAGCCGGCGCCAACCGCTGTTTCCGCCAGCCCAAAACCCGAAGCTCCAAACTCGAAACCCGAGGCAGCGCCCGCTGCTCCGGTTTCCGCGGACTCGAAACCCGAAACTCAAAACCCGAAACCGGAAACCGCTACGGTGCCCGCCGGACCGGTATTTGCGTTTGTGTCGAGTGCCGACGGGAAGGCGCCGATCGACGCGCTGATGCAGAAGCGGGCATTTCAGATTTACGAGTATACCTTTACGGGGTTGCCGCAGAAAGCCGACGAACTGTTCGAGGCGATCCCCGCTTCGCCACCGGCGAACAAGACCGGGGAAAAGCCGACGGAAGCGAAGCCCGCGGAAGCCAAGCCGGCCAAGAGCTGAAGCGAGAAGTTGGAAGCGCAGAGAAACAGGATGGTTGTAGGGCGGCATCGCCGAATGCCGCCGCAGTTCATGAGGAACGGCGGGGTTCGGCGACCCCGCCCTACAGTTACAGGGGTAAGCCGCCGTGCCTGGTTATCCGCCAAATCCGCCCTTTACGCCTTTCGCAAATCCGTTTGCCTTTTGAGGCGATGCATCTCGACCGGCCGATTTCCGAGCTCTTCGCGCAACCGCGCCCGCTCCGCTCGCTCGAGTTCTTCCCGCCGAAGGACGAGGCGGGTGTCGCGGCCCTGCGCCAGACCGCGGCGGCCGTCCGGAAGATCGCCTGGGATTTTGTTTCGGTGACCTATGGCGCCGGCGGCAGCACGCGCGAACGCACCACGCAGATGTCGGCCATGCTCAAGGACGATTTCGGCTTCACGGTCATGCCACACCTCACGTGCGTGGGGCATTCGCGCGAAGAGCTCACCGCCATCGCCGACCGCATCCACGCCGCCGGTTTCCGCAACATCATGGCCTTGCGCGGCGATCCGCCGAAAGGCGCCGCCAGTTTCGAAGTCGCCCGGGACGGGCTGCGCTATGCCAGCGATCTGGTGACACTGCTCAAGTCGCGTCACCCTGATTTCTGCCTCGGGGTTGGAGGCTATCCGGAAAAACATCCCGAGGCTTCGTCGTTCGAAGCCGATCTCGCACACTTGAAGCGCAAGGTCGAGGCCGGCGCGGCGTTCGTCACCACGCAGCTCTTCTTCGACAATGCGGTTTACTACCGCTTCGTGGAAAGATGCCGCTCGGCCGGCATCGGTGTGCCGATCGTGCCGGGCATCATGCCCCTGCTTTCCCTGAAACAAATCGAACGCATCACCTCGCTCAGCGGCAGCGCGGTGCCGCCGGCGCTCGCCCGCCGCTTCCAGGTGGCGGCGGACAGTCCCGATGTGGTGGAGTTCGTCGGCGTCGACTGGGCGTTGTCGCAGATTCGCGACCTCCTGAGCCACGGCGCGCCCGGCTACCACCTTTACATCCTGAATCGCGCCAAGAGCGCGCTGGCACTCGCCGCGGGATTGGCCGCGTAAGCGGCCAACAGTTCCGGGTTTCGGGTTTCGAGTTCCGGGTTCGGAACGCCGACGAAACTGCAGCCACGAGCATGTCTACGCGGAGCTGGTTGGGCGCGTTATCCTTAACGCGCCGCATCAGCGCGAAGCCGAAGACAAATCGGTGCGTTTCGCGTGAACCATCGAGCCTCCCAATCCGTAGGATTTTTGGCCACGAAAAACACCAAAAACCCAAAATGGTAGCTGTACCCTGCGTCGCGCCTATGGGCGCGCGGATGGTTTCCACCGAAGCCCCAGACGCTCTTTGTGCTTTTTGTGGCCAATCAGCTCAGCTGCCTTCGGCTGTAGGGCCAGTCTCCTGACGTCGGCTGCTAGGGGCCTTTCCCAACCCGAAACCCAAAACCCGGAACTCAAAACTGAGCGCGCAAACGCGCGCTCACCCTCCGGCGAACACCGGCCGGAAGCCGGCTTCGGTCAGGATGCGCGCGACGACCTCGCGGTTATCGCCCTGCACCTCGATGCGCCCGTCTTTCACCGTACCGCCGCTGCCGCAGGCTTTCTGCATCTTTTTCGCGAGCTGCTCCTTCTCGGGTAAACCGATGCCGACAAAACCGGAGACCACGGTCACCGTCCGGCCGGCGCGCCCGGCCGTCGAGCGTACGATATCCACGCGTCCCCGGTTTTGGTTGGGCGCTTTGCGCCCGCCCGCTGCCGGTGCGCTTGCCGCAGGTCCGTTCATTGTCGGCCCGGTCGATGGCCGGGCAGCCGGCGCGTCCGGCAATCCAGTGCTGCTCAGCGCCGCAAAGGGATTTTGCCCGAGATCGTTTCCGCCGTCGGTGGAAATGCGTTCGTTGTTCGCCATGCTACTCCTCTCATGGTTCGGTTTTTGCCGCCGGTACGTGTTCCGCCTTCACCACCTCGGGTGTGGCGACGTTCTCGCTGTTCGTCACCTTCACCGGCCCGCCATCCTCGGTGATGAAGCGGACATTCTTCATTGTCCAGTCGCGGGCATATTCGATGGTGCCGGCCTGCCGGCCACGGGCCGTGATATCCTCCCAATGGACACGGCCGATCAGCTTGCCCGGCAGACCGCCGGCGGAGAGAATGCGCCGCGCTCCCATCACTTCGATATGGGCGATGGTGATGTCGTGAAAATCGGCCAACCCCCGCTCCGGCGGCTCTACCGGCACTGCCATGACCTTCCAGTGCGCGGGGATTTCCTTCAGGTTGGGCGGCAGCTTACCCGGGTCTTCAGGCCACGTGACGTAGCTGTATCCCGGATTCCAATTCAGCGTGAAGGTGAAGGGCAATGGCACGTTCTCCATCTTGATATCGCGCACCAGTATATCCTCGATGTAGCCGCCCCGCGTCCTGGCGGATTTAAACCGGATGCCCTCGCTGGTGCCGAGGCCGGTATTGTCGTACGCCACCACGTGCCGGATGCCCCCGGAGGTTTCGCTGCCGAATGACACGATGCCACCGCCGCGCCGCGTCGTATTGTGGCGGATCACGACATACTCGGCCGGGCGGTTGACGCGCAGGCCGTCGGCATCGCGACCGGATTTCAGGCAGATGCAATCGTCGTTGTTGTCGATGTCGCAATGCTGCACGAGTACGTGACTGGAAGAATCGATATCCACGCCGTCGGTGCTGGGACCGCCATTGTCGCGGATATTGATCCCGTCCACCGTCACGCGGTCCGAGTAGCAGATCTGCACGGTCCAAAAGCCGGCGCGCCGTAGATGCAGGCCGGCGACCGTGACGTCGGACGATTTCCACACCACCAGCAGGCGCACGCGCTCGCAGTCATAGTCCACCGCCCAGCGCAGGCCGCGCGGCTCATAATCCTGCCGCCGCATGGTCCAATATTTGTTCCACCACCACCCGCCATTGCCGTCGATGGTGCCCGCACCGGAAACCTTCACGTTGTGCTGGCCGTTCACGTTGATGAGCGCCGCAGGCCATTCCATCTCGATGCCGGCCACGCGCGTCGCGAGTCGGGGATAGGCCGTTTCGTCCTGCACGCCGAGGAGTGTGACGCCCGCGTCGATCCGCAGATCGACGCCGCTCTTCACGAACAGCGCGCCGGTCAGGTAGGTGCCAGGCTCGAAATCCACGACGCCGCCGCCCGCGGCGGAGCAGGCGTTGATAGCCTGCTGGATTGCGGCGGTAGCGATGGTCCTGCCATCGTTAATGGCGCCGTACGTTTTGACCGCGTATACTTTCTCTCCCGCTGGAACGCGCTGGGCGCCGGCGTTCTTGACCCACGTCGGCAGCTCGGGTCCAGACGCACTGTCGGGCGCCGCCACAGTGGCCACGGATAACAATGCGACGAAAGCACCCGGGCTTCCACCCCGCACGAGCGCCGACACCAACCCAGTGGTTTTCGTGAACATCGTGATTTCATTTCTCCGGCAAATCCGCCTAACGCAAGCGCGCAGGGACATATTTTGATTTTGGGAAACTATCGTTCCGGGCTGACGTCATCGCAGCAGTATCCCACCTCACATGATTCCGCGCTTCGCCCTGTTTTTCGTCACCAGCCTTCTCCTCTCCGCCGCTGCGCTCTCCGCTGCGACGATCGGCACGAATCCGCCGGCCCAACCGGTCACGGCCGAGCGCATCGCCGCGTTGCCGGAGGCACAACGGTCCGCCTGGCAGGACTATCTGGCGCGCTCCCAGCGGCAGTGGCAGGCCGATCAGGATTTTTTCCAGACGGAGTTGAAGGCGCATGCGATCAAGGAGGTCATCGCCCCGCCGGGT
>DATJPQ010000124.1:0-5536 GCA_035506315.1 Opitutaceae bacterium
ACGCGCCGAGCAAACCGTGCGCCGGCAGGATGCCGATGAGGGAGAGCGGTATCACGCTCATGATGATGAGCGGAGTGGTGTAGTTTTTAAACCAACCCACCATCAGCATGTAGATCAGGATGCACACGGCGGCGAAGGCGAGGCCGAGGTCGCGGAAGACCTCGATCGTCACCTGCCATTCGCCGTCCCACTTCATGGCGGGCTCGGCATCGGTGGTGGGCATGGTGGCGTTGTAGATCTTCACCGTGGGCTGCGTGCCGCCGAAATCGCGGGCGTCGAGCCGGGCGAGCGCACGGTTCATTTTCAGGATGGCGTACACCGGGCTCTCGATCACCCCGGCCACGTCGGCGGTGACGTAGGTGACGTTCTGGAGATTCTTGTGGTAGATGTTTCGCTCACTCTTCGTCTGCTCGACCGTGACGAGTTCCCGCAGCGGCACGAGCGGCCCTTCGACTCCGCTCAGGGCAGGCGCCTGTGGGTTCATCTCGGAGCGCACGGGCAGCGAGAGCAGGTCGTCGGGCCGGGCGCGGAGCGCGCGCGGCAACTCCAGCACGATGTTCACATCCTCCCGCTCGCCGGGCGCGTGGAGTAATGTGACCGGATAACCCTGCACGGCCATCTGCACGGTGCGGGCGATGGCGGCCTCGGTGATGCCGTGCAATGCGGCCTTGGCCTTGTCGACGTGGAAGACGGTCTTCGGCTGCGACGCTTCGACATACCAGTCGATGTCCACGACGCCGGGAGTGGCGCGGTAGATCTCGCGCACACGATCCGCCAGTTTCAACCGGCCTTCCTCGGTCGGTCCATAAATTTCCGCGACGAGGGTTTGTAGGACAGGAGGACCAGGAGGAACTTCGGCAACCGCGACAGCGGCATCAAAACGCGCCGCGATAGCGGCGAGTTTTGGGCGGATTCGTTTGGCGATGTCGTGGCTTTGCGCGCGGCGCTCGTCCTTCGGGAGCAGGTTGACCTGGAGATCGGCGATGTCGGGGCCACGGCGCATGAAATAGTGGCGCACGAGACCGTTGAAATTGAACGGCGAGGCAGTGCCGGCGTACACCTCGTAATCGCGCACCTCAGGCTCGGTGCGGAGCGACGCGGCCATCTCACGGGCGACGGCGGTCGTTTGCTCCAGCGTGGAGCCCTTCGGCATGTTGAGGATAACCTGGAACTCCGACTTGTTGTCGAAGGGCAGCATCTTGACCTTCACGACACCGAGGCCGACGAGGGCCATCGAGCCCGCGGCCAGCCCGGCGACAATGGCGAGAAAGGTCCAGCGTCGAGAGCGATGCGTAATCATTGGATCCATGATACGACGGTAGAGGCGCGTGAAGAACGTTTCCGGGGCGTGCTCGCCGGCGGCGGTTTCCTCCTCAGTAACGGGTGCGTCGATGAATTCCGTGGCATGTTCCGCGTGCCGCGCGTGACCACGCAGCATCTTGAGCGCGGCCCACGGCGTGACGGCAAAGGCAATGAGGAGGGAAAAGAGCATGGCGGCGCTCGAACCGATGGGAATCGGCCGCATGTACGGGCCCATCATGCCGCTGACGAAAGCCATCGGCAGCACGGCCGCGATCACGGCCCAGGTGGCGAGGATCGTCGGGTTGCCCACTTCATCGACGGCCTCGGTGGCGATTTGGATCAGCCGCTTGCGTCGGCAGCTGGGCAGGGCCATGTGGCGGACGATGTTTTCCACCACGACAATCGCGTCGTCCACCAGGATGCCGATCGAGAAGATCAGCGCGAAGAGCGTGATGCGGTTGAGGGTGTAACCGTGGAGGTAGAAGACGAGCAACGTGAGGCCAAGCGTCACGGGAATGGCGAGCATCACGACGAGCGATTCGCGCCAGCCGAGGAAAAGCAGGATCAGGATCGCCACACCGAACACCGCGAGGCCCATGTGAAACAGCAGCTCGTTGGATTTCTCGCTGGCGGTGGCGCCGTAGTTGCGCGTCACGGCCACGCCAATGTCGGCGGGGATGAGCGTGCCGCGGAGCGAATCGACGCGGGCGAGCACGGCGTGAACGACATCGACGGCGTTGGCGCCGGGGCGCTTGGCGAGGCTGAGCGTGACGGCGGCCTCCTCCAAATTTTCGATTTTTGATTTTGGATTTTCGATTTCGGAATTTGCCGCGACGGCGTGCGCACCGTGGCCAAACAGCACGTAATTCGTCGGCTCCTCGGGGCCATCGACGATGGTGGCGACGTCGCGCAGATAGACCGGCTGGCCGTGGAAGACGCCGACGACCAGGGCGCCGACGTCGCGGGCATCGCGGAAAAACTCGCCGGTTTGCAGCAGCGTTTCCTGATTAGCAAAATTCTGCGCACCCGTGTGCGTCTGGGCGTTGGCCTGCTGGAGCAGCGGCACGAGGAAGGCGGCGCTCAGGTTGCGCGAGGTGAGCCTGGGCGGGTCGAGCAGCACGCGAATCTGGCGGTGGTTGCCCCCGATGAGCGTCGTCTCCGCCACCTGCGGGATGGTTTTCACCGCGTCGTCCACCTGCGCGGCGATGCGCCGCAGTGTGGCATGATCGTAGCGCGCGGAGTGGAAGGTGAGCGCGAGGACCGGCACGTCGTCGATGGTGCGCGGCTTGATGAGCGGACCACTGACACCGAGCGGGATGCGGTCGAAATTCGTCTGCATCTTCTGGTTCAGCTTCACGAGGCTCGTCTCGAGATCCTCGCCGACCTTGAAGCGCACGATGGTCAGGTCGGCCCCGGGCTGGGCCGTGGAGTAGATGTATTCCACGCCGGGGATCTCCCAGAGGAGCTTCTCCATGGGACGCATGACGCGGTTCTCCACGTCGCGCGCATCGGCGCCGGGCATGGAGACCATGACGTCGATCATGGGCACCTTGATCTGCGGCTCCTCCTCACGCGGCAGCATGAGGACCGCGAAGAGGCCGAGCAGCAACGAGGCGGCGACCACGATGGGCGTCAGCTTCGAGTCGATGAAGATCGACGCCATGCGGCCGGCGAAGCCGTACTTCGCCGGATCGGGAAAGGGTGACGACGAACTGGCGCTCACGGTTGGACCTCCAGCGCCTGGCCTTCGCGCAGACCGGCGGGCGGATTGAGGACGAGGCGGTCGCCGTCGGCGAGTCCGGAGAGGATTTCGACGCGGTCGCCGCGCGGGGCGCCCGTCTTCACGAGGCGGAGCACGGCGCGGCCGTCGCCTGCGACGAACACGCGCTCCATCTGGCCAAGCGTGCTGACGGCGGCGGCGGGTGCGAGCAGGGCGCTAATCGGAGCACCGGGCACCTGCACCCGGGCGTACTGGCCCGAGTGCACGGCGGTGCCGGTGGGGATGGAGATTTTGGCGGGCACCGTGTGCGCATTGGCATCGGCGGCCGAGGAGAGCTCGGCGAGCTGGCCGACAAACGAGGTGCCGTCAGTGGGCACCTCGACGGTGAGGGGCGTGCCGATGGCGAGTCGCGTGGCGAGCGAGTCGGGAATGCCGGCTTCGACCTGAAAGGTGTCGGTCCCCTCGACCTCGAGCAGCGGCGTGCCGGGTGTGGCGAGGTCGCCGGCGTTGACCAGCCTGCGGGCCACGACGCCGTCGAACGGCGCGAGCACGGTGGCATAGCCGAGCATGACCTCGGTCTCGCGCACCATGGCCTGCGTCATCGCGAAACGGTCCTCGAGGCCCTTGACCATGTCGGCGGTGCTGGCGTTTTTGGCGAGCAGGTCGCGCTCGCGGTCGAGATCGCGCTTCGCCTGGTTGAGCTGCGATTGCGCCTGGAGCACGCGGGCGGAGATTTCGCCGGCGGAGATTTTCACGAGGAGATCGCCGGCTTTGACGCGTTGGCCGAGGGCGACAGGCAGTTCGACGATGGCGCCCATGACCTTGGCGGCGATCGTGGCGCGTTGCACGGGGCGGACGGTGCCGGTAATCTCGGTGAGCGTGGGAACCTCTTCCGTGCGCACGAAGGCGACGCGGACTTTGGCCGGAGGCAGATTCGCGGCAGCGTCGGCGGGCGATTCGGGGCGTTTCGCGCAGCCGGCGAAAAACGCGGCGGCGAGCAGGAAGAGAGAGATGCGGGCAGGATTCATGGGAAAGGGAGGATGGGAAAATGTAGGGCGGGGTCGCCGAACCCCGCCGGAACGCGGATGGGCGGCGGCATTCGGCGATGCCGCCCTACAAAATCTCGGGATCAAGGTTGGGTTAATGGCGCGAGGCCGAGGGCGCGGCGCAGGTCGGCGAGGGCGATGCGTTCGTCGGCGGCGGCGACGGCGCGTCGCATACGGGCTTCGATGAGGCGGCTCTCCACCCCGATCAGGTCAGCGGTGAGCAGTGCGCCCTTCTCGAAGCGGGCGCGGCTGAGGGCGGCGCTCTCCTCGGCCTGTGCGACGGCCTGGGCGGTGACGGCAAGGCGCTCGCAGGCATCGTCGTGGGCGAGGCGGGCCTGCTCGACTTCGAGGCCGATGCCGAGCGTGGCTTTGCGCAGCATTTCCTTGGCCTGCGCGAGTTCGGCGACGCTTTGGCGGATCTTTCCCGAGGTCTGCCCGCCGTCGAAGACATTGAGATCGACGGAGACGCCGGCCGTCCAGCTGTCGGCATGGCGGTCGAGCTTCCAGCCCTGGTCGTACTGATAACTGGCGAAGGCGTTGACCGTCGGCTGGCGGTTGCCCCGCGCGGCGCAGACCATGGATTCGGCGGCGCGGATGCGCTCCTGCAAACCAAGGAGCTCGGGACGTTGGGTAAAATCCAGAGAGTCGGGCAGGGAGAGGCGGGCGAGCGAAGGGTCGTCGGCCGCGAGCTCGACGGGTTCGGCGGTGGCATCGAGGCCGAGCACGAAGAGAAACGCACGCCCGGCGAGCGCCGCGCCGTGGCGGGCGCTGGAAAGGTTCTCGCGGGTCTGGGCCAGCTGCACCTCAAGGCTGAGGAGATCGGCCTTGAGCATCTGGCCGGCGTCGAAGCGGGCGCGCGCGGCGGCGACGCCGGCCTCGTAGGCTTTCACACCGGTCGCGACGGCGACGACAGCCTCGCGGGCTTTGCGGATGTTGAGGTAAGCTTTGACGACCTCGGCGCCGAGCTGGTTTTGCGTGGCGCGCGCGTCCTGCTCGGCGGCGTGCGAACCGGCACGGGCGGCATTGCGGCCGGCGGTGGCGCGACCGCCGCTGTAGAGGTTGTAGGCGACGGTGCCGGTGGTGTTGAGGTCGTCGATCTGGCCCGGGTGGTTGAAATCCAGACCGGAACTGAAGGCGCGCTGGTTGAGGATCGAGCCGAACGCCATCATCGAGTTGTTGGTGTCGGTGTAGCGGCCCTGGAGCATCACCTGCGGCATCCAGGCGGCGCCGGCCTGATCGATCATGGCCTGCGCGGCTTCGATCCGCTGGCGGGCGATCTTGATGTCGGAACTTTGGGCGAGGGCGGTGGCCAGCGCGCGATCGAGCATCCAGGGCTCCGCCCCGTACGCCGCCGGTAAATTTGTGACGTAATACGTAACAAACGCCAGGGCGAGAACGGCGACGCGGAAGACTTTACCCACGTAAAATGTGACGAGCGACGTGGTGGCGCCGCGGCGCGCCCAGACAA
>DATJPQ010000125.1:0-16085 GCA_035506315.1 Opitutaceae bacterium
CTGCCGATCATTCACCGGCACCGGTCGGCAGGAAACCGCGAAGCACACCGAGATTCGGGTCGCGGGCACAGAGGAATACATCTGCCTCCGTGACCTCCGTTGAACTCCGTGCCCTCTGCGACAAAATTCGTGTTCGGAAAAAGCACCATTCGTTGCCCCGCCGGTATTCGTGTCACTTTGCGTCCGTTCGCGGTTCAACTGCAGGGGGCCGGATTAGTTGACCACTTCGACCCAGAACGGCGCGAAGACCTCCCGGCCTTCAAGTTTCACCTGCGCCCAGATCGCGTAGCGTCCTGCCTGCGGAATCATGACCTTGAAGGTGAGCCGTGGCGCCACCGCGTCGGGCGGCCGCGCCAGGTCGGTCTCGTTGGGATGCAGATGGGCAAAACCACTGCGCGTTGCATCGAAAGCCACCAGATGCGCGAACGCTCCCATGATCGGCTCCAGCTGCACGCGCCCGCCGCCGGATTGCGTCACGGATAGCGCCAGATCGGCCGGCCGGTTGGCGCGCAGCGGCGCCGCCGGGGCGAGCGCAAAACGATAGCCATCGACCGCGACCGTCGTTGCCTCGCCTGTTGTCTTGGCGATCTCCACTGTAGACCCGCCCGGTGGTCGGGCTGCCTGATCGTCGACCGGGCCGCCCGATCCGGCCACCGGCAGGTCCGCACTGGCATAAAGCCCGCGTCCGGTTGCAGCGGGCGTAAAATCCGCAAACAGCCGGTATGACCCGCCAAACCGCGGAGTGAACAGGAAGGTCCATTCGCCCGGGCGGTGGCCGGGCACGGGATGCACATGTTGGTAGTCGGTCAGCGTCGGATCGACGATGAGCAGATGCAGTTTTTGCGTATGCGCGACCAGCAGGTCGGCCGGGCCGATCGGTTTGCCGGTGGACGTTACCAGCGTGAGCGTCGCGTGGACGGTTTGGCGCGCGGCAGCTTCCACGTCAGTCGTTACGGTCATCGTCACTGGCGAGCGCACGGTAACCACGGGCAGGAACTGCGGATTCAACGGATCGCAGAACTCGATGACGTTTCTTCCCTGCGCCCGAAAATCCATGTGACTGAGATTCGTCCCGGTCGGCAGCAGACGAACAACCACGAACAGCACGACCGCCCCGAGAGTGAGAACTACGGTCTGCCGCCAGCGCCGTGAAGTCGGATGGATTGATGTAGCAGCCGGCGCCAGGAGGCTGGTGGCAGGCGCTGGCCCGTTGGCCGACCTCGTGACCTCGGTTGCGACAGGCCCGGCGGTTTCGTGGCTCGGAAATTTCATTCTAACGCTGCATTTTTTTCACGAAGTCCCTGGGTTCCCACAAGCTGCCGTCGGCGCGATGCACGATGCGCCCCTGTTTGTCGATCAGCAGCGTGGCGAGCGTGTGTTTGAGCAACCCGCCCTCGAACTCCGCAATCACGCCAAATTGCGCGAGCAGATCGCGGATGGCCGACTCCGGACCGGTAAGGAACGAAAAATTGGCTGTGTCGATTCCCCGTTGCCGGGCGTATTCCTGCAGCACACCGGGCGTGTCGTGTTCCGGGTCGAGCGTGAAGGAGACGAATTCGACATCCCTCACCCCGGCATCGCGGGCAAGTTGCTGGGTTTGCATCATCTTGGCAGTGGCGAGCGGGCACATCGTTGCCACTGGGCAGCGCGTGTAGATGAAATTGAGCATGATCTGCCGGCCGCGAAAGCGGGCCGCGGTGACGACCGTGCCGCTCTGGTTGTAGAGCGCAAAATCGGGAATAGTCTCGCCCACTTCGCGGTAGGCGCCCCGGCCGCGGTTGGAGGTGTCCTCGCGAAGCGCCCGGACGCCGACGGCCACGATGTCGCCCGCCACCTTGTCGTCGGGCCAGATTTTTTCCAGCCGCATGTCGCCGGCCGCGCCCGGCACCAGCTCGGCGCGAATCCGCTGGCCGGGCCGGGCATTCGCCAGATCGCCGGGGCTCACCGAGAATTCCATCGTCATCGCCGGCATGTAACCGGAAATCGCCTCATGTTGGACCACGAGTTTTTGCCGGGCGGCGTCCACGGACACGATGACGCCATGAAGCGGATACCGTGACTCCGCGGGCGAGGTCGGGGCCGGCGGAGTTTTCGCGCAGCCGGCCAGCAACAGAAGCGCCAAAGCACGGCTCAACGCAGAAATGACTCCCCGTGGCTGCGAGCGCCTGCCCGCCGGAGCCTTGGCCAAGGCAGGCAGGCGCTCGCGGCCACCAGCCAGGCTCGATCCGGCAATGATACGCTCCATCCACGTCATGCCAAAACGGACGCGCCGGCGAAAAAATGTCAAAGCGGTTGCGCGCGGAGGTGATGCGAATTCTGTCTGATTCAAACAACGTTCATGACCTCTTCTTCTGCTCTCGCCCGTACCGCCCGCTATAAGCCCGGGCTGGCCTGGTTTGCGGTGGTCGGCAGCGCCTGGGTGTTCGTGCTGGTCACGCTCGGCGCGCTCACGACGAGCATCGGGGCGGGAATGGCGTTCGCGGACTGGCCGCTCTCCAACGGCTCCCTCAATCCGCGCGGCTGGTTGGAGAATCTCGCGATGTTCGCCGAGCATTCGCACCGGCTCAGCGGACTGATGATGGGCCTCGTCACCATCGGACTCGTCGTCGCGCTGGCGCGTTGGGAAGAACGTGCCTGGTTGCGCCGGCTCGGCTGGGCCGCGCTCGCCATCGTGGTGATCCAGGGGCTGCTCGGCGGTTTGCGCGTCGAGTTGAACGACTGGCATCTGCCCGGCCTCGCCATGAGCGCGGGCGAAATGCTGCGCATCCCGCACGGTATCCTCGCCCAGCTTTACGTCTGCCTGCTGCTGGCGGTCGCCGTGGCGTGTTCACGACAGTGGATCGAACGGGCCGTGCCCGTCGCGCCTTCGTTGGGCCGGTACGGTTTGCTCTGCTGCGGGCTGTTGCTCGTGCAACTGACGATCGCCGCCACGATGCGGCACAATCAGGCCGGTCTGGCGATTCCGTATTTCCCCCACTCCACCCGGTTGGGCGGCTGGCTGCCCGTCGCGTGGGACTTCCGCGTGGCCCTTAACTTTGCCCACCGCGTCATGGCCGTGGTGCTCACCGGCGTCTTGTGCGGCTTTGCCTGGCGCATCCACACCGATCAAGGCGCGACGCTGCTGATGCGCCTCGGCGCCACGTTGCTGGTGAGCCTGCTCTCGCTGCAAATCCTGCTCGGCGCGGAGATCATCTGGACGCTGCGGGCGCCCGACGTGACAACCGGTCACGTGGCCGTCGGCGCCTTGCTTTTGGCCACAACCTTCCTGCTCACGTGGCTCGCCTACCGCGACCGCATCGAAGCGTTACCTTCCCCGGCTCCATGATCGCCGCCGCGCCCAAAGCCCTGTGGGCCGATTACCTCGAGCTCACCAAGCCGCGGTTGAGCTCGCTTTCCGTGCTCACCGCCCTGGCCGGCTACCTCGCGGCCCGACCCGCGCATGAGGGTTGGAAGCTATTTTTTGCCGTCGCCGGTACGGCCTGCGCCGCTGGTGGTGTCGCCGCCCTCAACCAATACATGGAGTGGGACACCGACGCGCTGATGCGGCGCACCGCCGATCGTCCCATCCCATCCGGCAAGGTGACCACCGGCTCGGCGTTTGTGCTCGGCTGGGGTCTGTGCACCGCGGGCCTCGCGATCCTGTTCGCGGAAGTCAACGGTCTCGCCGCCTTCTTCGCACTGCTGACGATGGTCTGTTACCTCGCGCTTTATACGCCGGCCAAGAAGCGATCGCCGTGGGCCACGGAGATCGGCGCGCTTGCCGGCGCCCTGCCGCCCTTGATCGGCTGGGCTGCCGCCGAGGGCAAGATATCCGCCCTCGGCTGGATGCTCTTCGGCGTGCTGCTGTTCTGGCAGATCCCGCATTTCATGGCCATCGCCTGGCTCTACCGGAGCGATTACGCCGCTGCGCACTTCCCGATGCTCTCGGTCCGCGATGAATCGGGCCGGTGGGTGGCTAGATGGTCGCTGGTCAGCGCGATTCTCCTTGTCGGAGTGAGCCTGTTGCCGGCGTTGCTCGGATTCGCCTCCGCCTATTACCTGGCGGTTGCCGCGGTTGCAGGCGTCTGGTTCGTCGGGCGGGCCGTGATCTTCCTGCGGCCGGCCGGCCGGGAATCCGCCGCGCGGAGGCTTTTCTTCGCCTCGCTCGCCTATCTGCCGGTGCAGCTCGTCATGCTGGTGGCTGACCGCTGCCTCATCGCTCGATGACCGTCCACGATCTCCCTGCCGTCAATGCCACTCTCAACGGCATTGCCACCGCGCTGATCACCACCGGATTCGTCTTGGTGAAGCAGGGCCGGCGTGAGGCGCACCGCATCTGCATGCTGACCGCCGCCGGGGCGTCGGCACTGTTCCTCATCGGTTATGTGGCGCACAAGGCGCTGATGCACGGCCTCCACACGCCCTTCGGCGGCACGGGCTTCATCCGCGGATTTTACTACGTCATGCTGGTTTCGCACATCGTGCTGGCCATGGGCATCGCCTTCCTCGTGCCGCGCACGTTTGTCTTCGCGCTCCAGGGGAACATCGACCGCCACCGCGCCTGGGCCCGGTGGACTTTCCCGCTCTGGTATTACGTGAGCGTCACCGGGGTGCTGGTCTACTTTTTCCTCTACCAGTGGTGGCCGGCCGGCCGGGCATGAGAACGACGAAAGCCGGTCGTCCGTCCGGAATATTGCCCCATCGGCTTGCCTTCTGCGGTTTTCCAAATCGGTTTTTCGCGCGGGCTGTCGGCGCTCACTCGAGCGCCAACGGCCCGCGGCCGGTTTCACCCGGCAGCCTTATATTTTGCTCATGCCGGCTTCCATAATATCGCGACTTTCCTTTCCCGGGCTTAACCGCGTCGGCGCAGTTTCCGCGCTGATGGCGCTGGGCCTGTCGTTGTCGGGCTGCAAATCCTGGCTCGATGGTTTCCAGTCAACGTTGTCGGTCGACGGCCCCGTGGCGCGGTCGCAGCGCCAGCTATTCTACACGACCTGCTATGTCACGTTTGCGATCTTCCTGGTGGTGGGGGGCGTGCTGGCCTACGCCACGATCCGGTTCAAGGACCGCGGCCACACGGGGGCGGAGCCGCCGCCGCAAAGTCATGGCAATCCGCTGGTCGAGATCGGCCTCATCCTGGCGTCGGTGCTGCTGCTGGTGATCATCGCCGTTCCGACCCTGCGGGCCATCTGGTTCGCCTACGACGTTCCGATCGGAGAGAAGGGCCAGGCCTACGAGGTTGTGGCCACCGGCTCCCAGTGGTGGTGGAAGTTCGAATACCCCAACGCTCCGGTCAAGCTGGCACCGACCGGCGAAATGCCTCTGGCCACCGCCAACGAACTCGTGATTCCCGCGGGCCGGCCCGTGCATATCGAGCTGCGCACCGCCGATGTCATCCACAGTTTCTGGGTGCCGAAGCTCGCCGGCAAGGTGGACATGATCCCCAATCGCGCCAACCACATCTGGCTGCAGGCCGACCAACCGGGCTATTTCTATGGGCAATGCGCCCAGTTCTGCGGCGATTCGCACGCCGTCATGCGTTTTCGGGTGATCGCGCTCGAGGAAAAGGAATTCGCCGGATGGCTGGCGAAGCAGACCCAACCCGCCCGCAGCGTAGCCGCTCCCGCCGTTTCCGCTCCGGCGATCACCCGGTCCCACGTCGTCTTCGCTGTGTTTAGGCAGAATCAATTCGGGTTCGGCCCGGAATGGGAGTCTGACGGACCCACCCCCCTGCTGGACCTCTGGCGCGCGCAGCAACCTCCCGATAAGGACGAAGATCCCGCGCTCATTGCCCGGGGGCGCGCGCTATTTCAGGCGAAGACCTGTGTCAGTTGTCACACGGTGCGCGGTCAGGAAGGAGTCGGCATCATCGGCCCCGATCTCACGCATGTCGGTGCGCGCACCACGATCGCCGGCGGTCTGCTGGAAAATACCCCGGAGCAGCTTGCACGCTGGATCGGCCACCCCGAACAGGTAAAGCCCGGCAACAAAATGTACGTCACCGGCTACGTGCCCAACCACGTCACCCTCGATCCCGACGAGGTCACAGCGCTGGTCGCCTACCTCCGCAGCCTGAAGTAGCCGTCTCCCACTTTCCCTTTCACCTTCACTTTCACTTCTGAATGGAAGCCGCCGTCAAAACCTCCTTCACCGACCACTCGGCGCATACGGCCGCGTCGGGATTCGTGCTGTGGCGTCCGACCGCCAAGAGCGGCTTGATCAGCTGGCTCACGACTGTCGATCACAAGCGCATTGGCCTCATGTACGGCTTGTTCGCACTGTTCTTCTTTCTCGTCGGTGGCGTGGAGGCGCTGCTCATCCGCACGCAGCTCGCGGTGCCCAACAACAACCTCCTCACTTCACAGCAGTACGCCACCCTCTTCACCATGCACGGCACGACGATGATCTTCCTCGCCGTCATGCCGTTGTCGGCGGCGTTGTTCAATTTCATCATGCCCCTGCAGATCGGCGCCCGCGACGTGGCCTTCCCCCGGCTGAACGCCTTCTCGCTGTGGACGTTTGTCGCCGGCGCGATCATCCTCAATCTCGGCTGGTTCATGAAGGCGGGCGCACCCGCCGCCGGCTGGTTCGGCTACGCGCCACTCACTTCCCGGCAGTTCAACGGCGGGGCCTCGATCGACATGTGGGTGATGGGGCTGCAGATCCTTGGCGTGGCCTCGGTGGCGGCGTCGCTCAACTTCATCGTCACCATCGTCAATCTGCGCGCCCCCGGTCTGACGATGATGCGCCTGCCGGTGTTCACGTGGATGACGTTGATCACCTCGTTCCTTATCATCCTCGCCTTCCCCGCGATCACCATCGCGCTGGTCGAGCTGATGATGGACCGCCTCTTCGGCACCAATTTCTTCGAGGTCTCCAACGGCGGCATGCCGATTCTCTGGCAGCACCTCTTCTGGATCTTCGGACACCCGGAGGTGTACATCCTCATCCTGCCCGCCATGGGCGCGATCTCCGAGATCATCCCCACCTTCGCGCGCAAACCGCTTTTCGGGTACCCGGTCGTGGTTTTCTCCGGGGCGATCATCGGTTTCATCGGCTTCGGGGTGTGGAGCCACCACATGTTCACCACGGGCCTCGGCACCGTCGCCACGGCGGCGTTTGCGTTCGCCACGATGGCGATCGCCGTGCCCACGGGCGTGAAGATCTTCAACTGGATCGGCACCCTGTGGGGCGGCCGCCTGGCCATGCGCACGCCCATGATGTTCGCGCTGGGGTTCATCTGGATGTTCATGATCGGCGGTTTCTCCGGCATCATGCACGCGGCGGCCCCGGCCGATTCGCAGCAGCACGACAGCTATTTCGTCATCGCCCATTTCCATTACGTGCTGATCGGCGGCTCGCTGTTCGCACTGCTCGCCGCCATCCAATATTGGTTCCCGCTGATGTTCGGCCGCCGCGTCCGGGAGTTCTGGGGCAAGCTTTCGTTCTGGGTCATCTTCGTCGGCTTCAACGTGACGTTTTTCCCGATGCATTTCCTGGGGCTTAACGGCATGCCGCGGCGCACCTTCACCTACGACGCCAACATGGGCTGGAACGCCGCCAACCTCATCTCCTCGATCGGCGCCTATCTGCTCGGTGTCGGCATCGCGATCTACTTTGGGACGATCATCTACACCTACTTCAAGGGCGAGAAGGTCGGCCGCGATCCGTGGGATGCGCGCACGCTCGAGTGGTCGATCGCCGCGCCGGTGCCCGAGTACAACTTTGCCACGATCCCGACTGTCCGCGCCCGCGACTCCTGGTGGTACGACAAACACCACCCGGAAGAAGCGGCCGCAGCTCATGCCCCCGGCGGCGCTTCCGCCGCGCCGCCGGAAAGCATCCACATGCCGCATCAGTCGATCTGGCCGTTTGTCGTCGGCGTGGGCCTGCTGCTCGGCGGTATCGGCGTCTCCGCCGTGCCTTTCGGCCACAAATTGTCCGTCGCCCTTGCGGGCCTGGCCGTCGTCCTCCTCGGCATCTACCTGTGGGCGCTCGAGGGCAGCGAAGGTTACCACCTGCACCCCCCTTCCGAAAATCACGCGCCATGAACACTGCCGCCGCCACTGCGACGATTGACCCGCACCATGACCCATCCACTGCGACGGGTATTCCCAACAAGAAGCTCCTCCTGTGGGCGTTCCTGGCCTCGGACTGCATGTTTTTCGGCGCGCTGATCGCCACGCACCTGATCTATCGGCTGCATCCGGTGCCGGGGAATCCTTCGCCCCGCGATATTTTCAATCCCGAGCTCACCTCATTCTCGACCTTCATCCTGTTGATGTCGTCGCTGATGATGGCGCTGGCGGTAAACGCGATTCAGAAAGGCGACCTTCGCAGCCTGCGCTGGTCGCTGCTCACCACGATCGTCTTCGGCAGCATCTTCCTCGGTTGCCAGGCCTACGAGTTCACCAATTTCGTCAACGAGCACCATCTGACGATCACCAACTGCATCTTCGGCACCACCTTTTTCACCCTCACGGGCACGCACGGCCTGCACGTGCTCATCGGGGTGATCTGGCTGAGCTCGATGCTGGCGTACTCCTTCACCGGCCGCCTCACGCAGCGCGACGCCATCGATGTCGAAGCGATGGGCCTGTATTGGCACTTCGTGGACATCGTCTGGATCGTGATTTTCACGGCAGTCTACCTCCTCGAATACCTCTGATCCCGAAATGAAACGAGAAACCGCAGTCGAAGTGAGTCACAGAGGCACAGAGCTCGAAGGAGACCACGGAGAGCTTGCGGAAATATGCGGGCTTCCATCCGCGAATGCCCCGGCGAGTGCAGCCCAAATTTTCGATTCCTGCCTTTCGACCCTCTGTGTCCTCATGCCTTGCCTCGGTGAACTCTGCGACAAGATGCCCGATTTAGGATGAATGCTACCGCCCAATCAATGATCGATGCTCCCAGCTCAACCGCCCACGAGGCGAGCCGGTTCATCGTTTTCGTGCGCCTGGCCCTGGTGCTGGCGGTCATCACTGGGCTCGAGATCATTCTGGTGTACCTGCCGTTCGTGACTTGGTTCCTGTACGCGGCGTTGATCGCGCTCTCGCTCGTGAAATTCCTCTGCGTGATTTTCGTCTTCATGCACCTGCGCTGGGACCGGGTGTTTTGTACGCTGCTGTTTCTCATCGGCCTCGTTCTCGCCCTGGGCACGGTGGCAGCCCTGCTGGCGGTCTTTCAAAGCGAAGCCAGCGTACCGCTGACCACCCCCGCGGCGCCGAATCCCGCGCCACGTGCCGGCGCCCCTTCCTCCGTCGCACCTGCCCCAACGTCGGCCAATCGTTGACGGTTTTCCCATCGTCCCAACCCTCGAACCATTGTCATCTAATAGATGACAATGCGTTTTCGTTTTCCACGGACATACGTTCCGCGGGCCAGCGAGCGTACCGTTCCGGGGCATGCTCGGCTAGTCCTCTTCCTTCGGGGCGAAACGGGCCGCAGGTGTGGCCAGGGGCCGGGATTTTCGGGCGAGGTAAAGCAGGTCATCCCTGATCCGGCGCACGGTGCCATCGGGGAAACGATATTCCGTGTCGAAAAAGCCGGAACCGTTCAGGAAGTACGGCACCTGATCCGGCCGGCCCTGGATCGTGGCCTCGAGCGCCAGGAGGGCATACGGTTCGATGGCGTCGATGCTGGCATAGATCTGATCCTCGAACCGGGTGAAATATCCGTGATGGAATTTCGCTTTGACGACGTTGTCGCCGATGACGCGAGCGAGCCGGAGGTAGTCCGCGTGGTGCGTCTGCCGATATAGATCGAGCACGGAAAAAAGTGCCCGGGCATCGTCGTTGCTCGTGGCCAGGTTGACCGCCACGCCCTGGCCGGGAGTGGTGCCGATCTCGCCCAGGCCGTTCGCCTGTGCTATGCCCCGCGCCATCGCCCAGAGCGCGGGGTCGCCGGTGACCAGGAAGGCCCGGGCGTAGGACAGCAGAAACTCGGGCGTGGCGGGATAAGGCGTGAGCACCGTGCCGGCGCGGCCGTAGTAGCCGTTGCGCATGAGCTTGAAGTTGGAGAGGTCGGTACCGTCGGTAAGCATCGGTCGCAGCAGATTCTTTTCCGGGAGGTAGGCGTAGTGCGCAAAGGCCGCCAAACCTTCGTGCGTCCAGTCAAGGAGCTGCTGGCCTTCCGGCCCCAGCGTCGGCGCGAGCTGGATCTGCATAAGCGCATTCGTGCCGTAGATCGTCGAAGCCAGCCGGGACAGCAGCATGGTGCCTTCCAACGCCCGGTCACCGAATTCGGGCCCGAACTGCCGGTGCGCCCGGTCGCCGTACCAGGAAAGGGTGATGGTATCGTCGGTGGTTTCCTCGGTTTTTTTCGGCTGCGTGTACTGGTAGGCACCGAGTTTGGTCACCGGATTACGCGCCCTCACGTACTGCTCGGCAAGGCGTTTGCTCCAAAGCAGCGCGCCTTGGTCGCCGGTGAATTCGAACAGCAGCGCGGCGGAGTAGATGAGGTCGTTGCCGGCATCGAGGAAGGAAAGTCCTTTGGTGGCGAAAAACGGCTTCGGCTCGTCGAACGGGCTGTCCCAGAGCAAGCCGGGTTTCTTGCCGTATTCGCCATGGCGGCTGATCTCAAGCGTTCGCCAGTTGTACACGTGGGCGTTCCAAAATCCCTTGATGTACCGCACGGTCGCTTCCGGGTTCACCTCGTACATCAACTGGTAAAACGGATAGGCGTTTTTCAGTTCGTGAATGAGCGGTCCGACCGGCTGCAGCGTTTTCAAGTCGATCGCGCAGTGGCCCCCCCAGCGCAATAACCCTCCTTCGTCCTGAAAATGCGTGAAATAATAGGCGTAATTGGCTCTCGCCGCCGCCTGGTAACGGGCCTGGCCGGTCAGGTTGGTCAATGCGACGAGCACACGCATGAAATTCTGCTGTTCCGTGAAGTCAGACAGCACCGCGTCCTTGCCCCCGGGGAAATGCCAGGAGAGTTGTTCCTTGGTGAACACGTCGATGCCATTTGCGAGCAGGGGCGCGGGATCCGGGCGGTAGCGATCGGCCGCGTCCTTGAGGACGTTGTCGGCAAATGCGACCACCGCCTGCAACCGCGCCTGATCCTGAATCTGCTCAGAAGATTCGGTGGCATGCAGTGCCGGAAGGAAAAGAATCAAAGCGGCCAGCAGGGAACAATGAGGGGCGGCGAAATTACCGTCGGGAGAGGCGGAATTATTCATGGAGGGCGAAACCAGAAAACGGTGGACGAGAAGGTTCGCCCGAGCCTCCGAAATCGCAAGCCGGCGCGATCTGAGAACAGCAGGCGTGGCAGGATTGCAACCGAAGGATGCCCGCGCATAGCATGAATGAACGCGAATCGTCGGTCAGGATTTCAAACCCGGAAACCGAAACCCAAAACGAAACCCGGTTTGCGCGCCCTACCCTTCGGCGCGGGCCTTGGCTTCGGCTTCGATCAGGGCGATGAGCCGGGCTAGCTCGTTTCGGGCACGCTGCTTCGCCGCAGGCAGGTCCGCCGCGCGGGCGACTTTTTCCCGGGCGAAGACGTAGAATTTCATCTTCGGCTCCGTGCCGCTGCCGCGCGCCGCAAAGCTATAGCCGTTGGCCAGCGACACGAGATAGAGATCCTGCTTCGGAATTTCCTCGCCATCCTCATCGAGGATTTTTTCGCGGCCGAAATCCTGAAATTTCGTCACCTGCACATCGCCGAAAGCCCGGGGCGGACTGGCGCGGTAGGTATCGAGGATGCGCTTGATCCTGGCGGCCCCGGTCGCGCCTTCGTAGTAGATGTTGATCACGCCTTCGAGGAAGAAGCCGTATTTCAGGTAAATCTCGTCGAGATACTCGGGCACCGTGAGGCCGCGGCCCTTCACGTAGGCGCAGAGCTCGGCGAACATGAGACAGGCGGCATTGCCGTCCTTGTCGCGCACGAAATCGTTGGGCAGATAGCCGTAGCTTTCCTCGGTGCCGAGCACGTAGAACGTGCTGTGCTGGAGCAGCAGCCGGGCGCGCGATTCGAATGGCGTGGCATCGTAGTCGAGCGCAATGCCCTGTTCCCGCAGCAGGGTGGCTTTCAACTGCTCCTCGTAGCCGCGCATCTTGGCGGCGATCCATTTGAAGCCGGTGAGCGTCTTGATGACCTTCACGCCCTGCCCGTGCCCAATGGCGTCCTGCAGCGCGCTCGTCACGTAGGTATTGATGATGGCGGCGCGCGGGGAGCCCTCCGCCGGCAGCCAGCCAAGTTCCTTGCACTTGGTGAGCCGGTACTCCGCCAGCAACGAGCCGGTCTGATTGCCCGTGAGGAGCTCCATTTGTCCCGCGCGATTGCGCACGGCGCAGCCCATGCGATCGCAATCCGGATCGTTGGCGAGAACGACGTCGAGTCCCTTGGCATTCGCGAGCGCCACGGCCATCTCGAGCGCCGCGGCATTTTCCGGGTTGGGCGACTTCACGGTCGGAAAACGCGCGTCAAAGTCCAATTGCTCGTGGACGGTGTGTACTTCGCAACCGGCGTGCAGGAGCAGCGGCACGCTGGCCACCGCGCCGACGCCGTGGATATTGGTGTAGGCCACTTTCAGCGGCACGCGCTTGAAAATCGCCAGGTCCAGCGCCGCCCGGGCCGCGACCGCGAGGTAGGCGTCGTCGGCCGGCCGGCCGAGGGTGACGACTCGGGTGAGGTCTTTTTCCAGAAACACGCGCAGTTCGCCGAGCGGTACGCGGTTGACCTCGGCGACGATGCCCTGGTCGTGTGGCGTCACGACCTGCCCGCCATCCTCGAAGTACGCCTTAAATCCATTGTCGTGAGGCGGATTGTGGCTGGCGGTGATGACCACGCCGCAATGCGCCTTGAGCCAGCGCACGCTGAAGCTGAGCTGCGGCGTGGAGCGCGGGCCGTCGAAGATGTAGGCCGTGCCGCCGAGGCGCGTCCATGTCGAGGCCGCCAGTTCGCAAAAATGCCGGGAAAAGTGCCGCACATCGTGCGCGATCACGAGCTTGGGCAGATCATGGCTGCCGACCTTCACGAGGTAGGCGTGCGTGTACCGGAAGAGGCCGACAACGGCGCGGATCAGCGTGAAGTCGTTGAGCACATTGCAGCCGATCGCGGCGTGGGCGGGCGTACCCTGCGGACCGGGCGTCCCTTGCTCGGCGGTGGTGGAAACCACGCCGATCGTCCGGCCGCGCATTCCGCCCGTGCCGAATTCGAGGAACCGATAGAACCGGTCGTTCAGTTCGCCCCACGCTCCCTGGTCGACGAGTTCGTCGATGCTGGCCTGGGCCCAGGCGGGCAGGCTGGCGCCGAGCCAGGTTCCAAGGTTTTCCGCCGCACTGGGCAGCAGCTGGCCGCTCTGACCGGCGGCCTGGATTTTTGCGAGAGTGGTCATGAGAAAAGCGGAGAGCGGAAAGCAGAAACAGAAAAGTTGCGCCGGACAAGCCGGGTGTCGAGAGCATGCGTGAGAAACGGTGCCTTTATTCCAGATAGAGGCCCTCGACGATGGCGGGTTTCGGCGAAAGCTTTTGCCACGAATCGGCGAACGAATCTTCATCATAGCCGAACAGCGGGGACACTTCGAGCGTGACCGTCGGCAGTCCGGTCGCATCGGTTTCAACCTGGGTGCCGTTGGCCATCAGCCAGCGCGCGAACTGCCGGAGCTGGTCGTCACGGCAGGTTTGCGGCGAATCGTGCCCGTCGGCATTCTTGACCGGGCTGAAATCGTCCGTCCGGCGGGTCTCGATCACGGTCGGATTGCTCGCGAACGGCAGGGCATCGAAGACAAACATCTCGAACTTCACGCCATTGGCCTTGGCCGGCTTTACGGCCTGGCCGTCGGCATCGATGGTCGGGATTTTCTTTTCTGCCCGATGGAAGGGCAGGGTTTGGCCCGCCGGAGCCAGCGCCATCCGGCGCACGAATTCGCGATCGATCAGATGAATGGCAATGTTCCCGGCGGGATAACGCAGCTGGCCGTTTCTCGGGTCCACTTCCCGCTGCAATGCCGGGGGCATGTCGGAATATTCGATCACGACCAGTTTGCCGTCGCGCAGGCAGAAATGTCCGACCCGTTCTTCCGGATAGGCTTTGGGCACCATCTTGCTCGTCATTTCCGAGCCCCGCAATATGTGCCAGCCGATGAACGCGGGATCGATGCAACGCACCAGCGGATTGTCGACCTGGAAGTAACTTAACAGATCGATCCCCTCTGCCTGCATCAGATCGAGGGCGCCGCTGCGGTGCAACGCCCGCAAAGATCCGCCATGGCCATCGGGACTGAGGGCAATGCTGCATCTGCTTTCCAGTATGATCCGTCCGGAAAAATCCACCGCCGGCATCTGCCCCTGTTGGAAAAAATGCACCCGGGCATGATTCAGGCCGAAAAATCGGTGCTGGGTAAAAAACGCCCTGGTTTGTGCATGATTGGCCGGGCTCGTCATGATGAACCAGTGCAGCGGCCGGCCGTAGCGCCGGCTGGCCGCGGCAATTTTTTCGGCGAAAACCTGAAACAACGGTTTCCGTTCCACCGGCGTGACAAGAAAAGCCCCCTTCGGACCGTCGTAGCTCAGGCGCGTCCCCTGCCCGCCCGCGACGGTGAATGCCGCCACACGACCCGCGCGCAGTGCCGCATCGCCCAACGCTTTCGCGCGCGCCCAGGCGGTCGCGTCCCCGCCATTTTCCGGCAGGCATTCGTACGGTGCCGGCAACAATCCTTCGAGGCTTACGGGGCCGGCCGCATTCTTGTTCAAGGCGGAGCGGGCCAGTCGTGTCACCTCGTCCAGGTCGATCCCCCGCGCCTGCTCCAGCATCGATCGGCGTTCCGTGCTTTTCAATTTATCCCAAAACGCGAATACCTGGCCCTGGCCGGCCTGAGTGAATCGTTCGATCAACGCCTGCTCTGCGGAGTCCGTCATGCTCGCGGACAAGCAATGCTGGATGCCTGCACCCGGCAACGAAAAAGCCGGGATTGGATGTCACGATCGAATTCGGTGTCGCTCAAACTTGGCGGAGAGAGCCTGGCTGTAAATGTTCCCGGGATAATTGGCTTGCGCTTTTCGTCTCCCCGGCAGAGAGAATCCCGCCGCTTTGCCCCCCAATGTCCTAGGCGATAAGGACTCCCTACACATAACATCGTGTGAAATGCCCCGGGATAGGATTCCTTCTGCGTAGGGGCAAACAACGCGTCTCGCTCGATATTTCAGCCGCCCAAAGTGATTTTATGACTTACTTCAAGAATCTCCTGGTCAATCGCTGTTTTCCGAAAGCCAAAGACGATCTTCCCTTTGGGGACGAGCTCAACCGGCTCTTTTTCGATCCGCTTAAGGACAACACGGACTTCGCCGTCCATGGTCCGAACGTCATCCGTCTGACCTCAGCTCTCGTAAAGCAGAGGTTCAACACGCCCGGGCTGTTGAGCGGCCCTGTGCACAAGCGAGGGGACGTCATCAAAGCTTTGGATGTATACATGGCAGAAGCACACGCCATCATGGGAACCACCTCCAAGCAAGAACAGGAGCGAGTGGAAGAATTTCTCAAGATCGCTGCTCTCTATCACGACATTGGCAAAACCATCCGGCGCGCCAATCATCCGCAAATCGGCGCCAACTTGCTCCGCAATTTCGACACGAAAAATCGCAAATCGCTGGTCGACGTCATTGCAGGAGTAAGCCCGAAGGCGGACTACGTTTCCAGTAGCGAGCGTTTTTCCCGGCTTTGCTCGATCGTCCAGCACCATGACAAGTTTGGGGTTGTCAGCACCGGCGAAGGAGCGCTGCCAATTTTCAGCGATATTCTTTACTTTGCGAGTGACGGGAACAATCCTGAGTCCAAGAAGGGCATTCTGAAAAATGTCACCCAGGTGATGCTCTTGAATCTGGCGGACATCGCAGCCGTGAGTCGCGTCAAACACCTTTCGGATAAAAAGTTCCGATCTTTGAAACTTGCGTTCCGGATCGGAGAATTGCGGGCGTCTCATGCCAATAAACAGTTGGATAATGTCATTGGCGACGAATTGAGGGTTGAGGCCGAAAAACTGGAGAAAGCAGCGAAAGAGTGCGAGCAAAGGAAAGAATTCAAATTGGCCGCCGACAAGAGGGCAAAAGCTGACTCGTTGAAAACGGACCAGGCGATTGCGGCCAGAAGCACGGCTTTCCGCGACG
>DATJPQ010000126.1:0-15124 GCA_035506315.1 Opitutaceae bacterium
CCGGTGGAGTGGACGGGCGACGGCTGGGTCAAGTCTTCGGGATACGACGTGGCGAGGCCGATTCCGATGCCAGCAGGTGGCGAAGCGGTCACGCACGGCTTCGCGCTCTCCGACGATTTCGGCATGAACAAAATCGGAAAACAATGGACGTTCTTCCAACCGGGCAATCCCATCGCCGGGCGTTTCCGCTACGAGAATGGCGCCCTGGTGCTGAAGGCGGCCGGAACATCGCCGAAGGATTGCTCGCCGCTCACGTTTGTCTGCGGCGACCAAGCCTACGAGATGGAAGTCGAAATCGATTGCGACGACAGTGCCTCCGCCGCGCTGTTGGTGTTCTACAGCGAGCGCCTGTTTGCCGGTTTGGGCTTCTCCAAGGAGAGCATGCTCGAATACAGCAAAGGCGATATCTCGGCCTTTCCCAAACCGGCCCAGATCGGGCGTCACTACTTCCTCCGTCTGCAAAACAATCATCATGTCGTCACGGTATGGCACAGTCCCGATGGACAGCACTGGACGAAGCACTGGATGCAATTTGAGGTTTCCGGCTACCACCACAACGTCGCGGGCGGATTTCTCAGTCTTCGTCCAGCGCTCGTCGCGACTGGTAGCGGAGAGGTCAGGTTCAAGAATTTTAAATTCCGGACCCTGCCATAACGGCGGAAAAGAGCCGGACGGCACGCACGGCGGACAATGGTGGGCCCCAGTCGTTCATTGCCCATCACGCCGCTGTCCCAAGAACTCGTGCAAAATGAACGGCCACCGCAGATCACTGTTTCTTTAATCAAATCCGCGTGCGATCATTCTCTTGATCAGGAAAGATCAGCGCGGCGCGTACGCACCGGGAAATGCGGCTTGATCCGGGCTCCACTTCAGCAGGTCGCGGACGGGGGCCGGCAGCGGGAGGCCGGCGTTCGCCGCGGGAAACGCCCGTAGCAACGCGAAATCGCCGAGTTCGGCGCTTTTGAACAACGGTCCCCAGTAATCGACCAGCACCCGGGCGTTCGTCTCGAACTGCGGATACCGCGCCCGGAACTCGCCAAGCGTGGCGGCCTCCAGCACGGCGCTCTCGTCCGGTGTCGGGCTCCAGACGATCAGCGATGGCGCCTTCGCGCCCGCGCGGCGCACATAGACGTTGCCATCGAGCGTCTGCAATTGTGAATCCGTCAGGCGTCCGCGCAACACGGGGCTCTGGAAACACTGCAGCAGCGGTTCGCGATAGGTTTCATCCGCCACGAGGAGATTGTTCACAAAGACGTGACCATTCCGCGCGTCGAGGTCGGGACCGGCGCTCGCATGCCAGCCAAAGTGGTCGGCAACCGCGGTGCGCTCGTTGCGCCCGAACACCGCCGTGCTGTTGACAAAGGTGTTCTGGTAAATGCGAACCTTTGCGCTGTTGAGGATTCTGACGCCGTTCCCGCAATTGACGAAAACGTTGCCAGCGCAGAGCCCCCCGTGGGAAATCTCGACGAAGAAGCCCTCGGTCGCGCGCTCGACCCGGTTGTTGACGAACACGGCGTCGACGTCGCCGACATCGTACCAGACGCCGCTCGCATATGGATTGTCGATGATCAGGTTGTCGCGACAGGTGGCGCGGTAGGTCTGGTTAAAGATCTTCACCGCCGATGCATAGTAGCCGGCAAATTTCTTCGCGCTGTTCGTGCGCGTGACGATGTTCTTCTCCAGCAGCACGTCGGAGGAATCGATCACGTAGATCCCCTCGGAACCGCAATCCGCGACCAGGCAGTTGCGGATGACCAGTCCGTCGCCGCGGAAATAGCCCGCGACGCGCGAGCAGAACGAAATGGTGAGATTTTCCAGGATCGTGCCGACGACCTCCTTGCCGAACAACGCTGGATCCATGCGTTTCCCGGGCTCGGTGCCTTCAACCTCCAGCGCCCGGTAGGCATATTGCGTGAAGGTAAGGCCGCGGATGACCGGTCCCCGGCGGTCGTTCTGCCGGCCGTGCACGTCGCGGATGGTGCGGACGAGCGCGCTGTCGTGCGCGGTTATCTCGACGAGCCGGTGCGCCGGGTTTGTGCCGAGGTAGATCTGCCCGGCTTCATAGTCGATGAAATAGGTTTTCTCCTTTACGTCGCCCACCACGCCCACGGGGGCGAGCAGTTCGCCGTCAAGGAACACCATGTCGTTGTTGAAAAGATACAGCGGTGTCGCCGGATCGCCCCGGCGCCCGGGGCGCCACCAGTCGGCCGGCACCGCCGGGAAGAGTGTTTCCCACGACGTGCGCCACAGGCCGTTGGGCAACGCCGTCCAGTCGGTCGCCACCTCCGTCCCTTTCAGCACCGGCCGCTCGTCGGCATACGGCTGCATCGTGATGCCCTGGTTGAGCTTCAATCCGCCGGTGCGATACACGCCGCCCCGCAGCACGATCGCGTCGCCCGTCACGACCCGCGCAATCGCCGCTTCGAGCGTGGTCGGCTGGGCCAGCGCAGTGCCGGGGGAATCCGCCTTCCCGTCCGGTGCGACATAGAAAATGTGCCCGGCCACCGGCAGTTCGTGACGTTGTTGCACCGGGCCGTACGGGCCGCCGGAGGGTTGGGCACCCGCCGGCAGCGCACTCGCGAGGGAGAGCAGTGCCACCGCCGCCGCGAGACGTGACGCCCGGTGCAGGATCGGGCTAAAGAGCAGGTACGACCAGCTGGAGTTCATCATGAGGAGCAAAGGAGAAGTTGAATCTAGGATCCTGGATGCGCACCACGAAAACGCCGTAGAAGGCTCTAACGCCAGATCGAATGTCTATCCCGCGCCATTTCCCCAACCGCCGGAAACGCGGCCGGCTTTGCAACCAGGCCGCTTGAACCGGCTTTCCGCCCGCCCCGGGCCAATCACCACCTTTTCCCGCGACCGGTCGAGCCAACACCGCGCTGCAAGAGGTTTGACGTGTGGCACCGCCGCCATAGCTGTTTGCGCCGATACCATGAAAGCCGTCCTCGCCTCTCTGCTCGTCGCCGCCGTCCTCGCCTCGACTCCGGCAATCGCCTCCCCCCCTTCCACGGACCAGGCGAAACGCCTCGCCGCGTCTTTCGTGCTCGCGCAGGGCCGCGCACCCTCATCCGCCGAGATCCAACAATGGTCGCAGCAGGGCCCGCTCTCGATCGCGGACCTAATCGCCCGCCAGCGGATGCAACTGCAAAGCGACGCGGCGACGATGCGGGCCACGGCCGTCAAAGCCTGGCAGGACGCCTTCGGCCGCGCGCCCAGCGAGGAGGAGATCGGCTCCTGGCCTCGCGGCGCCAACACCTACACCGAGCTGATGCAGCGTCACATCCAATGGCTCGCCGGGCATCCCGCGGATTACGAGAAAGTCATGCAGCGCGCCTATCAATTTCTGCTCCGTCGCGAGATCTATCCCCTCGAAATCGACTACTGGAAAAAGCAGGGAGCGCTGCCCTACGTCCTGCTGCTGGCCGGCCTGGAGGACTGGGCCCGCCGCAACCAGCCGGGATTGATGGTGACGGGGGGCACGGCCACGGTCTCCGTGAACAGTGAATACCTCGTCACCGTCCGGCTTTCTCCCGAGCTTGCGGCGGAAGCGAGCGCCGCGGCCGGGCTCAGCCCGGCGGCCGACGCAACCGTCGGGCACAACCTCGTGGCGGCCGGCGCGGGCAACCTCGTCACCGGCGGTCGCATTCACTTCGTGGCGGCCGGCGCCGCCGACCCGGGGCCGGTCTGCGCGGTTTCGGAAAAACGGCTGGATTAAGTCACAGGAGCGCCGATAGCGTGGCGCTCGCATGTCTACCCACGACAGCCTGGTCGGAAAACCCGCTACCCTTCGGCCGACCCGTGCACGTTACTGGGTCGTCGTCTTCGCGATCGCCCTGGCGGTCATCCAGTACATCGACCGCGTCTGCATTTCCCAGGCAGCGCCGCGAATTTCCGCTTCGCTCGCGCTCAGCAAGGAACAAATGGGCTGGGTGTTCAGCGCCTTCACGCTGGCCTATGCGATGTTCGAGATTCCGACCGGTTATTGGGGCGACCGGCACGGCCCGCGCCGGGTGTTGTTGCGCGTCGTGCTTTGGTGGTCGTTCTTCACCGCGGCCACCGGTTGGGTGTGGAGCTGGCTGTCGCTGGTCGTCACGCGCTTTCTTTTTGGCGCCGGCGAAGCTGGTTGCTTCCCCAATCTCACCAAGGCCTTCGAGGGCTGGCTGCCGTTGCGGGAACGCATCCGCGCGCAGGGCGTGATGTGGATGAGTGCGCGATGGGGCGGCGCGGTGACGCCCTATCTCGTTTTCCTGGTGCTCGGGCTGGTCAACTGGCGCGTCGCCTTCCTGCTCTTCGGGGCGCTCGGCGTTGGCTGGGCGGTGCTCTTTGCCTGGTGGTTTCGGGACAACCCGCGCGAACATCCGGCGGTCAATGTCGCGGAGGCGGCGCTCCTGCCCGAACGACCGGTCGCCGGTGGCCATTTCGCCGTGCCGTGGCGCACCCTGCTGCGCGCGCCCTCGGTCTGGTGCTTGTGCGGGCAGTATTTTGCCTGCAGTTACGCCTGGTATTTTTTCATCACGTGGTTTCCGACCTACCTGCTCGAAGCGCACAAATTCGACCTGCAACGCAGCGCCTTGCTCGCCGGCCTGCCACTCTTGCTGGGCGGTGGCGGCTGTATGGTCGCCGGCGCGCTCGTGCCGCGGCTGCAACGCCGGTTTGGCCATGGCGGACTGATCCGGCGGCTCGTCGGTGTCGTCGGCCAGGGCGGGGCGGCGCTCTGCCTGCTGGCGGCGACATTCCTGCGCGAACCGCTGCTGGCGGTGGCGGCCATCGCGCTCGCCAGTTTTAGCAACGATCTCACCATTCCCCTCTCGTGGACCACGTGCATGGACATCGGTGGCCGTTACGTCGGCACCCTGTCCGGCATCATGAACATGGTGGGCAATGTCGGCGGATTTCTCTCGCCCATCGTATTCGGTTATATCGTCGGTCGCACCGGCGACTGGAATCTCACTTTCTATGTCACGGTGGCAGTCTACGTGATCGGCACGCTTTGCTGGTGGTTCATCGATCCGGTGACGCCGGTGGAACGACAAGTGCGAGCATAACCACCCCACGGTTGGCGCAAGACCGCCCCCATAGTGCATTGTTAGCGCACAATCCTCCACCCGCCTCACGTTTTCGAGCTGTCCCATCGCAGCCGATCAGCTCTACTGTCGCCCTTGTGACGAAGGCACGCATCGTGATTTGCGAGTGATAAAATGACCTCACCCAAAACTATCAGGCAGCTGGAGAAAACCGCACTGCAGTTGCGGTTTGATCTGCTTGAAATGATCGGGGTGGGCAAGGCGGGTCATCTGGGCGGATCGTCGTCTTTGGCGGAGATCGTCGCCGCCTTGTACTTCCACAAGATGAGATTCGATCCGCGCAACGTCAAAGACCCGAACCGGGATCGTTTCATCCTCAGCAAGGGCCATGCGGTGCTGATCCAGTACGCCGCGCTGACGGAATTGGGCGTCATTCCGCGTGAAGAGCTGAAGAAAGTGAAAACTCTGAAGGGGGTGCTGCAAGGCCACCCGGACATGGCCGTGACGCCGGGAATCGAGGCAGTGACCGGGTCGCTGGGCCAGGGACTTTCCATCGGCCTGGGCATGGCCCTGGCCTTCCGGCTCGACGGCCGGCCCAGCCGGGTATTCGCCGTCATGGGTGACGGGGAGCTTTCGGAGGGACAATTATGGGAAGCGGCGATGGCCGCGGCCCAATTCAAGGTCGACAACCTCGTGGGGATCTTGGATCGGAACCGGGTCCAGGCGACGGGACCGACCAAGGAGATCTTCGACATTCCGAACCTCGCGGAGAAATGGACAGCCTTCGGCTGGCAGGTCATCGCCATCGACGGTCACGACGTTAAACAGATTTTGGAGGCACTCGATGCCGCGGAGACCATCAAAGGGAAACCGACGATCATCATCGCGGATACGGTCAAAGGTAAGGATTTCTCCTTTGCGGAGCACAACGCGGCCTTTCACAACGGAATTCTCACCGAAGACTTGCTGCGGCAGGGCCTGGCCGATCTCGAACGCCGGCGTGACGCGCTGGCCCACAATCCCGCGGGAGACTGAATCATGGCGCAGCACCAAAACATGCGGGAGGCCTATGGCCTGGCGCTGGTCGCCCTGGGCAAAAAGAACCGGGACGTGGTGGTGCTGGAGGCAGATCTCGGCAAGTCCACCCGGTCGGTCCTGTTCAAAGAAGCTTTTCCCGACCGGTTTTTCGAGATGGGGATTGCCGAGCAGAACATGACATCTACGGCCGCGGGCCTGGCGCTGGCCGGTAAGATGCCATTCTGCCATTCCTTCGCCGTCTTCGCCTCGGGCCGGGCCTATGACCAGCTGCGGAATTCGATCTGCATCCCCAATCTCAAGGTCCGGGTATGCGGTTCCAGCAGCGGTCTGTCGGATTTCGGCGACGGGAAAACGCATCAATGCGTGGAAGACATGACCATCATGCGCGCGCTGCCCAACATGACCGTCCTTTGTCCCATGGACTCGGAGGAGACGGCCCGGATGGTGGCGGCGCTCGAGGACTGGGATGGTCCCGCCTATATTCGGATCAATCGAAACGATCTGCCGCTGCTTTATCCGGAGAAAGGGACCTATCGGATTGGACAGGTCACGCGGATGCGGGAGGGAAAGGATGCAGTTGTATTCGCCTGCGGCATCATGGTGAGCCTCGCACTGGAAGCGGCCGAACACCTGGCCTCGCAGGGCGTTGCAGTCCGGGTCGTGAACGTCAGCACGATCAAACCTCTGGATCAGGCGGCGATCATCGGCGAGACTGCGGGCATGAAGGCCATCGTCACCGCGGAGGAACACACGGTGATCGGTGGATTGGGTTCGGCGGTGGTGGAAGCCCTGCGGGCCGTCGCCCATGCGCCCGTGGAGTTTGTCGGCATTCGGGACCAGTTCGGTATCTCCGCGTTGAATTACCCGGAGATCATGGTGCACTTCGAACTGACCGCCGCGAAAATCGAGCAAACGCTCAAGGCGATTTTGCCGCGGTGAAAAATCGCGCACCGGAAAACTCAAGCAGGAGCCTCACATGAAGATTGGATTCATCGGACTCGGAATCATGGGCAAGCCCATGGCGAAAAACCTCCTGAAGGCCGGCCATGAGCTGTGCGCCTTCGACATCGTACCCGCGGCGGTCGCGGACGTGGTTGCCGCCGGTGCCCGGCGCGGCAGTTCGCCAAAGGAGGCCGCCTCCGGGGCGGACCTCGTCATCACGATGCTGCCGAATTCGCCGCACGTAAAGGAGGCCGTGCTGGGGAAGGACGGCGTGATCGAAGGCCTCCGGAAGGGCACGATCTTCGTCGATATGAGCTCGATCGCCCCGGCGGTTTCGCAGGAGGTGGCCGCGCAACTCGCCGCGCAGGGCGTGGAAATGCTGGATGCTCCCGTGTCCGGCGGCGAACCCAAGGCCATCGACGGGACGCTCGCCATCATGGTGGGTGGCAAGGAAGCGGTGTTCAACCAGGTGAAGGACGTGCTGCTGAAGATGGGCTCGACCGCGGTGCTCTGCGGCGGCATCGGGGCCGGCAACGTCACCAAACTCGCCAATCAGATTGTCGTCGCACTCAACATCGCCGCGATGTCGGAGGCCTTCGTGCTGGCCACGAAAGCGGGCGTCGATCCGGCGAAAGTCTTCGACGCGATCAAGGGCGGGCTCGCCGGCAGCACGGTGCTCAACGCCAAGGCGCCGATGGTACTCGCCGGCAACTACAAACCCGGGTTCAGGATCGAACTTCACATCAGGGATCTGCAGAACGCGCTCGACACCGCCCACGCCGTCGGCGCGCCCATCCCGCTCACGAGCCAGATCATGGAAATCCTGCAGGCGCTGAAGGTCGAAGGCCACCAGCAGGAAGATCACAGCGGCATCATCCAGTTTTATGAAAAGATGGCCGGGACCAAAGTCCGTAAGCCATAGCAGACGATGAAATCCGAGCCACTTCACTTCAAGGGAGGGGCGGGAAGAACCCGCATAAGAACATGCGCCTAAAAAACAAAGTCGCCCTCATCACCGGAGCCGCACAAGGGATCGGCCTCGGCATCGCCCAACGGTTTTTCGCCGAAGGCGCGACGGTTTATCTCTGCGATCTCAACGAAGACGCCGGGAAGAAGGCCCTGAAGCAATTTTCCTCCCGCCGTCCCCGCCGGGCGTTTTTCCTCAAGCTCGATGTCACCTCCGAGGCCAGCTGGGTGGAGGCGTTTGCCCGGGTGATGGCGCGGAGCGGCCGGCTTGACATCCTCGTCAACAACGCGGGCATCAATATCCGCCAGTCCATCGAGGAAATGCCGGTCAAGAATCTCGAGGCGATGCTGGCGGTGAACGTCAAAGGCCCGTTCCTCGGCATCAAACAAGCCCTGCCGTTATTGCGGAAGAATGGTGGCGGCAGCATCATCAACATTTCCTCCATCTGCGGGCTCATTGGGCACCAGTACACCAACGAGGCGTATACGACGACCAAGGGCGCCCTCACGCTTTTGACGAAGTCGGTGGCGGTGCGCTACGCGAAGGACAACATCCGCGCCAATTCCATCCATCCCAGCACGGTCGACACCCCGCTGGTTCGCGAGCTGTTCCGGGATCCCGCGAGGAAGCAGGAGCGACTGGGAGAAGTGCCGCTGGGCCGGCTGGCGACCACCGAAGACGTGGCGGCGGCCGCCCTGTTTATGGCGTCGGCGGAAGGGGCTTTTCTAAACGGCGTGGCTCTGCCGGTGGACGGCGGACTGACCGCCTAGGAGCCTGTCGGACTTGTTGATGAACGTCGTGTATTCAGCTGGAATTTTGTTGCGTCGGCGGAAATCCGCCTCGACAGGCTCCTTACGCAGCGCTCCGCGCTGCCAGAACCTGATTTCTCCTTCGGGTTTATCCTTAAACAGGCGATCGTAGGGGCGCAGTCTTGCTACGCCCGATGGGGTTCGACGTTGAAAGGGCGCAGCAAGACTGCGCCCCTACAGTTTACGGATCAGTCCTTCCGTTTTCCGCCGCCTCGCGGCGGTTGAGGAGTTTGTCGGCCGAGGCGGATTGATTCGCAACGGAATCTCGAGCGCTTGCCGTGCTTATATCCCAAGCCCGACAAACTCCTAGCTGCCGCGTTTGATCGTCTGCACCGTGAGGGGGGCGTACTCTCCCGCCAGAAATTTGGGATCGTGCCCGAGTTGCAGGGCGTCGGCCACCACCCGCAGCGCTTCGCGCAGGTGCACGTCGCCCTTGACCGAATTCTCGTCCTCGTCGGTGCTGAGCTCGGGGTCGTCTTCCTCCTCATCCGACCCGTCCTTCTTGGACTTGGCCTTGATGCGCGGCGGCGGCTTGGGCGTAAGACGGATTTCACGACTGGGGAAATCGCTTTTCGCCAGGCGTTCCCGCTCGGCCTTCATCTCCTTTTGGAACGCATCGTCCGCCGCTTTTTGTTTCTTCCGATCGTCGAGATTGAGCGACACGAGCTTTTGCTCCTGCCGGGTCTTGAACCAATCGACGTTTTTGCGGAGGTAAGTGAACTCTTCGAGCTCGGCCTGGCGGCGCAGGCTGGCTTCGCGCAGCGGGGCGACGACCTGGGGCGAGAGCGGCTTGCCATCGAAAAAGCTGGGAGGAATTTCGTCCCACACGAGCGCGTGGGGCAGGTCGGACTCGCCGATTCCGGGGATGAAATCTTCGATCGAGGGGAGCACGATGTCGGGGATAACGCCCTTCATCTGGGTGGAGGCTCCGTTCGGGAGATAGAATTTCTGGATGGTGAGCTTGGCGGCGCCCGTCTTGGCCGGCGAGCGCAGCAACGCCGGGACGATGTTCTTCATCTCGATCACGTTTTGCACGGTACCCTTGCCATGCGTGGAGCTGTCGCCGATCACGATGGCGCGGCCGTAGCTCTGGAGCGCCCCGGCGACGATCTCGGAGGCGGAAGCGCTGAAGCGGTCGACCAGCACGGCCAGCGGGCCGGTGTAGGCGATGTGCGGATTGTCGTCGCCGTCGACATTGATGTGCGATTCGTAATCTTTCACCTGGACGATCGGGCCGCTCCCGATGAAGAGACCGCTGGTCGCGATGGCTTCGGAAAGCAGACCGCCGCCGTTGCGGCGCAGGTCGAGGACCACGCCCTGCACGCCTTCGCCTTGCAAGCGCTTGAGCAGCTCACTCACGTCTTTGCTCGAGCTGGTCTTCTCGTCGCCGTCCTCATCACCACCGCTGCCGTAGAAGGCGGGCAGGGTGATCACGCCGATGGGCAGGGTGCTCTTCCCGTCGGAAGTCGGCAGGTCGAACACCGCCGCGTAAGCGCGCGCCGAGTTGAGCTTCACCACATCGCGGGTCAGGACGATTTCCTTGCGGACCGAGTTATCGACGGCGTTGGCCGGCTGCACGAGCAGGCGCACGGTGGTACCCTTGTCGCCGCGGATCATGTCGACAATTTTGCGCAATTTCACGCCGATGACCTCAACCGGCTCGGCGCCCGGCTGGGCGACGGCGATGATTTTGTCCTCGGGCTTGAGGCGCTTGTCGAGGTCAGCGGGGCCGCCGGGGATGATTTCCTTGACGGTGCAAATATCATCGTCGATGCCCAGCAGCGCACCAATGCCAACGAGCTTCAGCTTCATCTGGATGCCAAAGTCCTCGAAGGTGGTGGCAGAGAAATAGGTGGAGTGGGGATCGTAGAGTCGCGTGATCGAAGAAAGAAACAGCTCCGAGAGATCCTCGCCTTCGAACTCGGCGATGGTTTTGAGCGTGCGTTCGTAGCGCTTGCGCACGATGTCCTTGGCCTCGGCGAGGGTTTTCTTGTTCAGCATCTCCGTCAGCAGCTCGAATTTGAGGCGTTCGCGCCAAAGTTTGTCCGCATCGGCCATCGTCTGGGGCCATTCGGATTTGGAGCGGTCGATCCGGTAGAAATCGGGCGTGGAGAAATCGAAGTCTTTTTTCAGTTCCTCGAATATCCACAAAATGCGCGCCTGCGTCCGGTTGTCGTAAGTATAGAAAATGTCGTAGGCCGCATCGATGTTGCCGAGATCGTGGACGTTGTAATACAGGCTGGAAGCGTAACGTTTCTCGAAATCGGCCTTGTCGCTGCCGAGGAAGAAGAGTCTTTGGCCATCGAGGCCACCCATGTAGTCAGGAATGACTTCCGCATAATTGACCGGAGAGACCTTGTCGCGGTTATAGTGGACCTGCTCGAGCAGAATGATCAGCTGGCGGGTCTCCAGGCGCAGCGTGGAAGAAGTGGCGAACGGCTTCCGGTCGGTAGCAGCAAATACCGTCGCGACCGTCAGCGCGATCGCGCAAACGAAGGAAGCCCAGCGGCGAAAGAGAACAGGTCGAATCATCGGTCAGTAGGATATGCGGAAACGCCGGAAAGTTTCATCAAGATGCGCGGCTGGCAAGAATAGGCTGCAAATACCCGTATTTCTACCGACGGGGGCTTGTGCCCGGCCTCCGATCGGCCCAGCGTGAATTCCGTGCTGCACGTAGTCCTATTTTGCCCCGAGATACCGCAGAATACCGGCAATGTCGGCCGGATGTGCGCGCTCACCCGTACCCGATTGCATCTCATCCACCCGTTGGGCTTTGCCATCAACGACCGGAACTTGCGTCGGGCGGGGATGGACTACTGGTACGCACTCGATGTGCATGAACATGCCGACTGGGCGGCGTTTCGTGCCAGCCCGGTGGCACCCAAGCGCTTGTGGCTCTTCACGACCAAGGCGTCGCAAAGCTTTTGGGCGGTGCGCTATGCCGATGGCGATGGCCTTGTGTTCGGCAACGAAGGCGCCGGCGCTCCGGATTGGCTGCACCACGAGATCGGGGAGTCCCAACGGGTGACGATTCCGCAAGCGAATCCGACGCTGCGCTCGCTCAATCTCAGCACAGCTGCCGGCATCGCCACCTACGAGGCGCTGCGGCAGGTGGGCCTGCCGCGGTAGGCGGAGGTTTTTACATGAGGCCGCAGAGTAAGCAGAGAAACCGATCTGGGCTATTGCACATGCGACGAATCGAGGGAGAGCCGCAACCAAAGGCACCGATCCGTTTGGCCACAAAAATGCACAAAAAGTAGGTTGGGGCTCTGGCGAGAATCATCCGCGCGCCCATAGGCGCAACGCAGGGTACGGCACGCGCCTGCGACTCTTTTGTGCCTTTTTGCGGCCAAAACTCCGTTCTAGTCGCCAGCGAACTCAATGCGGTGCCTTAGGGAGCGATGTCCTTGGTGCGGATGCAGGCAACTTCGTGGCGGTCGCCCACCAGTTCGAGTGAGGGTACGGCGGTCTGACAGGCAGCAATGGCATAGGGGCAGCGGGGATGAAAGGCACAGCCGGCGGGCGGGTTTAACGGTGAAGGTGGATCGCCGGGGAGTACGATGCGCTGGCGGCTGCGCTCAATGTCGGGGTTGGGCGTCGGGATCGCGCTGACGAGGGCACGAGTGTAGGGATGGCGCGGTCGTTCGATGACCTCGAGAGCGGGGCCGAACTCGACGATCTTGCCGAGGTACATCGCCGCCACGCGATCCGAGATGTGCTTTACCACCGAAAGGTCATGGGCAATGAAGATGAGGCCGAGGCTCATCTGCCGGACGAGTTGCGCCAGCAGGTTCAAAATCTGCGCCTGGATCGAGACATCGAGTGCCGACACGGGTTCGTCAGCGATGATCACCTGCGGGCGCAACGCCAGGGCGCGGGCGATGGCAATGCGTTGCCGTTGGCCGCCGGAGAACTCATGCGGATACTTCTGCATGAAACGTGACGCGAGGCCGACCTGCTGCATGAGCCCGGCCACGCGTGCCGGGATTTCGTCCCGCGGGCAAACGTGGTGCACCAGGAGCGGTTCGGCGAGCGCAGCGAACACCGTCATCCGCGGATTGAGCGAGGCGAACGGGTCTTGAAAAACCATCTGCAGGTCGCGCCGCACGGCGGTCACCTCGGCGGCGGAGCTGGCGGTGAGGTTGCGTCCCTCGAGGACCACGGTGCCGCCGGTCGCGGGCACAAGCTGCAGGATGGTGCGGGCAAGCGTGGATTTACCGCAGCCGGATTCACCCACGAGTCCGAGCACCTCGCCGCGTTGCAGGGAGAGCGAGACGCCATCGACCGCCTTCACCGTGCCGGTCTGCCGCCGGAAAACGAAACCGGCATGGACGGGGAAGTGGGTCTTGAGGTCGTGGAGTTCGAGAATCGGTCCGGACATGATCGGGCAGGTAACCATTAATGGACACTGATGGACACTAATGACCAAACCACCAATCCACCGGAACAGTCGTCGATGATTGGCACATAGAATTCGTGTTTATTCGTGTCCATTCGTGGTGAAAATTTCTCCGGCTTGCACCCGCAGGCAGGCGTGGGCGTGACCGGGTTGGTATTCGACGAGTTGGGGGGTGGTGGTGCGGCAGCGGTCGGTGGCGAACTCGCAGCGCGGCGCGAAAGCGCAGCCGGGCATCGGCTTGGACACGTCGGGCGGCAGGCCGGGAATCGTATAGAGCTCGGCTCCTTTCGGCTGCAGCGCGGGGATCGAGCGCTGGAGGGCCCGGGTGTAGGGATGTTTCGGTTCGTGGAAAAGCTCGCGTACACCGGCGGTTTCGACGAGGCGCCCGGCGTACATGACCTGCACGCGATCGCAGAGACCCGATACCACGCCGAGATCGTGCGTGACGTAAAGCACCGCCATGCCGACCTCGCGCTGCATTTTTTTGATTAACTCGAGGATTTGCGCCTGCACCGTCACGTCGAGCGCGGTGGTGGGTTCGTCGGCGATCAGGAGTTCGGGATGTGTGATTAGGGCCATCGCGATCATCACGCGCTGACGCATGCCGCCGGAAAATTCGTGCGGATAGGAACGGAGACGCGAGGCGGCATCGTTGATGCCCACGGCTTCGAGCAGGGCGCGCGCCCGTTGCAGCGCATCGGCGCGCGAGATCTTCTCGTGGATCAACAACGGTTCGATGATCTGCTCCGCGATGCGCAGGTAGGGATTGAGCGACGTCATCGGGTCCTGAAAGATCATCGCGATGCGTTTGCCGCGGATGGCGCGTTGCTCTGCCGGCGTGCAATGGAGCAGATCCACGCCATCGAACAGGGCTGTTCCGCCTGCGATGCGGCCGGGCGGCTGCGGGATCAAGCCCATGAGCGAATAACAGGTGACCGATTTGCCCGAACCCGATTCGCCGACGATGCCGAGGGTTTCGCCACGTTCGAGCGAGAAGCTTACCCCGTCGACGGCGCGGTAGATGCCCGTGCGGGTGTGAAAGAACGTGCGGAGGTCGGTGACGGAGAGGAGGGGCACTGAAGAGTGAAAGTGAAAGTGAAAGGGAGAGTGAAGTGAGAGTGAAAGGGCGTAAGGGAATGAGGGAGTGAAGAAGTACGGATGTCAGATGGCAGATGTCAGACGGCGGATGTTGAGTCTGAACCTTTGGCCTTTTGGAGTTTTGGAATTCGGCGTTTCCCCTTGTTACTTGAAACTTGAGCTAGTGAGGGGAATGAGGGGGCGGAATTTAGGCGGGGAGAGGGAGTTGTTCCTGCACCGCGGCGATCACAGTGGGAGGAGCGAGGCCGGCGAGCGAGGTGCCGGTGGGCGGCTGGAGGAGGCGGCGCGGTGCGTGGAAGACGGGACCGGTACGCGCGGGGTTGGTGGGGCCGAAGAGCGCGATGAGGGGCACGCCGAGAACGTTGGCCAGATGCATGCCGCCGGTGTCATTGGTGACAAGGAGAGCGCAGTCGCTGAGTCGCGCGGCAAAACCGGCGAGATCGGTCTGGCCGGCGAGGTCGGTCACACGCTCAGGCGGAAAGCCCACCGCGACCTCGCGGGTGATCGTGGCGTCGTTCGCAGTGCCGAAGAGTACGAAGTGCTGCTGGGGGAATGCTTCGATGAGCGCGCGCCAATGCGGGACGGGCCAGCGTTTGGCGGGGTTGTTCTCCGAGCCAGTGATCAGGCCAATTTCGGATTTCGGATTGCGGATTGCGGATAAGATCGGAGTGAAGTCCGGGGTTCCGGTGAGGCCGAAGTGCCGGAGAAAGTTTTCCCAGAGTTCGAGCTGATGGTGTTGTTGCTCGTTGAAGTCGGCCGGCACGCGATAAGCGTGCGAGAGCAGCGGGCGGGGCTTGCCGGAGCGGACGAGGCCGAAGCGTTGGGGGCAACGCGTGAGCCACGC
>DATJPQ010000127.1:0-2252 GCA_035506315.1 Opitutaceae bacterium
CGACCGTTTCCAACGGTCGCCCGACGTGCCCGTCTTCCTCCTCTCGCTCAAGGCCGGCGGCACCGGACTCAACCTCACCGGCGCCGATGTCGTCGTCCATTTCGACCCCTGGTGGAACCCGGCGGTCGAGGCGCAGGCGACGGACCGGGCGCACCGCATTGGCCAGACTAAGGTGGTCACCAGCTACAAGCTCATCTGCGCCGGCACGGTCGAGGAGAAAGTGCTGCAGCTCCAGGATGCCAAGCGGGCGCTGCTGGCCGGGGTGTTCGAGGCCAGCGAGGCCGCGGCGGCGGGACTGGCCCTCGCGGACCTCCGCGCGCTCCTCCGATAACGGATTGCAGATCTTTTTTGACCACGGATTACACGGATGGTCACGGATGTTGTTTGGTGAAGATCCGAACACGAAATCGAATCGTGCCAGATCGGTATCCGTGAAAATCCGTGTAATCCGTGGCGAAAACAGTCCGGCCGTCTACCATTCGATCACCTTGCGGTCGCGGACGAACTGCCCGGTGAGCGACGGCGGCGCCTCCGCCGCCAGCCAGACGATGGTGTCGGCGCCCTCGGCGACCGAGCGCGTGGCGCCAGCCCCGCCCATGTCGGTGCGCACCCAGCCCGGGCAGGCCGAGTTGACCGCGATGTGCTGGGCGCGCAGGGCGTCGGCAAACTGGCGCGTGACCGCGTTGAGCGCGGTCTTCGACACGCTGTAGGCGGGCGCCCAGCCGGTCATGTCATGGAGCGCGCCGGCGCCGCTGGAAACGTTCACGACCCGCGCGCCGCCCGGCGCCTTGAGCAGCAGCGGCAGCATCGCCTGGGTGACGCGCAGCGGGCCCAGCGTGTTCGTTTCGAACGTGCGGCGGACGACCTCGGGGGCCAGGTCCTGAATCGAGGCGTCGCCGTCCTCGAGGATGCCGGCGTTGTTTACCAGCACGTCGAGGTGGTCCACGCGTGTCGCCAGCTCCGCGGCGGCCCGGGCGACGCTCGCGGCGTCAGCGACGTCGAGCTCGAGGAATTCCACCGCACCGCCGGCGGCGGCGAGTTCCGCCGCTGCCTTCTTCCCGGCTTCCGGCCGGCGCGCGCCGAGCACAATGCGGAATCCCCGGGCCGCCAGCTGGCGCGCGACCTCCCGCCCGATGCCCTTGTTGGCACCGGTCACGAGCGCGATCTTCTGCCCATCAGCTTTCATTGGCGCGGTGCCGCCATCGTCGGGAGAAATCCCATTGACGTCAATCGGGGGCCTTCCTTTGCTGCCCCTTCCGCTTTGGCAAGGTAGCTCAGTTGGTAGAGCAGAGGACTGAAAAAACCAAACGGCGTTTTTTGCCGGAAATGGAGGGCGTCACTCTGCGTCACAAGATGTCGAGGCCGACATCGTTGCGCGAAAACGGCGTCCACACCGAGTCACACCGAAAAGGCAGATTTCAGCGCATCGGGTGACAACTGCGGGTGACAACAAATCACAAGGAACAGGAATTTTCCGCTCCACCTGTTGCATGTTTGTTGTCACCCTGAACCGCATGGGCCGTTGGGCGCGCATTGTTCCAGCGTTGGTGATCGTCGCCTTAGGGATGTCGTGCGGGAAACCCCCGCCGACGCAGACGAGCGCTAGCCCAGAATTCCCGGTTACTGGACCTGAGGTCTGGAAAGTTGGCGGGAAAAACTACGACATCGAGGGGACGGCTTTCCTTTCGATGGGCAATGGCCAAACACTTTTCGTTGTGAAGGTGCTTTGCGACTGGATGCCGAACGCCAGCGACAAGCCGGTTGCTAGGGCGTTGGCTAAGTATGCTGCCGAGCATGGCTATGAGCGGAAAGGGGCAGTTGTGACGGATGGGAAGGTACAGCCTTTCTCCGGGTCAATTGGGGTGGCACTTATCCATCGGGTGGCCGAGGTCGGAGGCAAAACAGCGAATTACGGCTACCGATTCAATTTTACCGTTGCAGATCTGGAACAGGAGTAGCGCGGCATGGTGGAGATTAAAAGTAACATTCAGACGACGGCAGCGACGCGCAAAAAGATCACGGTGCGCGTCTTGAACGAAAAAGGGTACGTCAGGAGGGCGGAAGATCGTGCGCGATCACTAAATGATCTGGTTCGACTTGTGCTCATAAAAGCGGGCTGGGTCGAAGTGCCCAAGCCGTTGGTGCCGGTGTGGGTAGAACGCGCGTTTGAAGCCTATTGGGCCGTGTCCTTCCGGAAGATTCCAGAGATTCCAAGAGAGATGCAGGCGCCCACTCGGATACACGGACTCATC
>DATJPQ010000128.1:0-18466 GCA_035506315.1 Opitutaceae bacterium
TCAGCATCAAAACCCTCAACAACGTGATGGCGGGCATCAAGGAGAAGCTCGGTATCCACGAACCGGGTGCCCTGGTGCGCTACGCGATCAAACACGGCTACGTGGAAGAGCCGTGAAGAGTGAATTTGGCAGTGTGCTGAAACGTACTTATTGGGCGTCGTTCGATTCTTTGCTCATCAGCACCATCGGAAAACTATTTCCTGATGGATAGGTGATGGTCCTCTCACCTATTTTCGCAAAGCCCAGCCTTTCGTAGAAAGCTGGCAGAAATCCGGCCACGTCAACGCAATCCAGGTAAACGACGTTGATGCCCGCTATGGCCAGGTGTTCGCAGGCCATCCGGACTGCCACTTCGCCGAGTCTCCTGCCGCGGAAGTTTGGTGCCGTCGACAAATTGTGGAGCCACCATGTCTCTCGCTCTGAAACAACGTCAGCCCACTCAGCAGGAGTGCCCTGAACCAGGGACAACACGACGGCCAAATCTCCGCCCATGAACAAACCAAAGTTCTCACCACGTTTTTGCCGGCGGTCGTAAACGTCACGCTGCTGCGGAACCAACCACTGCCGGATTCCTTTGTCGTTCAACCAACGAAAGGCCGCCAGGTAAACAGCGTAGCCGGAATCAGCTTCGCTTGACGCCAGTTGGCGTAGAACGGGGCTGCTCAGTTTCGGGAGAATTTCCAGCGTGAGGGAATAGTCCGCATAGCCAACGGCGCGCCAGAACGCCAGGGCTTCTCGATTCGTTGCCAGGACTTCTACAGTCAGTCGCCGGTCCTTGGGCCAAATGGACGAACGCAGAATCTGCACGGTCTGACGGCCAATTCCCTGCCGGCGACGTTGGCGAACCACAAAAAGCTGTCGCAAATAGATCTCATCAGTTCTCTCACGGAATAATGCGTAGGCAACAACCTCTCCGCCGTCTTCGAAGACAGTCGCGACGTATTCGCCAGCCAGCCAGTTTCTCATTCGTCGCTCCAGTTCAGGGACGGTCATCCGGTTGCGATGCCCTTCGTCCTCGATCAACTGGCGGTTAAACTTCGCCAGCAGCGCACTGTCATCAATGGTAGCCTGCCGATGGGTCATGCGACCGACGATGCCGAACCTGGTGGTGAGCTGCAAATAGAGCAGCAGGGCATGGGGTGGAGTGTCGGCAAAGCTGGCGGAGCGTCAACGTGCAAAGTCCCTGTCCGTAAGTGCACAGCGCATTTCCCGGGGCTCATAGACCGACGCGCCACCGCCGAATTGTAACCCATTAGGTTACAATTTTTCCGACCGGCCGCACAGGGGGAATATGGCCATTTTAGCTCTGGATTGCGGCGACGCCGAAGAGCAAATGTAACCCATTAGGTTACAAATTCGGTGACGGAAAAGCGCCGGCGATTCTGTCATCGAGCAACTAAAAATTCGCCGCTGTCGGATTCACCGCCTGGGGCGCGGTGGAGATCCGGCGCTACAACGGTGCGGCGAGGGTTACGGGCGAGACGCCGGTGCGCAGGGCGACCGTGGCGCAGACCTTGGGCACGTAGAGGCGCGTCTCCACCGGGAGCGTGTTGGCAATCCCCGCAAAAGTCGTGGCCTTCTGCGCGACGAGGGCCCGGCTCACGCGGCCTTCGCCGGCGTTGTAGGCGGCCAGGGCGAGCGGCCAGTCGCCGAATTTCTCGTACAAGCTCCGCAACCGGCGCGCGGCGGCGCGGGCGCTCTTTTCCGGATTCGCGCGGTCGTCGGGCGGCCATGTGCTCAGACCGAGCGTCCTGGCCGTGTCGGGCATGAGCTGGTAAAGTCCCTTGGCGCCGGCGGGACTGCGGGCGTTCGGATTGAAGGTCGATTCCACCTCTGCGAGCCAGACCAGCTCCGTCGGTACACCTTCGGCGGCGAACGCCGCGCGAACCGTGGGCAGCAACGCCGCCGCCTGCGGTGGCACCGGCCGGTTGCGCAGGCGTTGTCGCCAGAGGTCATAATAGGGGAGCGGTGGCGCGGTCGGCCGGCCGGGACCGGGCGGCGGAAGCGTGGGTTTTGGCAGTGGCTGTTGTCCGGCCAGTTTCGCCATCTGGATCAGGTCGAGCCGTTCCTCCAGCCAGTCCGCATAATCCTCGTAACCCGGCAGCGCGCGCAAGGTGGCGAGTGCGGCCCGGGCCTGCGGTTCGTACTCCGCCAGTTCGTCGAACGAGTTGCTTTCCAGCGCCCGCTGCAACTTCACGGCAAACTCGTCCCACTGTTCCTTCGTGGGAAAATCGTACTGCTCCTTGATCTCCGGCGGTGCGTACTGGTCGAAGAGCGCCTTGCCCGTTTCATAGAGCTGGTCGGGCGTGAGCGGCTGCGGCGGTCGTTCTGCCGGGGTGGTAGCAGGAGCGGCCGGCAACGGTGGATTTTGCTCCGGGGAGACCGGAGCTGCGCCGGCGGACGTCGCCAGCAACACGGACAGGATGGTGATGCGCCCTCGGGTCATAGGTTCTCAGACCGCAGCCAGCCAAGCAGGTTGGGCCATTTGATGCGATTACCGTTTGACCCTCCTCTGCGGCTGGCTACTTAGACCCGTTCCCGTCCGATTGAGGGCGGGTGTCAGTTTGTGAACCGAGTCTACATCAAAACCTACGGATGCCAGATGAACGAGCGCGACAGCGAGGCGGTCGCGGCAATGCTGCGCGCCCGCGGTTATCGGATCGTGGCGGACGAGGATGAGTGCGACATTCTGCTGCTCAACACCTGCAGTGTGCGTGACATGGCCGAGCAGAAGGCCATCGGCAAGGCCGGCCACGTGGCCGCGCGCAAACGCCGCCAGCCCGGTTTCGTCCTCGGCATCCTGGGCTGCATGGCGCAGAACCGCGGCGCCGGGCTCCTCGACCGGTTGCCCGATGTCGATCTCATCGTCGGCACGCAAAAATTTCACCAGGTGCCCGGCTATCTGGACAATCTGCGCGCCGCCCGTGCCGCCGGGGTGCCGGTGGGCGAAACGATCGTCGATATCGCCGAGGAGGCAGGTGCGCAAAACACCATCCGCGACCACGTGCTCGCAGAACGGCAGGTCTCCGCCTTCGTCTCGATCCAGCAGGGCTGCGACATGGACTGCTCCTTCTGCATCGTGCCCAAAACCCGTGGGGACGAGCGTTCGCGGCCGGTTGCAGACATTGTCGCCGAATGCCGGACGCTCGCCGAAAGTGGCGTGCGGGAAATCACGCTGCTCGGCCAGATTGTCACCAGTTATGGCCGGCACGAGCGCACGCGCCCCGGCGGCGTTTCGCCGTTCGTGCGGCTCCTCGAGAGCGTCAGCGCCATCGACGGCCTGGCGCGCCTGCGCTTCACCTCGCCGCATCCCCGCGGTTTCAAACCGGATCTCATCGCGGCCTACGGCCGCCTGCCCAAGCTCTGCGAATATGTCCACCTGCCGGTGCAGTCGGGCAGCAACCGCATCCTGCGGGCGATGAACCGCCCTTACACACGGGAGCGTTACCTCGAACTCGTCGCTGCCCTGCGCGCCGTGCAGCCGGACATGTATTTCTCGACCGACGTGATTGTGGGCTTCCCCGGCGAGACGGACGAGGATTTCGCCCGGACGCGCGAGCTCTTCGAGGCCGCCAACTACGACATGGCCTACATCTTCAAGTACAGCGTCCGCAGCGGCACGCCCGCCGCCGCGTTGCCCGACCAGGTGCCCGACGAGGTAAAGGAGGAGCGCAACCGGATCCTCCTCCGGCTGCTCGAGCAGAACTCCCGCCGGCGCAACCAGGCGCTCCTTGGCACCGAACAGGAAGTGCTGGTCGAAGGCCCGGACCAGAAAGGCCTGCGCTACATGGGCCGCACGCGCGGCAACCGCATTGTGCACTTCGCCGGCGCCGAGCGCCTCATCGGCCGGCTCGTGCCGGTCAGGATCGAGCGGGCGACGACCAGCGTGCTTTACGGTGAAGTGGCGGCGGGAGCGGGGAAAGCGGAAGGTAAATAATCGTTCTCGTTCTCCATCTCATTCTCGTTCTCCATTCCGACCATGAGTCTGCTTCTTGCCACGCTTCTGCCCGGTCTGGTCCTGGCCGCCCTCGGCGGCGCCCTGCTTAGCGGCAACACCCTCGTCCCCTCCACGCTGAAATCGTTTCCCCGTTCCACCAACGCCACGGTGGTCTTTTTCGGCGGAGCGAGCGGGTGGTTCCTGTACCAGGTCTGGAATCTTTCCCCGGCGGACTTCGGCGAATATCACGTGCCGCTTTTCTTCGGTTTCGCGGCGGTGGCCGCGCTCTCGTTCTGGTGTGTGCCCGATTTTCTGGCCGTGCGCGGGCTGGCGGCGCTGGTGTTGCTCGCCGCGATGCCCCTGCTCGAAGCCGGGTACATGAACTATCAGCCGCAGGTTTATCCGCTCAAAATTTTCGTCTATCTTTGCATCGCCCTTGCCATCTGGATCGGCGCCACGCCGTACCGGCTGCGCGATTTTTTCGAATGGATGTTTCGCACGAGCAGCCGGCCCCGGGTCGTCGGCAGCGCCCTCCTGGGCTACGGCGTGCTGCTTGGCATCATGGCGTTTTCCTACTAGCACTCTGGCGATGAGTACCCCCACGTCGCCCTCCTCCACGCCCGTTCTGCTGGTCCTCGCCGGCCCGGCCGGCTCGGGGAAAAGCACGCTCTGCGACCGCCTCGTCCATGAGGGGCTGGGATTCACCCGGGTGGTCACCGCCACGACCCGTCCACCGCGCGGGGACGAGATCAATGGCGTGGATTATCTTTTTCTCACACCGGCCGAGTTCGACGCCAGGCTGGCGGCGGGCGAGTTTCTCGAGTGGGCGTGGGTGCACCAGCGGCATCGCTATGGCACGCTGGCCGCCGCCGTGCTGGAACCGCTGCGCCACGGCCGGAGCCTCGCCATCAATATCGACGTGCAGGGGGTGGACAGTTTCCGCCGCGTGGCGGCAACGGAACCGCTGATTCGCCGGTACATGACGACCGTTTTCATCGAGGTGTCGCCGGAGATCATCCGGTCGCGGCTGGCCGGCCGTGGGACCGACGCCGAGGAGGAGATCGCGCGCCGCCTGCGTACCGCCGAGATCGAGCTGCGGAAAAAGCCGGAATACGATTACGTGATCGTCAGCCGCTCGCGCGACGAGGATTTCCAGGCGCTCCTCGCCATCTGCCGCCAGGTGCAGGGCCGGGCCCCGGCCTGATTCTTGAAGGCGCGGGTGAACACCGAGAAGCCTGGTGCGGCGAGGCGGCAACCAAATCGGCATCGGATTTTACAGGAGGCCGCTGAGGCAGCAGAGGAATCGAAAGTCTCGCTCTGCTCTCTCTGCTACCTCCTGTGAAAATCTGAAAGGATCGGTTGGCTCAATCCTCGCTGTCGGTCACGTAGTGGCAGCCCTTGCTGTGCGGATTGAGGCCGGCGGCGTAGACGACGAGCAGGGCCGTTTGCACGGCGTTGCGTAGCTCGATCATCGGCCGCGAAAGCCGGCAACCGCGATAGAACGACTGCGTCTCCTCCCGCAGCTCGAGCAGGATGCGGCGTGCCCGCGTCAGGCGTTTCGGCGAGCGGATCACGCCGGCGTAATTCCACATGGTCTGCCGGAGGAGTTCCAGGTCCTGCCGGACGAGCGTGGGATCGGCTTCACGCGCCGGGCTCTGCCAGGGGCGCGGCTCGGGCAGGCGAAACTCGTTGTGCGTGATGGCCTCGATGTCGGCCAGCGCGGTAAACTTGGCGCTCGTGAGACACTCAAGGAGCGAGGTGCTCGCCAGGCGGTTGGCGCCATGCAGGCCGGTGCAACCGGTTTCGCCAATGGCATTCAGGTGGCGGACGTTGGTGCGACCGGCGAGATCGGTATGCACGCCGCCGCAGGAGAAGTGGGCCGCCGGCACCACCGGGATCGGCTCGCGCGTGATGTCGACGCCGTACTCCCGGCATCGCTCGTGGATGCTCGGAAACCGCTCGCGGATGAAGTCGGGCTTCATCGCCGAGAGATCCAGGTACACACAGGTCTCGCCGCTGGCGGCGAGCTCGAGATGGATGTTGCGCGAGACCACGTCGCGCGGGGCCAGCGAGCCGCGCGGATGCACCTTGTCCATGAAGCGCTCGCCGCGGGCGTTGACGAGCACTGCACCCTCGCCGCGCAGCGCCTCGGTGATCAGGAATCGCGGCGCGCCTTTCTTCAGGAAGACCGTGGGGTGAAACTGCGTGTACTCGAGATCGATGATGCGCGCGCCGACGCGATAGGCCATCGCCACGCCATGGCCCACGCTGCCGGGTTGGTTGGTGGTGTGCTGGAAAATCTGCCCGAGCCCGCCGGTCGCGAGGATCGTCTTTTTCGCCACGATCGCACACACCTCGCCGGTGGCCGTGTCGAGCACGTAGGCGCCGAAGCACGTCAACGGCTGGTATTTGTCGGCAAGGTTGTCGGTGTTGTGCGAAAGGGTGAGCAGATCGATGGCGACCCAACCGGACCGGCGCGTGATGTGCGGCGTGGTGTCGACGCGCGCGGCAATGGTGGACAGGATGGCATGGCCCGTGGTGTCCTTGAAGTGGATGATGCGGCGTTCGCTGTGCCCGCCTTCGCGGGTCAGCTCGAGTTCGCCCGACGGATCGCGGTCGAAGGGGACGTGGATTTCGTCCAGCAGCAGTTCCTTCACCGCCGCCGGCCCCTCGCGCACGAGATGTTCGACAGCCAGCGGGTTGGCGGTGTTGTCGCTGGCCTCCATGATGTCGCGGGCGAACACCGCCGGATCGGACGTCGCATTGTAGATGATGCCGCCCTGCGCCCAGTCGCTGTTGGCGGCGAGCGGGCCGCCGAGCGAAAGCAGTTGCACATGACATCCGTGACCCGCGGCCCGAAGCGCGTAAGCGCAACCGGCCAGGCCGGCGCCGATCACGAGACAGTCTGTGCGAATGACGTTCATGGACATTATTTCTACAGAAGATAACAAAGGGAACGAAGGCCGGATAAGGGAATTTCGATCAGATATCTTGGTTAGCTTCGTTACCTTCCGTGAAAGGATCGGAAAGCTAGCGTTTGCGGGAGGATTTTGTCGGCAGGACCGTCAGGCTCAAGTCCGCGGCGGGCGCGGAATGAGTGAGCGCGCCGATGCTGATCACGTCAACGCCGGGCAGGGCGAAATCGCGCAGCGTCTCGAAGCGCACCCCGCCGGAAACCTCGATCAGGGCGGCGCCGGCGATCGTGGCCACGGCGGCGCGAATTTGCGCGGGCGTCATGTTGTCCAGCAGGATGACCTCCGCGCCGGCGCGCACAGCTTCGCGGACCTCCGCCAGGGTCTTCGCCTCGACTTCGATCTTGGCGGGATGCGGCGCCGCGGCGCGCGCCTTCTGCACCGCCCGGGCCAGCGAGCCGGCGGCGGCGATATGGTTGTCCTTGATCAACACGTGCTCGCCCAGCGACGAGCGGTGGTTGTAACAACCGCCGCAGCGCACGGCATATTTCTCAAGCGCGCGGAAACCGGGCGTGGTCTTGCGCGTATCAACGATGCGCACACCGAGCGGACCGGCCACGTCGGCGAATTTTCGCGCGAGCGTGGCGATGCCGGAGAGGCGCTGGATGAAATTGAGCACGGTGCGTTCCGCCGTGAGCAGCGAGGCGGTGGGCCCAACAACGCGCAGGACCACGCCGCCTGGCTTCACCCGGTCGCCATCGCGGGCAACGAGCTGCACCTTCAACGCCGGATCGACCCGGGCAAAGACCTGGGCGGCGACGTCGAGTCCACAGACCACAAGGTTGTGGCCGGCGGCAATGAAGGCGCGCGAGCGGTGGCCGGCGCGGAAGATCGCGCGGCTCGTCACATCGCCGAGTCCGGCGTCTTCCTCCAGTGCGAGGTCGATTAGGTGGTCGGTGCGAGGATCGGTCATGGGAGGGACTGAGGGACTGAGGGACTGAGGGACTGAGGGACTGAGGGACTGAGGGACTGAGGGACTGAGGGACTGAGATGCGAAACGGGGGTTACCGTCGATCTCAGGTTGTTTCGAGCTGAATGATGGTTGGTTGCGGAAATGGCCGGTAGGCGAACGCGGCGGATACAGCCTTTTGGCTCTTCAGTCCTTCAGCCGTTGGCCGCGGGCGCCAGCTCGAACATCCTTTCGATGCAGCGCGACGCGCGGCGGCGCAGGTCCTCGTCCAGCGTCACGATCTGGTGCGGCCGCGGAACGGCGAGCACGTCGCGAATCTTTTCGAGGGAGTTGAGTTTCATGTAGGGGCACAGCCGGCAGCCGCCGACGAAATGCTTTCCCGGGTTCTCGACCTCAAGCCGGCCGACGAGGCCGCACTCGGTCAGCATGAGGAAATAGGGCGCGGTGGTGGCGCGCACGTACTTCATCATGGCGCCGGTGCTGCCGACGAAATCGGCCGCGGCGGCGACTTCGGGCGGGCATTCAGGATGGACCACGATCTTGAGGCCGGGAAAGCGCGCCCGGGCCTCGGCAATTTGTTCCGGCGTGAATTCCTCGTGCACCACGCAGGTGCCGTCGGAGGAGACGATCTCCTTGTCGACACCGCGCCGCTTCAATTCGGCGCGGACATTTTCCGCCATGAGGCGGTCGGGCACGAAAAGGATGCGGTGTTGCGGCAGGCGTGCGACGATGTCGTACACGTTGCCCGAGGTGACGCAGACGTCGCTTTCGGCCTTCACCGCGGCGGTGCTGTTGATGTAGCAGACGACGGCGGCATCGGGATAAAGTCCCTTCAGCCGGCGCAGGTCATCGGCGGTGAGGGAGTCGGCGAGCGAGCAACCCGAACCGCGATCGGGCACGACGACGGTGGCGTCGGGGCAGAGAATCTTGGCCGTCTCGGCCATGAACACGACGCCGGCGAAAACGATCATCCTGGCCCGGGCGTTTTTCGCCTGCAGGCTGAGGAAGTAGGAGTCGCCCTTGAAATCGGCCACGCCGTAGATGATCTCCGGTTCCACGTAGGAATGGGCGAGCACGATGGCCTGCTTTTCGCGTTTGAGACGGTTGATCTCCAGGGTCAGCGGCGCGATTTCGCGGCACGTGGCCAGATTCCACTGGCGGCGTGCATCGCATTCGACGTTCATCAGCGAGCGGAGCAGCCGCTCGGCTTCGGCGTCGATTTTGTCGTCAATCGCGATCATGGCACTGGAAGGTATGTCGAAGGCGAGCCGGGGTCAAAAGCCGGTCACGGCGCCGTCACCGCGGCGAGGCGGGTGGAAACGACCCGGTTCTTCTCGTCCACCTGCACGATGGTGGCGCGATGTTGGGCGACTTCCTCCGGGGCGAGGGCGGCGTAGGCCACCACAATGACGAGATCGCCCGGCCGGGCGAGCAACGCCGCGGCGCCGTTGATCTGAATCTGCCCCGGCTCCCCGAAGATCACGTAGGTCGTGAAACGCGTACCGTTGGTGATGTCGTAGATGTCGACCTGCTCGAACTCCGCCAGTCCCGCCGCCCGGCACAAGGCGCGGTCGATGGAGATGGAGCCCTCGTAGTCGCGGTCGGCGGCCGTGACGGTGGCCCGATGGATTTTGGCGCGGAGAAACGTTCTAAGCATGGTCGTGTTTGGACGCGGCAAAGGCGCGCAGACCGGTCAGGATGAGATCCGGCGCGAGCACGGTAAAGAGCTTTTCCCGGGCGAACCGGGGCGCATGGCCGCCGGTGCCGATCACCACTGCCTTTTGGTGTCCGAACGCCTCGGCATGAATCCGTTGGATCAATTCCCGGATCGCTCCAGCGTGACCGTGATAAAGACCGCTGGCGATCGCTTCTCGCGGCGAGCGGCCGATGGCGGCCACCGCCTGCGGCAATGCGATGCGCGGCAGCCGGGCGGTACGGGTCGCGAGCAGGTCCGCCCACAGCGAGAGCCCGGGAAAAATGGCGCCGCCGGGCAAGACTCCATCGCGGCGCAACGCGGTGACCGTTGTGGCGGTGCCGCAATCGACCACGATGACGTTCTGCCCCGGGAACAGGGCCTGCGCGCCCAACGCCGCCGCCAGCCGGTCGGTGCCGAGTTCGCGTGGACGGCGGTAGCCGATCTTGAAGCCATGCGGCGCATCGGCGGTGAGCACCTCGGGCGCGATTCCGAATGTACGCTTGATGTGCCGCGCGATTGGCGCCGTGAGCGCCGGTACGACCGAACAGAGGACCGCACGGTCGATCCGGCCGCGCACACGGCGGGCGACCAGCCGGGCGAAACCGCGCGCGGTGACCGTCTCCCGGATCGGCACGCGAAAGCGTGCGGTCAGACGCCCGTCGGAAAACACGCCGGCGAAGAGCGAGGTGTTGCCGAGATTGAGGACGAGAGTGCGCATCGTGGTTTAGCGGGCCGTGATACTATTAACGGCCAATCTCATCGCGAACGCGGACTGGCCTTGGTCCGTTCCTTCCCACCCGTGGCCAGGAGACGGTCCAGCGTTTCCGCGAGCGCGGTGGTGCCGCCGATTGACTCGGGCGCGGTGGTGGCCGACCGGTAGAGCCAGAAGGGATGAACCGATGATGCCCGAATCTCATCGAGATCGTTGTGCACCACGGCATCCACGGTGCCCGCGGCAAACTGGGCCGTCACGGCGGCGCGGCGCGCGGCGGTATCAGTGCCAACGGTGAGCTTGAAGCCAACGACCACCAGCGGGCGCGGCGAGAATGACTTCAGCTGCGGGAGAATCTTCGGATTGCGCACGAGACGGATGGTGAGCTCGGCCTCGTCGGAGCCGATCTTGCCGACGGCGGCGCGTCCCGGCCGGTAGTCAGCCACGGCGGCGCACATGATCACGGCGTCGTAGGTCCCGCCCTCCAGGCGCCGTTGCAGACGTGCCCGCAAGTCCTCGGTCGAGGTGAAAACCTCGACCTCGCAGGCCGAGCGGGGAGGCACGGCGGATTCGCCGCGCAGCAGGGTTACGCGATGATCGCGCGCAGCCAGCGCGTCGGCCAGGGACGCCCCGGTGCTGCCGGTGCTCACGTTGGAGAGATAACGCACCGCATCGAGCGGTTCGCGCGTGGCTCCGGCGGTGACGAGGATGTTCATGGTGAGGGTGCTTCGTGGGTGGAGCCGGCGGTCCGCAACGGCTCAGCGCGCTGGCGACAATGCGCCCCGCCTTCAGGACGGCGGCCGACCGAGCGCCTTCAACACCTCGGCGGCGATCAGTTCGGGCCCGGCGAGACGGCCGGGGCCGGTGTCGCCGCAGGCCAGCAGGCCCTCGGCGGGTTCGATGAAACGCACGCCCCACGAACGCAGTTTTTCGACCGAGGCCTGTGTGGCGGGGTGTTGCCACATGAGCGTGTTCATCGCCGGAGCGATCCACCAGGGCTTCTGTTTGTGCTCCCAGGCGAGGAAAAGCGCGCCGACGAGATCATCGGCGAGGCCGGCCGAGAGGCGGTTGATGGTATTGCCGGTCGCCGGGCAGACGAGCGCGAGATCGGCCTGGCGCGCGAACTCGATATGGTCGAGCGCGCGGCCCGACTCCCACATGTCGGAAAAGACCGGCCGGCCGCTGAGGGCCTCGAGCGTCGCCGGGCCGATGAAGCGCAGGGCGGCGGGCGTCGCGACGGTCTGCACGGTGACGCCGGCCTGCGTGAGGCGCGAGATGACGGTGCACGCCTTGTAGCAGGCGATCGAGCCGGTGAGGAAAAAGAGGATGTTAGAGCGGGACATTGTCGATCAGGCGGGTTGGGCCGAGGCGGACGGCGCCATAGCGGCGTTTTTCGCGGTCGTCCACGTAGTCGACGACGAAACCGGCCGCGGCGAGTTCTTTGGTGGCCGCGGTGGCGGTGGGGGCGGAAGCGAGCACGCGGTGGAACTGCGGCGCAAGGGCGCGCTCGGCGGGCGAGAGGCGGGCATTGCGCGAGCTCATGGCGAGACCGTCGGCTTCGCGCACGGTCGGGCAGGGGACGATGACGGTGGGCAGGAAAAACGCGGTGCACAGGCCGCGGACGAGCTGCAACTGCTGATAATCCTTCTCGCCGAAATACGCGCGCTCGGCGTCGGCGATCTGCAGAAGCTTCAACACCACGGTAAGCACGCCGTCGAAATGGCCCGGACGGTGCGCGCCGCAGAGTTCGCGGCTGAATTCATTTTCGGTCACGGCATAGTGCGTGCCGTTGGGGTACATCTCGGCCACACTGGGGGCGAAAACCACGTCGACACCCGCCTGGTCCATGAGCGCGCAATCCTGGTCGAGCATGCGCGGGTACAGGTCAAAGTCGTGTTTCTCGTCGAACTGCGTGGGGTTGACAAAAACGGAGGCGAGCACGACGGCGCAATCGCGCCGGGCCGCCTGAAAGAGCGAGGCGTGCCCGGCGTGCAGCGCCCCCATTGTCGGCACGAAACCGACCGTGCGGCCGGCGGCGCGGTATCCGGCGCGAAGTTGACGCCATTCGGCCACCGTTGGGACGATTCGCGGCATCGTTAGAAGCTCTCCCTGGCGGCGGGGAATTTTCCCGACTGCACGGCCCGGGCGAAATCCGTCACGCCCTTTTGTATAAGGCCGGCGCCGGCGCCAAAATGCCGGACGAAGCGGGGCTTGAAGTCCGGATTGAAACCGAGGAGATCGTGCAGTACGAGCACCTGGCCGTCGCAGCCCGCACCGGCGCCGATGCCGATGGTGGGGATGCGCAGGTCGGCGGTGACTTTGCGGGCGAGTTTTCGCGGGATGCATTCGAGCACCACGGAGAAGCACCCGACCGCTTCCAACGCCGCCGCGTCTTCGCGTAACATGGCAGCGGTGGCTGCATCGCGCGCCTGCACCTTGTAACCGCCAAACTGGTGGACCCACTGCGGCGTGAGGCCGAGATGCCCCATGACCGGAATTCCGGACTCAACCAGATGCCGGATGGTGTCGACATGGCCGCGTACGCCTTCGATTTTCACCGCAGCAGCGCCGGCGCGAAGGAGCTCCGCCGCGCAATCGAGCGCAAAGGCCGGACCCTTGCGGGCCGCGAGGAAAGGCATGTCCGCCACGATCAACTTGGAGGAGGCGCCGCGCGCCACGGCACGGACATGCAACGCCATGATCTCGGTCGTGGCGCCCAGCGTGTCGCGCTCGCCATGCATAACCATCATTACGCTGTCGCCGACCAGCAGGCAATCGACCGGTGTGTCGGCCAGCAGCCGGGCCGACCAAGTGTCGTAGGAGGTCACTACGACGAGCTTGCGCCCAGCGGCTTTGGCATCGGCAAATTCTTGAATTGACGGCATGGCTGAAAAAATAGAGTCGCGGACAGTACCGAATCACCCACGAAGGGCAAGGGAAGGATTGGGCGAGGAGCCTGTCGGACGTGCCAATGAATGCCATATCTTGTTCGGAAAATTATACTTGGATTGCTGGAATCTGCCTCGACAGGCTCCTTATGCAGCGCTCCGCGCTGCGAAAACCAAGTTTGTCCTTCAGTTTTCCGCCGCCTCACGGCGGTCTTAAGGAGTTTTTTTGGTCGGGATTGGTTGCATCGTGACGGAATCTCGAGCTCTTGCCGAACTTTGACCCAATCGCGACAAGCTCTTAGAGTAAATTCACCGGCAGGTGGTCGTCTTGAAAGGTAGGGGGTACGACCTTACCTTCACTAATTTCAGCTTTTTGAAGCTGAATTGGCTTCGCGTAGATTCCGCGTCGTGCCAGACCGACATGTTTGCTTACGTAAATCGGCGATCCCATGGCAAGCTTGTCGGCCAGCCAGGCGTTGCTAACATCGGTTGTAGCCTTGAGTTGGGACGCGATGGAAACTTTCCAGGGCGCGGACTTACGCCGATCGCCGCGTTGGTTGTCTGGAACCGCTTCCAGCAAAGCCGAAAGCGCCAGGTTCCAGCGGGCTTCGCGCTCCTTGCGTACTTCAAGGCTTCTCCATGAATGCGTGGTGGACGCCTGTTGATGCTGCTCCAAGAGACTGTTCCGAAACGCATCGCTGCCGATCATCCATCCGCGACTCATTGAACGATAGGCCGGGTTGCGTCCAGCCGGACCATGTTCATTCTGCCACTCCAAGTAACGTTCGTACGCCTGCCAACCGGTGGAATCGTCCGGCAAGCCGCCCGCTTCCTGCAACGCGGCCGCAAACCGCAAACAGGCAGGCCGCTCATCGGGCCTCCATAGGAACCGATAGCTGCAGAAGTCATAATCAGTGAGGCGCCGCACTGAAACCAAGCCGGCTCTGACAGGGTTGAGATGAATATAGTGGCAGACCTTACCCAGAACAGCGGTCGATTCGACGGGCATTGCCTTGAAACGCCCTTGAAACAGAGGCCTATGGGACGGACGATTCTGTCCTATGCGATTGGCGAAAGTGGACTGCAGCCACTGCATTCCCACCGCGAGATTGCCCTGCGGGGTTTCAATGGCAGCATGAAAATGATCTTCCATAATGACATAGGCATGGAGCAGCCATCCGCAACGCTCGCACGCCGTCCAGAGGCACTCCACGAAAGCCGCCTTGGTTGCTTCATCGGCAAAGAGCTTCTCCCGATTATGGCTCCGATTGAGCACATGATAGATAGCTCCCGGGTAGGCCAGCCGAAGTTTGCGTGCCATATATTGACGATGAACCGGTTGACTGAAAAATCAAGGAGAATGGTAATGCATGGCCCCATTTATCGCGGCTTTCCGGTTCGGTTTCGTAACTGTAGGCAGCCAGATCGCTGGCGCGGTTTGGGCGCGTGCAAGCACGCTGGCCTACAAATCATGCGATTATGGCGGTAGACCGGACAGCCGTGGAGCCGCGGCGTCCCCGCGGATCATGATCGCGCCAACGCAGACGTTGATCTACTGGTTGTAATCCGACTCCGGCCGGTATCCTTTGGGTTCGTTTTTCTCACCACAGCACATGAAATCATTCACGCAGTCATGTCCGAAACTGGCGACATTGATCCCAGTCGCGCTCTTGATTGCCGTCGTGGTCAGCCGAGCACTCGCGGCGGCTGAGACCCCGGGCGTTGGACCGGCGCTTCTGCCTTTGAAAGTGGTGGGAACACGGATACTCGACAGCGAGGACCGGCCGGTGCGGCTGCGGGGCGTCAATGTCGCCAGCCTCGAATGGACCAGCGACGGCGAGGGGCACATCCTGCAAACCGTTAACGTGGCCATTCAGGACTGGCACGTGAACGTCATCCGTCTCCCGCTCTCGCAGGACCGCTGGTTCGGCAAGACGTCCGGGCAAAAAGACGGCGGCAAAGCCTACCGCGAACTGGTGCGGCAGGTCGTGCAGGCATGCGCCACCCGGCAGTGTTACATCATCCTCGATCTGCATTGGTCGGACTGCAACGAGTGGGGCGCGAACATCGGCCAGCATTCCATGCCCGACCTGAACAGCGTGGCGTTCTGGAAGGACTTTGCCCCCAATTTCGCCAACAACCCCGCCGTCATTTTCGATCTGTATAACGAACCCCACGATGTCTCCTGGGATGTCTGGCTCAAGGGCGGCTGGATCACGGACAAGCCCAATCGCTGGTACATGGCGGTAAAAGATTACCAATGCGTCGGCATGCAGACGATGCTCGATGCCGTACGCGACACGGGAGCGAAGAATGTGGTCATCGCCGGAGGTCTCGACTGGGCGTACGACTTCTCGGGCATCCTGGAGGGCCGGCAGCTGGCCGATCCCCGGGGCAACGGCGTCATCTATCCCAGCCACTGCTATGACAACAAGGGAGACAGCGTCGATGTCTGGACAGCGAAGCTGGAGAAAGCCGCCGCGCGACTGCCGGTGATCGTCAGCGAATTCGGCGGCTATGCCGGACCGGGCAAGCAGGTGCCCGCCGACAACTGGCTCCTGCACGTCATGCAGGCCATCGAAGATCACCGATGGTCGTATGTGGCCTGGGACTTGCATCCCCGCGCCGGACCGAAGCTGATTGCGAACTGGGACTATACGCCAACCCCGCGTTTCGGGGTGTTCGTCAAACAGATGCTGGCTGGAACCCTGCCCGCATATACGCCGCCGCCGGCAATTTCACCGGCGACGCCATAACCCGCGCGCGCATTTTTGCATCAGAATTTCATCGGAGGCCCAAATCATCATGCGTTGGAAGCTCACCACAAATTTGCCCGTAGTGGCGGCGTTGATCGTCGCGTGCATGGCGCGGGGCCAAACAGGCGACGCGGCGCCTAATGACGCTCCGACACTCTGGTATCGTCAACCCGCGACGCAATGGGTCGAGGCGCTGCCGGTCGGCAACGGCCGGCTCGGCGCCATGATCTTTGGCGGAGTCGAACTGGAGCGCATCCAGCTTAACGAGGACACGCTCTGGGCGGGCGGCCCCTACGATCCGGCGAACCCCGCCGCGCTCGGGGCGCTCCCGGAAATCCGGCGATTGCTCGCCGCGGGCGACTACCGGCAGGCCCAGGCGCTCGTGCAGGAAAAGTTCATGGCCCGGCCGATGCATCAGGCGGCGTACCAGACCGTGGGCGACCTGCTGATCTCGGTGGCGGGCAGCGAGGCGGTGACGAACTATCGCCGCGATTTGAACCTCGACACCGCTGTCGCCTGCACCGAATTCCAGCTTGGCGACACGGTGTATGTCCGCGAGTATCTGGCCAGTGCGGTCGACCAGGTCATCGCCATCCGCCTGACGGCGCACAGTGCGCGCCGTCCGGACCGTCCCGCCCGCTTCTCATGCACGCTGGCGATGCAGACGCCGGAACACGCGGAGACGAAGGCGGGCGCGGAGGGCGAGCTGGTGCTGCACGGCGTCAACACCGGGTTCGACACCGTCAAGGCCGCGCTTTCCTTCGAGGCCCGGGTCCGCGTCGTCCAGACCGATGGCTCGATCGACGCCGATGCCGCCCAGCTCCACCTGACGAATGCCACCACTGCCACGATCCTGGTCGCGGCGGCGACGAGCTATCGCCGTTACGATGACGTGAGCGGTGACCCGACGGAGCGGAACCAGCGGACGCTCGAGGCCGCGAAGGAAAAGTCGTTCGCGGCGTTGCGCGACGCCCACGTCGCCGACTACCAGCGGCTCTTCCGGCGGGTGGCGCTCGACCTCGGCCATACCGCCGCGGAGGCGCTTCCGACCGACGAACGCGTGCGGGCGGCGGACATTGGGAAGGATCCGGCGCTCGCGGCGCTGTACTTCCAATACGGCCGTTATCTGCTGATCAGCAGCTCCCGTCCCGGCACGCAACCGGCCAACCTGCAGGGGATCTGGAACAACAGCCTGTGGCCGCCGTGGGGCAGCAAATACACGATCAACATCAACACGGAGATGAATTACTGGCCTGCGGAGGTGACCAACCTGGCGGAGTGCGCCGAGCCCCTGTTCGCGATGATCGAGGATCTCTCGCATACCGGCGCGAAGATGGCACACGACCAGTACGGAGCCGGCGGCTGGGTCGCCCATCATAACACCGACCTGTGGCGCGCGACGGGCCCGATCGACGGGGCGTTCTGGGGCATGTGGCCGTGCGGTGGCGCGTGGCTGTGCGACTCGCTCTGGGAACATTATCTTTTCGGGGGCGACCAGGCGTTCCTCGCCCGCGCGTATCCGCTCATGAAAGGATCGGCGCAGTTCTTCCTCGATACGCTGGTCGAGGAGCCGAAGCACCACTGGCTGGTCACCAGCCCGTCCGTCTCACCGGAGAATGCGCACCATGCCGGGGTGTCGGCCGCGATGGGCCCGACGATGGATGAACAGATCGTCCGCGATCTGTTCACCCACTGCATCGCGTCCGCGAAGATCCTCGGGGTGGACGCGGACTTTGCGGCCCGGCTCGAGGCGGCGCGCGCCCGGCTGGCGCCGAATCAGATCGGCGCGCAGGGGCAGCTCCAGGAGTGGCTCGAAGATTGGGATGCCGGGGCACCGGAGCAGCAGCACCGGCATGTGTCGCATCTCTACGGTTTCTTCCCGGGCGACCAGATCACCCTGCGCGGCACGCCGCAGCTCGCAGCCGCGGTGCGCCGGACCCTCGAAACCCGCGGCGACATCTCCACCGGCTGGGCGACGGCCTGGCGGTTGAACCTCTGGGCGCGTCTGCAGGATGCCGGCCATGCCTATCGCATCCTGGAGGGATTGCTCGGCCCGGCGCGCACGTATCCGAATCTTTTCGATGCGCATCCTCCGTTTCAGATCGACGGCAACCTGGGCGGAACCGCCGGGATCGCCGAGATGCTACTGCAATCGCATGCCGGGGAGATCGAGCTGTTGCCGGCGTTGCCGCCGGAGTGGGGCACCGGCCACGTGCAGGGCCTCCGGGCCCGCGGCGGCTTCGAGATCGATATGGCGTGGGACCGCGGCCGGCTGACGTCCGCCGTCGTGCGCTCGCGACAGGGTGGTATGGCGCATCTGCGATACGGCCCGCAGACCCGGGCGTTCGACATCAGCCCGGGCGGTTCGGTGGTGTGGGACGCTCACTGAGCCGTCTTGGCTGTCTCACCTGCCGCCAATGAACCGCTGCGCGAGCGACCCCCTGCCTCCTCCGGCTCGAGCATCGGCCCGGGCGCGGCCCGGCGGGCGCCCCGCTGTGCGGTCGATGACTTTCCCGCTTATGCAATCATCCATCCTCCTCACGATCCTGCTGGCCATCTCCAGCCTGGCCTTCGCCGCCGAGCCATTGCCCGGCG